>JBAYZQ010000008.1:0-32589 GCA_041672385.1 Sphaerochaetaceae bacterium | reverse complement strand
TAGTTAGATTAATAGAAAAGAATTTAGGTCCAGGATATACAACAAAAGAGATAATAGACAGTTTAAGAAAAGCAAATGGATCTAAGATGGAAGATAATTTTTATTTATTTGACTATTTCAACAAGACTTTAGCTGCAATAGATAAAAGTCTTGGAACTACATTTAATAGAAAATTTTTAACCACTGGTGAAATAAGGAATATAATTGCAAAAACAAAAAAATAAGAGTAAGTACCTACAATAAAATGTAAAATATTTAAAACTTAATTCATTATAAAACAATAAAATATTAACTGAATTTGATAAAGTTACTGATAAACTTTTTTTATAAAAATAAATATATAAATATAAAAAAACACTACACTTTTATGTAATTGGAAATTCTTTTTAAATATCTATATTACAATGCTTTACAAGGATTTTTTTCTTCTTCTGCTGTCAAAGACAGGTTATATCACTATCTGGTTATTGATTCAACAAAAAACTGTTGCAATCTATTTTTGCTATGTTATACTTTCGACATGTATACAAAACACGGAATTTATCTCGATAATGCAAGTACTGCTTATCCTATTTCAAAAAAAGTAATTCCCGCCATGGTTGATTTTATGGAAAATGGTGGTAGTAATCCATCTCGAGGCTGTTACCAAAGTGCCTTGGATTCATCACTTATGTTATTGAATTGCAGAAGGGCAGTGGGAAAATTATTCAAGTGTGATAACATAAAAAATGTTATTTTTACAGGAGGCGTGACCCAATCTTTGAATATCCTTATTAAAGGAATATTTAAAGCAGCCGATCATGTGTTAATTACCTCTCTTGAACACAATGCAGTTGCTAGACCAATTGTTGCTTCTGGTATTTCTTACACAACAATACCCTGTAGTAAAGAAGGAGATACTTTATTTTCAAAAGCTAAAAATTTGATTAGACCAAATACTAAAGCTCTTGTAATTACACAAGCATCTAATGTATTTGGAACTGTTCAGGATTTAAATGCTGCTAAACAATTTGCTCATGAATGCCATCTTCTTTTAATTGTTGACACCGCTCAAGCTCTTCCTTTTGTTCCATTAAGTCTTGATGGTGTGGATGCAGTAGCATTTACAGGCCACAAAGGACTGGCAGGCCCAACTGGTATAGGAGGAATTGTAGGAACCTCACAATTATTAAAATCTCTTCCTCCTTTAGAAGCAGGTGGAACTGGAAGTAGCAGTGATAAGCTTACTATGCCAGATTTTCTTCCAGACCATCTTGAAGCTGGAACCTTGAATTTAGATGGTATAGTCGGCCTTTTAGCTGCTATTGAAGATTTTAATAACAATAAAGAGGCACTAACTAAAAACTATCATAGAGTAATTGATTTATTACTGGAAGGATTACTAACTATTGACAATATTAAAGTTTATGGAAAGCGTACATCTGCCAACAGAACTAGTGCCATTTCAATTACCTGCAATAAACGAGACAATGCCGATGTGGCTGCTGAATTGGCCAATAATGGGGTTGAAACTAGAGTTGGACTTCATTGTGCCCCTATTGCTCATCAATTTATGGGAACTTTTCCTTCCGGTACAATTAGGTTGTCACCAGGGCCCTATACAACTGTAGATGAAGTTCAAGAAGCTATTAAAATTTTAAAAAAGATTGTTGAATAAAATATTATAAAAAAAGAAACCATTGTAAAAAATTACAATAGTCTCTTCTCTTTATTCATGAAAAAAAGTGTTATTTCTCTCTATAAACAATACGACCCTTAGTTAGGTCATATGGTGACATTTCAATTTTTACTCTATCACCAGGCACTATTTTAATCTGATTCTTACGCATTTTGCCTGAAATATGTGCAAGAATTATGTGAGCATTCTTAAGCTCTACTTTGAACATGGTGTTGGGGAGTGATTCTTTAACTATTCCCTCAACTTCAATTGCTTCTTCTTTGGACATCGTCCCTCCTAAATTTCTTTCAAAGTATAAATTAACGCTTAATCTGTGTCAACTTTTTTTCAATTCTAAAACACATTAAACAAGCAATTTTTTGCTTTTTTGAACTTAAATCTTAATTTAAGGCAAAAATTAAGGAAATTTAAGAGTTTAGTAAAATTTTTAATATTTTATTTGTAGTTTACAAATTAGAAAACATGGTTTAATATCTGAAATTAGTTTAATTTAAATTTCAGAATAATTTTTGGCATGAATAAATGAACACAATAGTTTTTTTCAATTATTTTCTGTTATTTAACTAAAATATAAGTATTTGACTTGGAGACTTTATTTATGAAAAAGCGATTTTCTATATGTTTTTTGTTGTGTTTTTTTATTATATTTTCAGTTTTTGCGGATTTTGGTTATAAGCTAGATTTGCTTTCTTTGGATCCGATATATAGCGAATATCTTGCTAATAGAGGTAGGGCAGGCTTAAGTATAAGTTATTTGTCCTTTAGTGAAGGTTTTCCTGATAAGATTATTCAAGATACTTTTTTTAATAAAGATAATACTGTACAAAAAGTGGTTGTTTTTCCTTTTGATGCTGATATTGAACCAAAGAATAGAATGGTTAATTTACAAACAGGAGAAACTTTTGGCCTAGTTAGAAATACTTTTACTTTTGATAGTTGGCTAAGTCCAATTTCTTTTGATTTTTCAATGCAAGGTGTTCTTTCATTTTTCTTTAGAGGAAGTTTTGATGATAATATAGGTTACGATGGAATGTATTTTTATGGTCTTACCTGCAAGATTGGCGATTTTATATCATTTAGATTTGGTAATCATCATTATTGTTCTCATTATGGAGATGCTATTCTTAAACAAGTTCAAAATAATACTTTTGGTCAAAATGGTAATAATTTTTGGTTAACCTATAAATATGTTAGAATGCAAACACGTTTATTTTCCATTTCAATTGAACCTTGCTCTTGGTTAAGAATTTACGGAGAGGTTGATTATCCACCGAGAGGAATTTATAGTATTAGACCTGATATGTTTGCTCCTAATTGGATAATGAGAGATGGTCTTTACATTAATCCTGAATATCCTGATTCCTACAATGCAAGAATAGTTGCCACTGGAATAGAATTAACTTTTTCCTTGTTTAAAAATTTGGGAAAAACAGCAATTGGTTATGATTTACGTTTTTATGAAGAGGGTAAGGTTAAGTATGATCATGAAAATGGTGGTGAAATAACTTTTGATGAAGATGCTCCTTGGGAAATGGAACATAATATTAAAATTGCTCAAGGTCTTTCAAGAACAGTTTCTGTTGAAATAGCTTATCATAATGGAAGATCTCCATTTAATAACAATTTTGACCAACATACTCAATATATTGCAATTGGTTTAAGATTTAATCCAGATGATACAGTAACACTTTTCGATATATAGAAAACCAATTAATTAATGAGACGTTCTAGAGTTCTTTCATTGATTTTCAGGAGAATGTATTTATGAAAAAGAAAGTATTAATAGGTTTGGTTATGTTTTTGATAGTTATTACGGAATTGTTTGCAGATTTTGGTTATCAATTTGATATGATTTCCTTACATCCTCTGCACAAAGAATATTTTGCTGATAGGGTAAGACCTGATATAAGTCTTAATTATCTAAACTATTTTGAAGGTTCCCCTGATAAAATCCTTCAAGATTCATATGTTTCTAGTGGAGAGCAAGAAGTAAAAGTTTGGAAATTTAGTGGAGATTTTTCATCTAAGGATTCAATGATTGAAATTAAACTTGGAGAGACTATTGGAATAGCTAGAAATACTTTCACATTCAATCATTGGCTAAGCCCCTTATCAATTGATTTTTCAATTCAAGCAGAACTACAGTCATTTTACACAGGTGATTTTAATGATAGCTATGGCTATGATGGTATTTATTTTTATGGAGTTTCTTTCAGAGTTGCTGATTTTGTGTCTATGAGAGTTGGAAACCATCATTATTGTACTCATTACGGTGATGCTATTTACAAAAAGGCAAGTGGCATTATTCCAACTGTTGAAAACTGGATGGGCTATAAGTATATTAGGATGAATGATTATGTTGTTGGTCTTTCAATTGAACCAAATTCTTGGTTAAGGGTTTATGTAGAGTATAATTTCCCTCCTAAAGATATTAGTACATTACGACCTAATATGTTTGCCCCTAATTGGCTAAAGAGGTTAAAAGGCCAGTCTGTCGACCCTGGTTATCCTGATTCTTATAATGCTAGAATAATTTCTACTGGAATTGAGGTAGCTTATCCTGTATTTAAGACTTTGGGAAATACTACTATTGGTTATGATTTACATTTATATGAAGAAGGTAAAATTCAGTATGATCATGAAAATGGTGGTTCAGTTAGTTTTGACAAAAATGCCCCCTGGGAAATGGAACATAATATTAAAATTTCCCAAAACCTTTCTAAAACTGTTTCTATTGAACTAACCTATCATAATGGAAGATCTCCATATAATAACTTTTTCTTCCAGCACACAGAATATTTTTCAATTTCATTTAGATTTAATCCAGATGATACAGTTACGATATTCAATTATAAAGTTAAATAATTTGTTATAATTTCTTTTATTTAAACAATTTGAATAAAATAAGTTAATCCACTTATTTTATTTTGTTTCAAAAAAAGTTTTTATTGAAAAAATAATTGTATTTACGCTATTTTAGTTATAGAATGGGGATACTGTTTAGGAGGTATTTATGTCCAAGGAACTGGAAGAATATTTGAAAAGTGGCAAGATAAACGCTACAATGGCTTCCTATGTTGCTTCTTTAGAAAAGATAAAAGAAGTTAGCCCTGAGGTTGCAAGTTCTATTGTATGTGAATTAAGAGACCAACGATCTTATTTAAAGTTGATTGCCAGTGAAAACTATTGTAGCCCTTCGGTTCAGTTTGCAATGGGAAATTTGTTAACAGACAAGTATTGTGAAGGTTATCCTTATCACCGATTTTATTCAGGTTGTGATAATGTTGACTATATAGAATCTTATGCAGATGAACTTGCTTGTAAATTGTTTAAAGCTGATCATGCTTATGTTCAACCTCATAGTGGAGCAGATGCTAATTTATGTGCTTATTGGGCAATAATAAATCATGTGGTGCAAAATCCTGCACTTGAAAAAATGGGAATTACTGATGTAAGCAAATTAACAAGGGATCAATGGAATGAAATTAGGAAATTGACTGGAAACCAGAGATTGCTTGGTCTTGATTATTATAGTGGTGGACATTTAACTCACGGTTATAGACAGAATATTTCAGCTCAAATGTTTGATGCCTACAGTTATTCAGTAGACAAGAAGACTGGGCTTCTTGATTATGATGAAATAGAGAAAATGGCGATGGAAATCAAACCTTTGATACTTTTGGCCGGTTACAGCGCTTATCCAAGGCTTATTGATTTTAAGAGGATGAGTGAAATTGCTAAAAAATGCCATGCAGTTTTCATGGTTGATATGGCTCATTTCTGTGGATTGGTTGCTGGAAAGGTATTTGAAGGAATATACAATCCTGTAAAATGGGCTGATGTAGTAACGACAACAACACATAAAACTCTTCGTGGCCCCAGAGGTGGAATGATTTTATGTAAAGAAGAATTTGCTGAATCAGTGGACAAAGGTTGTCCTTTGGTTATAGGTGGACCTTTACCACATGTAATGGCAGCAAAAGCAGTTGCTTTGGCTGAAGCAGGGAAACCTGAGTTTCAAGAATATGCTGCAGCAATAGTAAAAAATGCCAAAGCAATGGCTTCTTATTTCATGCAAGATGGAATTAAAATTCAAACAAATGGAACTGATAATCATCTTATGTTGGTGGATGTAACACAATTTGGTATTAATGGAAAACAAGCAGAAGCTGCTTTAAGAGAATGTGGAGTTACCTTAAATCGTAATGCCCTCCCTTATGACCTGAATGGCCCTTGGTACACTAGTGGACTTCGAATTGGAACTCCAGCTGTAACAACACTCAAAATGGGCGAAAGGGAAATGAAGGAAATTGCTGATATAATTTCTTTTGTGCTAAAGAATATAAAACCAAAAATTCTTACCAAAGGTTCAAATGCGGGTGAACCGAGCAAAGTTAAATATTTGTTAGATGAAAGTGTTAAAGAAGAAGCAAATAAAAGAGTCCATGTACTTCTAAAAAAGTTTTTATTGTATCCTGAATTGGACCTAAAATTTTTAGAAGATAGTTTTCAAATTAAATAGATTTTTGTTTGGAGGAAAATATGAGTAAAATAATTGACGGGTTGCTTTATACAAAAGACCACGAATGGTTAAAAGTCGAAGGAACTGAAGCTACCGTAGGAATAACTGATTATGCACAGACTTCTTTAGGAGAAATTGTGTATGTAGAACTTCCAGTTGTTGATGATGAATTTAGTGCTAAAGAAGAAATTGCCAATGTTGAGTCTGTAAAGGCTGCTAGTGCAATCTACTCGCCAGTATCTGGAACTGTTAGTGAAGTTAATGAAGAACTTTCAGATAATCCTGAATTACTTAATAAAGATAGTTACAGTAATTTTATTTTCAAACTGAAAGATATCAAAATGGAAGAAGATTTGCTTGATGCAGAGGCTTACCGCGAATATTTAAAAACTTTAGATTAGAGGTAGAAATGTATTCATATATTCCCCATACCTTCGGCGATGAAAAAAAAATGCTGGAAGCTATTGGTGTCAATTCAATTGATGAACTTTTTGTGGATTTAAAAGAAGGTGGTTGCCTTTTAAAAGATTTTCTCAATATTGATGAAGGTTTAAGCGAAGAAGAAGTAATAAGGAAAGTTAAAAAACTGGCAAAGTTGAATGTTCAGGGTGTTTCTTTTCTTGGAGCTGGAGTTTATGATCACATAATTCCAAGTGCAGTAACTTCACTTTCTTCCTTGCCTGGTTTTGTTACAAGTTATACTCCTTATCAAGCTGAAATATCTCAAGGAATACTTGAGGCTTTTTTTGAATTTCAAACTATGATTTGTAGTCTTACTTCTTTACCAGTCTCAAATGCTACCCTCTATGATGGAGCTTCAGCTGCAGCAGAAGCTGCAAGTTTAATTCTTTCATCAAAAAGATCCTGCAATGAAATAATAGTTAGTTCGACTATTTCACCTTTTTCTCTAGAGTGTATAAAAACTTGGATTAAAGGAACTGGGAATATTTTGGTAATACTACCCGAAAAAGAGGGAGTAAGTGACTTTGATGTTTTAGAAGGTTTAATTACAAATAAAACAGCTGGTCTTATGGTACAAACTCCAAATAAGTATGGATTTTTTGAAGATTTGACTGGGATAAGTTCAATTGTTCATTCTTTTAAAGGTCTATTTGCTATTTCTAGTGATCCTCTTAGTTTAACTCTTCAAAAGTCACAAGGACAGTGGGGAAGCGATATTGCAATTGGTGATACTCAAAGTCTTGGTGTTCCAATGGCTTTTGGCGGACCTAGTGCTGGTTATATGGCAGTTAGTGATGCTTTGATGCGTAAAATTCCAGGTCGAATTGTTGGAAAAACTTTTGATAATCAAGGAAATACAGCCTATGTTTTAACTCTTCAAGCAAGAGAACAGCACATTAAACGTGAAAGAGCCACTAGTAATATTTGTTCAAATGAAGCTTTAATTTCAATAATGAATGTAATTTATACAAGTCAACTTGGTTTTAAGGGTATGAAAGAAGCGGCACTTCAAAGTAGAGCTAAAGCCCAATACCTTTTTGAAGGACTTAAGAAATTGTCTTTCGTTAGTACTAAGAATAATGATTTTTTCTTAGAGTTTCCAATAGAATTTGATAGTCTTGAAAGATTGGAAAAATTTCTTTTTCTTTTAAAAGAAAAAGGTATTTTTGGCGGAGTTCGGCTATATTCACTAACAAAGAACAAAGAAGATGAGAAAACCCTTCTTGTTGCAGTTACTGAAAAAAGAACAAAAGAAGAGCTGGATGAATATCTTGAAATAGTCGGGAGATTGGAAAATGAATAGTGAAAAATTATTAATAAATAATTCAGTAAAAGGACGTAGTGCTTATAAGTTTCCTCCTCTAGATGTAAAACCAGCTAAGCCTGTTAAAGATTGTTTTACAAGATTAGATGAAGCAATTTTGCCTGAGGTGTCTGAGCTTGATTTGGTTCGACATTTTTCAAAACTATCTTCAATGGCCTTTGGTGTTGATTTTGGATTTTATCCTTTAGGCTCTTGTACTATGAAGTATAATCCTAAAGTAAATGAAAGATTAGCAAGTCTTGATGGTTTTAATAATATACATCCACTTCAAGATGAAGATACAGTTCAAGGTTGTTTGAAAATTTATTATGAAATGATAAAAGACTTATGTGAGATTTCAGGAATGGATTGGGGAACTCTTCAACCTTGTGCTGGTGCTCATGGTGAATACACTGGACTTAAAATTATCCGTTCCTACTTTTTGGATAAAAAAGAGGAAAAAAGAAATATTATCTTGATTCCTGAATCTGCACATGGGACAAATCCTGCCAGTGCTCATATGAATGGTTTTGATATTAGGATTGTTAAATCTGATGAAAGGGGTTTAGTTGATCTTGATGATTTAAAGAAAAATCTCAAAGCTGATGTGGCAGGAATAATGCTTACAAATCCTAATACTCTTGGGCTTTTTGAAGTCGATATTCTTAAGATTTCGAAAATGGTTCATGAGGCAGGTGGTTTACTTTATTATGATGGAGCAAACATGAATGCCATAATGGGTAAAGCAAGGCCAAGGGATATGGGATTTGATGTAGTTCATTTTAATTTGCATAAAACTTTCTCAACTCCTCATGGTGGAGGAGGACCGGGCAGTGGTCCAGTCCTTTTTGTTGAAAAACTTAAGAAGTTTGTTCCCATTCCGGATGTAGTTTTTAAAGATGGAAAATACAAACTTGATTGGAATATAGAAAAAAGTCTTGGAAAAGTTAGTTCTTTTTATGGTAATTTTTTAGTTATAGTTAGAGCTTATGCTTATATCCTTAGCATGGGAAGCGATGGTCTTAAAAGTGCAAGTGAGCATGCTGTTTTAAATGCAAACTACATGAGAGTTATACTAAAGAAAAAATATAAAGTAGCTTATGATAGAATATGCATGCATGAATTTGTACTCTCACTTCAGAATTTGAAAGATTCAACTGGAGTAAGTGCCTTAGATATTTCTAAATCCCTTATTGATAGGGGGTATCATCCACCTACGATGTATTTTCCAATGATTGTACATGAAGCATTGATGTTTGAACCTACTGAAACAGAAAGTCTTCAAGTAATGGATGAATGTTGTGATGTAATTCTAGATTTGTATGAGAAAGCTGAAAAAACTCCTGAAGAATTAAAAAAATCTCCTTGTAAAACAGTAATTGGAAGAGTTGATGAGGTTCTTGCCGCTAGGAATCCAGTTTTGAAGGGCTAAAAGTTAACGGAGGATTTTATGAAAGATTTACTGATTAAAAATGGAATGCTTTTTAGTTCTAAAAAAGCTTTTCATGCTGATATTCTGGTTAGTAATGGAAAAATAACCAAAGTTGAAAAAGAAATTGATGAAAATAAATTAGATGCTAAGGTTATAAATGCAGAAGGTTTATGTGTCCTTCCTGGCATTATTGACAGTCATACTCATTATCATTTGGTATCTAGAGGAACAGCTACTGCTGATGGCTTTAAAGAAGGGAGCAAACTTGCCAGTTATGGTGGAGTTACAACAGTAATTGATTTCTCTGATGATCAAAAAACAATCAGTTTATCTGACTCTGAAGAAATACGAACTAAAGAAATGGGTGAAACAATGGCCATTGATTATGCCTTGCATCAAGGGGTCTATTCAATGAAAGAAAATCTTGAGGAACAACTTTCTCTTCTTAAAGAAAAGGGTGTTAGAGTAATAAAGATTTTTACCACCTACAAGAATGTAGGTTACATGTTAGCAAATAAAGAAGAGTTAAAGCGTTTATTCTCTGCTTGTAAAAAACTTGAAATTTTAATTACAGCACATTGTGAAAGTGATGATGTTATCCAAGATATTAACAATAACTGGAAAGGTGGATACCTACCATCTGATCATGCTCTACTTCGACCTCCAAGAGTAGAAGCTGAAGGAATAAAAATGGTTGGAGAAATTGCACTTTCTCTTGATATGCCTTTATACATTGTTCATCTTTCTAGTAAAGAAGGATTGGAAGAAGTTAGAGCTTTAAGAAAGAAAGGTGCTAAGTTAATTGTTGAAACGACTCCGCATTATCTTTTTTTAGATAAAAGTAAACTTGAGGGAGAAAATGGTCCCTTATATGTTATGACTCCTCCTCTTAGGGATAAAGAAGATAATAAGGCTCTTCAAAAAGCCTTAATTGATGGAGAAATTCAAGTGGTTGCAACTGATCACTGCAGTTTTACTTATAAACAAAAACTAGAAAGTAATGATTGTAGAACCATTTTCCCTGGAATCCCTGGTACAGAAGAACTTTTACCTCTAATTAATACTTTTGCTTCAGGTGGGACAAGATTAAGCTTGATGAAAGTAGTTGAACTTCTTAGTGAAAATCCTGCAAAGATTTTTGGGTTATATCCAGAAAAAGGAAGTCTTCTTGTAGGTACTGATGCAGATTTCATTTTATTTGATCCTGAAATGAGTTGGGAAATAACAAAGGAAAAAATACATTCAAAAAGTGGTTATTCTTGTTATGAAGGAATGAAGGTAAATGGAGAAGTTGTAATGACTTATCTTAAAGGCCATTTGGTTATGGGAAATGGGGTTTATTTGGGCTTACCTGGAACAGGAACAAGGTTAAACGAAAGTTTAAGTTCGGCTTATAAATAAAAAGCGGGGAATTATGATTAAAGGGATTATTTTTGATGTTGATGGTGTAATAATAGATTCTGAAGAATATACTTGTTTATCTGCTATTGAGTTATTTCAAAACAATGGGGTAAAAGTCAAAGCCAAAGATTTTGAACCTTTTGTGGGAGCAGGAGAAGATTCTTATATTGGAGAAGTTGCAAAAAAATATGGGTTAAAGTTAGATCTTGAAACTTCAAAAAAAGAAATGTATGAAATTTATAGACAATTTGCTCTTGGTTTGAGAAAGGGCCATACAAAATTAAATGCTAAAGAGGGAGTAGTAAAACTAATATCTCAATTAACATCAAATCAAATAAAAATTGCAGTGGCTACAAGTGCTGATTATATTAAAGCAAAAATAAATTTGGCAACTGTTGGGTTTGATGAAGATGATTTTAACTTTTTTATTTCAGGAAGTAATTTAAAAAGGAAGAAGCCTTTTTCCGATATTTATACCTTCTCAGCTTTAAGTCTTAATCTTTCTCCTGAGCAGTGTCTTGTTATAGAAGATTCTCCATCGGGAATAGTTTCCGCCAAAAATGCAGGTTGCGCTTGTCTTGGAGTAGAAGGAACTTTTAAAAGAGATTTGTTGATTGCTTCAGGAGCTGATTTAGTTGTTTCAAATTTGGATGATTTTCCTATTGAAGCTTTATTAAAAGATAAATTGGATGGAATATTTGAGCAACAAACGGATGAGTATTTAAAAATCAAAGCTATTTCAAAGGCTTGGAAAGCTTTTAATAATTCTTATTCCCCTTATTCACATTTTAAAGTTGGAGCAGCTCTTATTACTTCCACTAAAAATATTTATAGTGGCTGTAATGTTGAAAACTCTAGTTATGGCGGAACAATTTGTGCTGAGAGATCTGCAATAATGCAGGCTATTGCTAATGAAGGTAAAATCCTTATAGACTATATTGTTGTGGTAAGTGATGATAAAAAGCCTGCACCTCCATGTGCAATATGTTTACAGGTTATAAACGAATTTGCCTTAGAAAACACTCAGGTTGTATTGATTTCTGCTAATGGGGTAATTAATAAATTTGTTTTTAAAGAATTACTTCCACATCCTTTCAATTTATAGTATTATATCAAACTATAAAAGTTATGAAGAAATTAAGAGTTTTTATTTTTATTTTGGCCTCTATGGTTTTGTTTTTGACAGGGTGTTCTACAACTGGAGAAATGGTTGATGGAATTGGAATTAACAATGATTTGTCTATTTCTGAAAAGATGGAAGATTATGGAATTCCAAGTGTTAAAATTTCAAAACCTGATGTGTATTATGATGGAAGTTTTTGGGTGGATCGACTTTGTGAGGAATTTGAGAAGGCCGATGATTATATAGTTTGTTTAATGTTTTTAGGTTCGGAATGTGATGAGAATCAGAAAATATTTGATATTCTTAAAGAGAAAAGCGAAAGTGGTGTAGATGTATTTTTTATTACGGACGGCACCGGAGCTTTTGATATGACTGAATCAAGATATCACCTAAGACCTGTGGATAGTTTAAAAGAAAGTGGAGTACATGTTTTTGTATATAACCCATTTTCTGTAAATCGACTTTCCAGTGGTATTGGACTTTTCCAAAGAGAACATAGAAAGTTTTTTGTTGTAGATGGAAAAACTTTGTTCATAGGTGGAATGAATATTAATTATATTTCAACTAGCTCTCCTTCTGTTGGAGGACAGCGAGATGCAATGTACTGTTTTCATTCTTCAGATGTTGCTTCATTAATCATGGATGATTTTGTTGATTATTGGAATCATGAATGTATTGATGAAGTAGAAAGATCGTCCTTTGAAATACCTAATAGAAGTAGCTGTGAAACCTTAAATGCTTGGTTTGTAGACCAATATGGTACTAATCTTAATATCGCAAAGGCTTACTCTGTTTTGATAAATTCTGCCGAAAAAGAAGTTTTAAGTCTTCCTTTCCTTCCGTATTTTGATAAAAATATGCTTGAAATGGTTTCAAATGCCATAAATCGTGATGTTTATTATGAAATGATAATACCCTTTGACTCAAGAATTAGTCAAAGAAATTCAACTTATTATGCACTTTTAAGAATTGTTGAAACCGGAGCTAATGTTTTGATTGAAAATTCAAGTGATGAAATGGTTCCTTTACTTCATGAAAAGTTATTAGTGGTTGATTCAAGATATACATTATTTGGTTCTTCTAATTTCAACTATAGATCAATGAATCTATCAAATGAAATGATTGTTATTGTCGATGATATTGAATTTGCTCAACAAGTAAAAGATCATTATCAGGAACTTAAACAAACTACTCACCTTCTAGATTTAGAAACGGCAAATAATTATCAAAAGCTAAAATATTTACCTGGTTTCATTTTTTGCTTTTTTGGAGGTTGATGCATGAAAAAATACATTTTAATATTATTGATTTTGGTAATCACCTTCAGTCTTGCAGCTTATGATTTTCCCTATGATAGTGGATTTGGATTTGAGTTTTCAGGAAAAAGTGATAGCACCCAACTTGTTGGTATTAGTACCTATCATAAAATTATGGATTGTCCTTTTTTTTCTCCTGGAGTAGAAATCAATGTTGATTTATCTGCAAGTTCTAAAGGTATAAAATTTGGTGGAGTACGATTTTTAGCAATGTTTGATTTGTTTTATCTTGAAAATAAATTATTTCCTTCTATAAGTATTAATCCTACTCTTTGGAGTCCAAGTATAAAAGTTGGATTTTTTTGGAATGATGAATTCTATCCAAACTTTACTTTGGAAGTTGCTGCTTTTAGGTTTTTAGAAAAAGATTTTGTTTATGAGTGGTTTTCACCTTTTGTTAATTTTAACGAAGATGGAATTAATTCTTGGGGATTAACCTTTTGTAGATTTACCTATATGTGTTTATAGTGGAGAAATGAATGAAAAAAATTATTATAACAATATTGGTATTGATTATTGCCTTTTCAATCTTTGCTGAAAGCAAAGATGATTCTTCAAACTTTTTGAAAGATATTGGCTTTACCATTGGTCATAACGAAAATTATTTTGATAATAACTATGAATATGGTTTGAATTTACTTTTAGGTCTTGATGCAGGTTTAACCGAAAAACTTGAATTGAATCTTATAGGAACTTTTGAAATTGTTCCTTCTTTTATTAAAGATTTTTCCTTGGGTTTGGAATTAAATTATAGTTTACTTGGAGAAAGGGTTTTTTCAAATAGAAATGCAGGAATGGGTATAAATTCTATGGTGGGATTTGGTCTTTACTGTAATAATCACAATGATAAAAATATTTTTATGCCTACAACTTTGGTTTTAAGGTTATATCCAGCAACCGTAGGAGCTCCTGCCTCTGGAAAAAGGGAAAGGATTTTGCCTTTGGGTTTGGCTTATAATTTTATGACAAATGATATTAGTATGTTTTTTTCCGTTGCTATGTATGATCATTATTTTAAAGGGACTTGGAAAACAAACTATAAATAGGGAGAAATGAAATGAAAAAAGTAGTTATGGCGAACGATCAGGGTGCAGTTGAATTGGCCTTAAAGATTAAGAAACATCTTGAAGAAAAAGGATATGAAGTAAACTACCTAGGAATTGATAAAGTGGTTTCCATTGATTATCCTGATCAAGCTGAGAAAGCTTGTAAAGAGTTTAACAAAGGTGGCTATGAATTTGGAATAGTATGCTGCGGCACTGGGATAGGGATTTCCATTGCTGCTAATAAGATTAAAGGAATTCGTTGTGCTCTTGTTCAAGATTGTATGACAGCCACCCTTGCTAAAGAACATAATGATGCAAATTTCCTTGCTTTTGGGGGAAGAGTTACCTATAAAGAAGATGTTCTTGATATTTTAGATGCTTATTTAGATGCACAATTCCTAGAAGGTAGGCACCAAAGAAGAGTTAACAAAATAATGAATCTTGAAACAAAATAGTTAAAGCCTAGGTGCTATTTGAATAATATTTGGTATAGCCCTAAGATTTTTAATAATTTTTTTGAAGGAATCTTCTTTGTCACATTCCATTGTGAAGTTACCGACAAAATCACCATCGTCTGTATCATTTAGTTTTCCTTCAAGAAGGTGTCCATTATATTTTTTAATGGCTCCTTCGATTTCACTAAATAGATCGGTAGTTCTATGTGCAGTTAGTCGAAAACGTTTGGTTATCATGGTACTTTCTGTTTCCCACTCAACCTCTATGCTTCTTTGTTCAATTTCTGTCATGTTTTTCAAATTTGGACAATCTTTTCGGTGAACAATGATACCTCTTCCTCGAGAAACATATCCAATAATTTTGTCTCCCGGCGTTGGATTGCAACAATGAGCCAATGAAATTAGAAGGTTCTTTTCCTTTCCAACTATTAATGAGGCATTGGTTGTATTAGTAACATGACGAATTATTTCATCATCTTTTATCTTTGTAGTTAACTCAGGTTCTTCAGTAGCTTCCTTTTTTTCTTCTTTTTTTGTTTTTGCAATAATATTTTTTTGAAGAAGAAGCCCCTCATCATTTTTATTTAACCAGGCTCTAATTTTTCCTTTTGTACTGTTGTTATGAGCTAGCTTAAGCCAAGAAAGTTTAGGGTGAGCCTGAGGACTGGTAAGAATTTCAATTACCTGAGTATGTTTTAATGGTTGGCCTAAAGGAATAATGGATCCATTAGCTTTAGCTCCAGTGGTGTGAAAACCAACCTCGGTATGAATTTTAAATGCAAAGTCCAAGGAAGTAGAACCAACTGGTAAATCAATAGGATTTCCCTTTGGGGTAAATACAATTATAGTATCTTTTAAAAGTTCTGTTTTTATGTCATCCATAAAGGAATCTGAATGTTGAATTTCTGTTTTCCAGTTTTTTAAACGAGAATATATATCAACATTGTAATTAGGATTCCAACCTTGACCACTGCCAGTCTTTGATTTGTATAAAGTATGCGAAGCGACTCCAAAATCTGCGATTTGGTCCATTTCAAAAGTTCTTACCTGAATTTCAATAATTTTTCCTTCAAGGGCAACTACAGTGGTATGTAAACTTTGATAATTATTTGATTTCGGTATTGCTATATAATCTTTAAATCTTCCTTCAATAGGAAGCCAGATGCTATGGATTATTCCCAGCAGTATATAACAATCTGAAGGAGTGTCACAGAGAATCCTTATTCCAAACAAGTCATAGATATCTTCAATATCTTTATTCCTTTTTTTCATTTTTTGATGAATTGAATAAATATGTTTGGTTCTTCCAATAATTTTGACTTTATAACCCGCCTCATAACATTTTTTTTGGACAATTTTAGTTATTCTTTCAATATACTTTTTATGTTCAACTTGTTTTGAGGCAAGATAGTCTTCAATATATTTATAAACATCTGGTTTTAAAATCTTTAAGGATAAATTTTCTAGTTCGGTTTTTATCCAAGCAATACCAAGTCGATCAGCCAGAGGACTGTATATGTCCAAACATTCTTGAGCAATTTCTTTTGCTCTTGTTCGGTCTAGGTATTCAAGAGTTCTCATATTATGAAGTTTATCAGCTAATTTAATAATGATAACTCTAATATCATTGCTCATTGTAAAAAATAGTTTTCTTATTGTGGCTGCTTCTTGAATATTTTTGTTTTGGGCTTTAATTGATGAAATTTTAGTTTCACCTTCAACCATATTGGAAACAGTAAGTCCAAAAAGTTTTTCGATTTCTTCTAAAGTCGCATCAGTGTCTTCAACTGTATCATGTAAAAGTCCACCACAAACGGTATCTGCGTCACTTCCTAGAGAAATAAGGATTTCTGCAACAGCTAAGGGATGGATTAAATAAGGTTCTCCACTTCGCCTTTTTTGGTCTTGATGCTTTTCATCAGCATAATATGCAGCTTGTTTAATTTTCTCATAGTCTTCCTTATTATAGCTGGAGACATGGATTAGAAATTGTTTAATAAGTTCTTCATGCATATTTTGCCCATACAACCCTGTTACATCCGTTTAAGTCCTTTTCGATTTTAACTGAAGAAAATCCCTTTTCAAGGAACTTTTTTTTAACCAATTGTACTTGACGGAAATCACATTCAATAAATACCGCAGAACCACTGTTTAAATGATAAGCAGCATTATCCAATAATTTGTTAATTAGTCCTAAGCCATCTTTTGAATGTCCATAAAGTGCTAGTTTAGGTTCTAACTTAACATCTTCCTCTAAATCTTCAATCCAATCTTGGGTTAAATAAGGAGGATTTGCAGTGATTATATCATATTTTTCATTACTTAAGTTAGTAAACAAATCGCTTATTTTGAAAAATAAAGGTGTTTTTTGTATGAAATGTGAGTTTCTTTTAGCAATTTTCAATGCTTCTTCATCAATATCAGCTAAAGTTAGCTTAAGTTTGTATTCTTTTTCGGCTTCAGAGGCTAGGGATATTCCAATACAACCTGTTCCTGTACATAAATCTAATATAGAAAATTCTTCGGTTTTTTTTGCATTTTTCTTAAGGTACTCAAGAGCTTTGGAAACTAGAATTTCAGTGTCAGGACGTGGAATTAAAGTATGTTCATTTACAAAAAAATCTCTTGCATAGAACTCCTTTTTCCCAATTATATAAGCCACAGGAACATGGTGTTCTCTCTTTTCTATCTGATTAAAGAATTGAGTTTCTTGAGTTGGTGAAAGTTGCATTTTGTAGTTGATTATCAATTGAGATTGATTAAGCTTTAAAAGTTCAGACAAAATAACCCTACTGTCCAATTCTGGAGTAGGGCTTTTTGTTTTTAGCTTTTCAGCAGCTTTGAGTTTTGCCTCTTGAATAGTCATCAAGCTTCCTTTAAAGCTTCTTCACCGGCGGATACTTTTAAAGTATCGATAATTTCTTGAAGATCACCTGACATAATTTGATCAAGTCTATATAAAGTTAAATTAACTCTATGGTCAGTAACTCTATTTTGTGGGAAATTGTAGGTTCTTATTCTTTCACTTCTATCGCCAGTTCCAACTTGGCTTTTTCGGTTTTCAGCCCTTTCTTTCCTTTTCTTTTCTTCTTCAAGGTCGTATAAACGTGATCTAAGTACTCTTAAAGCTTTTACTTTATTTTTTAGCTGGGACTTTTCGTCCTGTTGTATTACAACAAGACCTGTAGGAAGGTGGGTAAGTCTAACGGCACTATCAGTAGTGTTAACACATTGTCCACCAGGTCCACCGGCTCTCATAACATCAATTTTAAGGTCTTCAGGTTTAATTTCAATATCGGTTTCTTCGGCTTCCGGAAGAACTGCAACAGTCACAGCAGAGGTATGTACTCGGCCACCGGATTCAGTCTCTGGAACTCTTTGAACTCTATGTACGCCACTTTCAAATCGGAGGTTTCCGTAAACAGCTTTTCCGCTTATTGAAAAAACGATTTCTTTTATTCCACCAATTCCGGTGTCATTTAAACTGATTGTTTCTAATGTCCAGTTTTTCGTTTCAGCATAATGGGAGTACATTCGATAAAGATCTGAAGCAAATAATGCTGCTTCTTCTCCACCAGTACCTGCTCTGATTTCCATAATAATATTTTTTCCATCAAGTGGATCTGGAGGAATAATCAACATTTTTGCTTGGTTTTCAGTCTTTTCGATGTTTTTCTTTAATTCACCGATTTCTTCTTTTGCCATTGAAATAAGTTCTGGGTCATTTTCCGTTCTTAATATGTTGTTTGCTTCCTGAAGTTCTTCTTTAAAGGATTTGAGTTTTACCAATTCTTCAATTATAGGAGAAATATGAGCTCTTTCTTTCATTAAAGCTTTATATTTGTTCATATCTCTCATAGTATCGGGTTGAGAAATTTTATTATCTATTTTTTCAAGTTGAAGCTTGAATTCTTCTAATTTTTCTAGCACTTTGTGATTCTCCTAAACTGCATTCATTGTACTCTATAAATTTAAAGCTTTCAATTCTTTATGGTTATACTCAATCTTTTCATTTGATAAATTACAGATAATTATTAAGCAAAGTGCAGAAAGAATGAAATATATAGCTGGGAAAAAGGCAAAATGCAAGCTTATTCCCATTTTAGCTTTAGCAGTTTGGATTGCACCATTTTCAGGATTAAAACCTGTAAGTTGGTGGCAAAGAGCAAAAGTAATTGCTTGAACAGCATAAGAAAGTCTCATAAAAAAGGCCCTTAAACCCATGACTATTCCATCATTTCTTTTTTTCTGTTGTACTACTAAATCATCGACAATATCAGCCATCCCAGGAATCGAGAAAGTCCAAAAACCTCCAAAACCAAGTCCCCAAAGTCCCATGAAAATAATGTAACCTAGAGTTGTTCTCATAAAAGTCATAGGAAGACAGAAAATAGCCATTATAAAACATGTAACAACCAACATATTAATATTATTTGTTATCTTTTTTGAAAGGCGTGTCCATATCAAAATTGATAAGAGTGCCCCAACTAACATTGCAGCCATTATAGGAGTTGATGCAGAGCTTGGTTTATTTAAAACTCCAGATACAACATAATTAACACTGCTTGTCATACACATACAGCCACTTTGATAGAAAAACATAGATAATAGTAATCCTAGAAGGTTTTTATTTTTTAAATTGATTTTCATGGATTTAACAAAAGATACTTTTTCCTCAGGATGTTTCTCTTCAAAATTCTGTTTAAGTTTAAACCTTTCAATCATTTTATCATTTTCTTTTAGTCCAGGAATTCCCAGAATTGAAACAATAACTCCAATAACAAGAATAATTACCGCAGCTTTTGCAAAAGAGGCAGGGTTTCCATATTCATAAACCATAGGAGGGATTAAAAATCCAGCTACAATCCCAAGAACCCCAATTGCTGTTGAAATTCCAGAAACTCTGATTCGTTCTTTTTCGTTTCTAAATTTATCAGGATAGAGGCTTTGGTAGTTTACTTCCCATAAGGTGTAAAAAGCATCATATAAACATACAAAAATAACCATCCAAATGAAAATAGCTCTAGTATTTATTGTATTTGCCCAAGATTTTGGAAGTGCAAAAATAAGACAAAAACTTAAAAGACAAAAAGTAAGGCCAATTACTATCCAAGGGAAACGTCGACCAAATATTTTTGACATGGGAGCTTTTTTATTGGTTAAATATCCAATTAATGGGTCATTCACCGCATTCCAGATTGCATAAATTATTGTTGCAATAGTTACATACCATGGATTAAGATGCATTTCCTTTTCAAAAAAGAAAAAAACCATTATTCCATAAGCTCCCGTTAAAAATTCAGCAAGGAATTTTCCCGTTGCATAAGACATTATCATCCCGACAGAGTTTTTTTCTTCTGTTTTTATTTCTTCCATACCAAAAATCTCCTATTGTTAGTCTCTTTTATTTTGATAACGAACAACCATATGAACAACTGAAATTTGGTTGCTGTTATTTGAAATTGTATGTTCAATATCACTGTGGTAGATGATAAAGTCATTTTTCTTCAAATCAGCGTGGTTTTCACCCGCTTTTACACTTATTTGACCCTTAACAACAGTTAAAAATTCCTTAGTATTAGGGAAATGAGGCTCAGAAGGAAGAGTTGAATGAGGAGGGAAAGTAAGTAAGTAGATTTCTAAATCTTCTACCATATTCAAAGGTGAAAGAACTTTGATTAAAACCCCATTTTCCATAGTTTCCAGTTTTGCAGCTGTTTCTGTGGTAGTTGGATTTACAGAAAAAGTCCTTTTTTCTTCTGAATTAGTTTCTAAAAGATTTTGAAGGTCTGTATCGAGGCCCTTTGCAATTTTCCAAACGGTTGCTATTGTAGGATTGACTTTATTTGATTCAATCTGACTTAACATAGCTTTCGAAACGCCTGATTTTTCAGAAAGAACATTCAAAGTTAAATTTCTCTTTGAACGTAATTTTTGTATGTTTCTTCCAATCATTGGAGGGTTTTCTGACATTTTGTTCTCCTCTTTAATATATTCATATATTCTATTATTTAGCGGGTTAAATTGTCAATAAAAAAATAAGCTTATACTGATGAATGAATGAATTACAAAAAGAAATTTTATAGTTTAAAATATAAAAAAGTTTGACATATCAAATATTGTTCAATATAATGAATTTGTTAATTGGAGGAATATATGAAAAATATTCTTGTTGTTGGTGCATTGGGTCAACTTGGAAGTGAAATTTCAATTGGACTCAGAAAACAATATGGAGCAGATAATGTTGTTCTTACGGATATAAGGAATGATGTAAATTTGGAGTTAATTCAGTCTGGGCCATTTTATAAAATGGATTGTCGAGAGGGAGAAAAGTTAACTGATATTGTTAATAAACATAAAATAGATACTATATATCATCTTGCAGCTTTACTTAGTGCAAATGCTGAAAAGAATCCACTTTTTGCTTGGCGGATAAATATTGATGGGTTACTTACAACTCTTGAAGTAGCTAGAGAAAACCATTGTGCAGTATTTACTCCTTCTTCCATTGGTGCTTTTGGTCCAAGTACTCCAAAAGATTTTACCCCTCAAGATACTTTGCAACGACCAACTTCAATATATGGTGTTACAAAAGTCGCTGGAGAGCTTTTATGCGATTACTACTATCATAAATATGATGTTGATACTAGGGGTGTAAGATTTCCTGGAGTTATAAGTAGTCTTACTCCTCCTGGTGGAGGAACAACTGACTACGCAGTTGAAATATACTATGAAGCAGTTAGACATCAACATTATGAATGTTTTCTAAGAGATGATACCTATCTGGATATGATTTATATGCCTGATGCTGTAAAGGCAGCAATTCAAGTTATGGAAGCAAATCCTGCCCGTTTGAGGCATAGAAATGCTTTTAATATTGCAAGTATGAGTTTTTGTCCGGAAGACCAAGCTGCCTGGATTAGAAATTATATTCCAAATTTTACAATAAGCTACAATATTGATCCTGTAAAACAAGCTATTGCTGATTCCTGGCCAAATTGTCTTGAAGATTATGCAGCTCGGGTTGAATGGGATTGGAAACCGGAATACAATTTAGATCGTATGACAAAAGAAATGATTGAAAACATAAAACAAAAGGAGAGATAAAAATTATGCTAAATTCTAAGTTACAACAAGAATTACTAGAGTTTTCGCAGGACTTGAAAAAACAAGGCCTCTACAAAGAAGAAAGAGTTATCAATTCTCCTCAAAAGGGAGAAATTGAGATTTTAACAAAGAATGGCCAAATTAAAAAAGTTTTGAACTTTTGTTCAAATAATTATCTTGGTCTTGCCGATAATCCAGAGGTTATTAAAGCATCTATAAATGGTCTCAAACGTTGGGGTTATGGAATGAGCAGTGTTCGTTTTATTTGTGGAACTCAAGAATTGCATAAAATGCTTGAAAAAAAAGTAAGTAATTTCTTGGGAACTGAAGATACTATTTTATTTTCATCTTGTTTTGATGCAAATGCTGCTGTTTTTGAACCTTTATTAGGGCAAGAAGACGCCATTATTAGTGATGCCTTAAATCATGCCTCAATAATTGATGGAGTTAGACTTTGTAAAGCTAAAAGGTTTAGATATGAACATTCAAACATGGCTGATTTAAAAAGATGTCTTGAAGAAAGTAAAGATTTAAATCGAAAAATGATTTGTACTGATGGAGTTTTTTCAATGGATGGTGATATTGCCAAGTTGAATGAAATCTGTGACCTTGCTGAAGAATATAAGTGTCTTGTTTTAGTTGATGATTCCCATGCTACAGGTTACATTGGACAAACTGGAAGAGGAACAAGTGAATACTGGAAGGTTGAAGGTAGAGTTGATTTAATTACGACAACTTTTGGTAAAGCACTTGGTGGAGCCAGTGGTGGTTGTATAAGTGGTAAGAAAGAACTCATTGATGTTTATAGACAAAGATCAAGACCTTATCTTTTTTCAAATACTTTAGCACCAGCTATTGCAAGTGGGACAATTCAGGTTTTAAAAATGTTGGAAAAATCTAATCCCTACAGAGAAAAGACAATTGCCAATGCACTTTTATTTAGAGATTTAATGAGTAAAGCTGGATTTGACTTAGTTGAAGGAAATACTGCAATTGTTCCTGTTATGCTTTATGATGAAGTAAAAGCAGTAAAAATGGCGGATGAATTACTTGAGGAAGGTGTTTACGTTATTGGATTTTGTTATCCAGTAGTTCCAAAAGGAAAGGCAAGAATTAGAGTACAACTTACTGCCTCTCATACAACTGAAGATGTTAAAAAGGCAGTAGATGCTTTTATTAGAGTTGGAAAAAAGTTTAATATTATTTAAATAAAGAATCTTTAAGCTTAATTCCATAATTTTTAAGGCTTGAAAGAACCAATTTCTCTTTAGGGGAAACGTCGTTACTTTCAAGCTTTTCTTGTATTTTACGTTCAAAGAATTGAAGATTGCAAAGAGAATTTCCTGGTGGGCATAAAATTCTGTTTGCACAGAAAGATTTAAACTGTTCTTTTTGACTATTTGTTAATACTTCAGGATAATTTCTAGCAACGTGTCTGAAAAGCATTTCAGGTATTCTAGTATCTTGATAGTTTAGTGAAAGTAAAAGTCTTTGTTCTGGAGGAGCTTGCCTGATTATTGAAAAAGTTTGATAGTCGCGATCGGAAAAAAAGCCACCACTATAAAGTTGAAAATCTGTATCTTCAATTGTTTGGAATTGAAAGTTATCTTTAATACTTCTTAGCTTAATAATCAAATCATTGTGTTGTTTTAATTTTTCATATCTTGAAAGGCAGAGTTTCTTATCAATTCCAAGTTTTGTAGCCAATTTGTCATTTAAAACAGAAAGGGGAGAAAGCATTGGACATTTATTAACTGCAACTCTAACTAGTCCTGGAGTTTTTAGAAGATCTTCTTCTGAGGCGGTAAACAAAGGTTCTATATCATAAGCCAAATCAAAACAGAGAATTGTATTTGAATCCTCTAACTGAGTTGTAATTGGACAAATTAAAGTTGAACAACCATTTGGATTGGTAAAGGCCGCTGCAGTCATAATTACAGGAGTAGCGAAAGGTTTTCCTAGCATTTCTTTTATTCTTTCTTTTTTACGAATTGCAAAGGAATATTCAAAAAGTTTTGGTTGTTTTTTCTTAATAAGATCAGCGATTGCTATCGTTGCTCTTACATCAACCATTGCATCATGAGCTCCCTCTTGGTTGATTTTATTTGCCTCAGTAAGACTTGTTAGCTTAAAAACAGGGTTTTGAGTATTTGGATTTTTTTCCGGCCAAACAAATCCTTTTGGACGTAAATCATGACAAGCTCTTACTAAATCAAGAATATCCCATCTGCTGTTTCTATTTTTCCATTCCCGTTGATAGGGATTCAAGAAATTTCGATAAAGAGCATTTCGAATAAATTCATCATCAAAATGAATAGAATTAAAACCAACAGTACAGGTGTTTGGAACAGAAAATTCTTTGTTTATTGCTTCAATGAATTCACTTTCACATTTACCTTTTGCGTTTACTTCATCTGGAGTTATTCCAGTAATAAGGCAAGCTAAAGGATCCGGAAGATAGTCTTTACTGAGTTTGCAGTAAAGTATAATTTCAGGTCCAATAGGATTTAAATCCATATCGGTTCTTTGTCCAGCAAATTGAGCTATTCGGTCAAAAGTCGGTAATAATCCAAAAGTTTCAAGATCATACCAAAAAAAAGTTTCTTTATTGTTCATATTTAATCATATTACCAAAATTTTTGTTGAAAATAAAGTAATAATCAATGTATTATATATTTATGACAGAAAAAAAGCTGATAACTGTTGTTTTAATTTTGGTATTATCTTTTTCCTTATGTGCAACAGATGAACCTGTTGCTATTTCTAATAAAGATATTTCAAAATCTTTTGCAGTAATAGTCAATTCCGCGATTACGGCTTTGGCTTGTTCAATGAACGAACCAGTTATTGAATTGCCTAGTACTTCTATTAATATTTCTAGTAATAAAGATATACCTTCAAGAATTTCTTTTCTTCTAACTGATCTTTATAGTTATAAGCAAACTTTGAGTGAACATATTGGAAATACTAATTATATTTTAAGATTAATTACGGGAAAAGAAAGTGTAAAACTTTCTCCTTTATTGTTTTATCTTTATTCTTATTTAACTCAAGAGAATTACAAGACGGGACAGTATTTGCTAAGTGGTAATATATATCTTTATTACAACTTTTCTGAAGAATTTACAAAGTTATATCAAGATGTGTTTTCAGAAAATGAAATTGATGGTAATCTTTATCTAGTTTGTGATATGACCGTTCAAGGAAGTGGAGTTTGCCAAGATATAAATATCAAAGGAAGTTTTGAACTTGAAATTTTAGGTAATGGAGATTTTAAAGTAAGTCCTGTTGATATTTTCTATATTAATGGCAAAAAATATTCTTCAGAACCAATTTTCTATCATGTAAATTTTAATTAAAGGATTTTTTTTATGAAAGTTAAGCAGTTTTTACAGGAATTAAATTTTGATGTGCAAAATTTAAAATTTTCAGATATTTGTAATGATTTTCTTGAACAGATGAGTAAGGGATTATATGACGGTTCTTCTTCTTTACCAATGATTCCAACTTTTTGTAAGGATAGTTTTGAAATAAAAGAGGGTGAATCTATTATTGTCTTAGATGCAGGTGGAACAAATTTAAGATCTTGTATGGTAACTTTTCAGAAAAATTTAGAACCAGAAATTACTGGATTTAAAAAGACAAAAATGCCTGGTATTGAGAAGGAAGTTTCCAAAAAAGAATTTTTTTCTATTTTTGCAGACCAAGTTGAAAGATTTATTGGAACAGGCTGTAATAGAATTGGAATTTGCTTTTCCTATGCAGCAAAAATTACCGAAGATTTAGATGGTATTCCTTTGTATTTCAGTAAAGAAATAAAGGCAAAGGAAGTAGTAGGTCAACCCGTAGCAAAATCTTTACTTCAGGAACTAACTGATAGAGGTCATGATGTTAAAAAAATGAAATATGCGGTTGTAAATGATACCGTTGCAACTCTTCTTGCTGGAAAATCCATTGATTCAAATAATTATTATTCCTCCTTTATTGGATATATTCTTGGAACTGGGACAAATACTGCCTATAGCGAAAGAAATGAGTTGATTAAGAAGATTGATGCTCTAAAGGCAGGAAGGCAGATTATAAATGTTGAAAGTGGAAATTATGATCTTGTTCTTACAGAAACGGACCGAGAGTTTTTAGATACTACCAAAGATCCTACGAGTTATCATTTTGAGAAAATGATAAGTGGAGCGTATTTGGGAAAGGCCGCTTTGCATCTTATGAAAAAAGCAGCCAAGGCAGAAGTTTTTTCGAAAGAAACTAGTAAGAAATTTTTAGATTTAGAAGATTTAAATACTACTCAAATGAGTAACTATTTGGAACAACCTTACAATGAAGATTATCTTTTAGTGAGGTTAGTAAAAGATAATGAAAAAGATGCTGCTTCTCTTTATGTTCTTCTAAGTGCTTATATTAAGCGTTCTGCTTTTTTAACAGCCGCAAATCTTGCAGCTGTGATTTTAAAGACTGGAGAAGGGTTCAATCCTTGTCATCCAATTTGTATAAATGCTGATGGTACAACTTTTTATAAGACAGAATTTTTAAAATTTTACACCGATTATTATCTTCATCTTCATCTTACTGAAAAACTTGGAATTAGTTATCGATTTATCAATATTGAAGACTCTCCAACAATTGGTGCTGCGATAGCTGCATTAAGTAAATAGTTATTTCTGTTGAGCATCAATTATCAAAGTTCTTTGAAAGGAAAGAAGTAAATCATGTAATTCTTGATTTTCTCCTTTTACATCTGCCATTAATCTTAAAAGGGGTTCTGTTCCACTTGGCCGAAGCCAGATGAAACCTAAAACTTCTTCTTTATCATCAAAAAAAGCTATTTTAAGTCCTCCTTTAGCTTCTCCACTTCTAAACTCTTCTCCAATTCCTTCTTTTTCTTTTGTCCCTTGAGTTTGGTATTCACGAAAATTATCAAATCCAGTTTGTTGTTTAAGACTATTCCATCTTTCTTTGAAAAGCTTTTCATAATTGTTTTTTAAGGTTTTATAATCTTTGTTACGAACCTTTAATCCCGCTAGGTCACTAAAGGCATCGGTAGTGGTGAATTTTGGTAAAACCTCAAGTAAGTTTGGAAGATCATTATTTGAACTTTGAAGAAGTTTTATTACTGTCAGTACTGTTGTAAGAGGGTCTCTTACTTTACTAGGATACAAAATACAACCTCCATTAGATCCTTCTCCACACATTGGCACTTTGTAACCTTGATTCCTTAAGTTATGAGCTAGATTCACAACATTAGCTTCTCCGACTTCGCTTCTAAAACATTTAGCATCTTTTCTTTTGCATATTTCATCAATCCTTAAGCTGGTTGGTCCGTTACAGGCAATTGCTTTTTTTGAGTCTTTGCAAAAAGATAGACTAGCATAAACTGTTAGGGCAAAAACTTGTTGTGCGGATAAAATTTCAGCTTTTCCATTTTTGTTTATATAAACTAGATTTCCCCGATCTCCATCGCAATCAGGCATATAACCTAAAGCGTAATAAGGGTTTGCATCGTAACATTTTTGAAGTTGTTCTTTACAGTATTCAAGGTTTTCAGCTTCGGGAACAATAGCATGAACTATATTTCCAGCCTTTGCATTAATCGAGGAGGTTTCAATATTAAGAGATGATAATAATTTTTCATCTATACTGAGTGTTCTAGCACTACCATTAAAATCGATTGCTACACCTATCTTTTTTCCAGATTTTGGTTTTTCTTCTCCAAATATAATTTTAATTATGAATTTTCGATAGGTTTCACTGGCTTTTCTTTTTAATTCTAAATCAGGATTAATTTTATTTATTATTATATTACTTAAAAAATCAAGTTCAACTTTATTTTCAATAATTTTTTCAAATTCATTAATTATAGGTTGTACTTCTTCTTTATTGAATACTCCTCCATTAGATCCAAATTTAAAACCATTATGACCAATTGGGTTATGACTGGCTGATATGTAATAAAAACTACTGTAAGAGCCAGTTTGACTTTCAGCCAAAATTTCAGGTGTAGCTATTTGTCCTACATATTTGTATTCAATTCCCATTTTTTCCCAAACTGCACAGCAATTTTCAGCAATAACTGGTCCTGTTGGTCTAGTATCAGTTCCAATTAATATTGGTTTTGTCGGTTTAAGAGCTTTTGCAAAAGCTAAAGCGACTGAGCGACAAATCAATAAATTTGGAAGATTAACTTTGCTGTTGGGATCTTCTTCTTTTTGGCTTTCTACGAAGATTTTCCTCCATCCACTGGCTGAAATTATCATATCTTGTTTTTCTTTTTGAATTTCATCATAAATAAATTGTTCCATTATTCCTCCCAATACAGTAGGTATTCTATCAGAAAGGAAAGAGAGATGAAACAAAAAAACAATTTTTCATTGATTACAGTACAGGTATTTACTATACTCAGTTAAAAGAGAGTTAAGGATGAGCGATATTTTAAAATGTTTAGTTGTTCATGATTTATGTACCTATTCTAAGTCTTCATTGACTGTAGTAATACCCGTACTTGAGGCTTTAAAAGTTGAAGCCTGTCCAATTGCTACGGCCGTGCTATCAACTCAAACTGATGGGTTTACGGGTGTTTATAAACATAGTCTCAAAAAAGAAACACAAAGAATTTTTGAAGTTCTTGAAACTGAAAAGATTAAATTCGATGGATTTTATTCAGGGTTTATTTCAGATGTAGCTATCATGAATCAGGTTGAGAAGTTTTTAATCAAAAATAAGGAAAATAATCTTTTTACTGTTATTGATCCGGTGCTTGGGGACCATGGCTCTTATTATACAGGTTTTAATGATTTGCAAAGAGATAAAATGAAAGATTTAATTAAACATGCTGATTTAATTACTCCAAACTTTACAGAGGCTCTCCTTTTAACTCAAAAGAAGGAAGAAGATGTTGAAAAGTTTGGAATAAACGATGTTTTATATGGACTTAGAGAACTTTCTCCTCTTTCAAATATTGTAATAACAAGTATTCCTTCTGATCAAAAGACTTGTAAATTAGCATTCCTTACAAAGAGTAATCAAGAGGGTATTTATACTCATAATAGAGAAAAGATTTCTCTTCCTGGAAGTGGAGATTTTTTCTGTTCTGTAATGGTTGCTTTGATGCTTAGAAAAAAAGATTTTATTTCAGCTTTGAAATTAGCCTCTCTTTTTACTGAAAAAGCAATTAAAAGGACAATTGAGGCTGGATTTGAAGAAAAGCATGGTATTTGCCCTTCTCTAGTTTTATCAGACCTCTCCCAGACTGAAGTCTCCAACTAATTTATAAACATTTTTATCTTTTACTACTATTAATTTTCTTTCAGGGAAAAATTGCGGAAGTAGTGTTTTAAAGTATCCTATTCCACTTTCTTCTATAGCATCCCTATCAACTTTGTTTACATTACTTAAGGTTCTAATTTCAATGGTAATTATATAACCCCGTCCTGATTTTGACCCATAGCCAAGGGTAAAAACAGCAGTGGTTGAAAAAAGCCCATCATATATTCCACTTGCGGTCATTCCCCTTTTTGGACGGTTGGGATGGAGAGGATAGTTTGACCCAAAATGGTCTTCAAGATAAATGTCAAGCTCATTGCACATTTTTTGAATGGTTTCTTCAAGTACTATTTGTTTGGGATGTGAAGCCATTTATCTTTCCTTTATTTTTCTGTTCTTAATAAGACCATTGCAATAAGTTTTGAGCTTTTCTTCAGAATTATTATAAAGTTTCTCTCCGTGTTTTTCTAGCATTATCATATTGTGATGTTGGCTGTTGTCCATTGGAATACTTTTTGACAAGGGTTTATCAATTCTTAGATAGTCACAGTCTTCAAAACAAGTAATAATTTCTTCTACTGTTTGCATTTGACTAGTTGAATAAATCTTATGTACAGAAAGCCAGCTTGAAAGTCCATAGGAACTTTTCTTTTTGAACGTGTAGGGGATAGTGCAAGTAGAAAGGGATAAAATATGAAAATTTTGACATTCTGGATAAAGCCTTTTTGCATATTTATATGCATATAAACTTGGGTTATTTGCTATAACTCCACCATCTATTAGAAGATTTTTTCCAATTTTATAAGGAGAAAAATAAGTTGGAGCTGCGCTGGTGCTTCTTGCTACTTCCCAAGCCAAAAGTTCTTTGTTCTCCGTGCTTGTCATTTCAAAAGGAAGTCCCAAACTAGCATTATAACTCATTACGAGGGTTGGTATTTTTGCTTCATGAAAAGGTGTATCTTCAAACCAAGTCTTTAAAAGATTTTCAATTGGTTGAACTGGGTATTTGTCTGAAATTGGGTTTAAGAGGTTGGTAAACAATTCTTGAGGAAAAATAGTTTTTCCATCGGCTTTGTAAATATCAATTAAGCCTTGAAGGTCAGTTTGATCACCATGTCCTGTTTGACTTTGTTTCATACCTGTTCCACAGGTAAGGGCTGTGGCTATTAAACCACCTGTTGAGGTACCTGAAATGAGATCAAAATAAGAGGTAATGGGGTAATTTGTTTTTTCTTCTTTCCCACTAAGCATTGAATAGAATTTTTTTAGTATTACAACTGGAATTATTCCTCGCATTCCTCCTCCATCTAAACAGAGGATGTAACGATCTTTTAGTTTTTTATTCTTGGGTCTTAGTATATTTGGAAGATTCATGTTACAAATTATGATACAATCTCTTTTGAAGGTCAATAATTGGAGTGTGAAACATGAAAACAAGCAATGAAGAACTTTTGAAAATGTATGATAACTGTGAGTTGTGCCCTCATAAATGTAAAATAAACAGAAACGCTGGAAAAAAAGGGGCTTGCTTTGCTACTAGTAATGTAGCAGTTTCCTTTGTAGGATTACATAAAGGTGAAGAGCCTTGTATATCAGGTAAAAAGGGTGCTGGAGTTATCTTTTTTGCTTTTTGCCCTCTTCATTGTCATTATTGTCAGAATTATCAAATAGCAAATAATCCAAATCCACCTTCAATAGAGGTTTCAATTGAGGAATTAACAAACTTAATGTTGGCTCTTCAAGAAGAGGGGGCTTATACCCTTGATTTGGTAACTGGAACCCAATTTATTCCTTCAATTATAATTGCTCTTAAAAATGCCCAAGAAAGAGGTTTTAAACTTCCCGTTGTTTGGAATTCTTCTGGATTTGAAAATGTAGAGCAATTAAAATTAATAAATGGTTATGTTGATTTATACCTTATGGATGTAAAGACTTTTTCGTATGAAGTGGCAGAAAAATTCTGTGGAACGAAAAAATATGTTAAAAATATTCAAATGGTGATGGACTATTTGTCTTCTATTCAAAAAAGAACTTACGAGAGAAAAGGCTTCCTTTATGGAACTCTTGTTAGGCATTTAGTTTTTCCAGATACTGTGAAACAAACTTTAGAATTTTTAAAGTGGTTTAAGGATTTTAAAGATAAATACTATTTATCCTTAATGTTTCAATTTGTTTCTCCCTTTGAGGATGATGACTTTAATGCAATAAGTAAAAAAGATTATGAAAAAATTTTAAGGTTTTTGGATGAAGCAGAAATAGAAAATGGATTTGTTCAAGAAAGAAGTCCAAAAGAAAATGAAAAAAAATGGATTCCAGATTTTACAAGAACAAATCCTTTTAATGAAGATTCGGCTTCAGTTTTACCTTATTATTCAAGTTTAAAGGATGCTTATTCTATTAAGGTTCCTTCAAAAGCTTGACCATTTAGTATATTAAGTGTGTTTTGAATATTTCTTCCATCGCTGCAAATTACTTTCATTTTGTTATCTCTAGCAATTTGGCTAGCTATAGGGTCAAAAGGAGTGTTTGCTCCAGGTGTCCATTTAGTTCCTACCATATCTATGAAATCTTTCCAGCTGAAGTGGTCAACAGGAACAGCTTCAGGGTTTGTTTTTGGATCTGCAGAATAAACTTTATCAATGTTTGATAGATTTACAATTAATTTTCCATTGAATTTTTGGGCAAGATATACTGCATCTGTATCACTAGAAAATCCTGGTTTCCAACCTGCTGCAACAAGAACTTGATTTTTAAATTCAATGTTTTCAGTTGGATCTATAATAAGATCTTCTGAGCACCAAGAATCAAAAATAGCTCTTACTAGTCGTCCATTAAGATGAGTAGCTTTGACTCCAATCCAATCAGCTTCACTGTCTTTTATATTTTCAGCAATTTTATAATAAGCATCTTGATAGACTCTAGCTGGAGCGCCACCGCCACATACTATAATAATTTTTCTTTCTTTGTTTTCTTGAAGAAATTCTGATATTTTGCTATAAAAGTTTTTTAGAAATTCAATATCAACTCCATTTGGGGCTATGATAGAACCTCCCAAAGATATTACTGTTAAGTTTTTCATATTTTTACTCCACAGATATTATACACAATAATAGGATTATTAAAAGATTCAAATAAATTTCTTTGCAAAAAAAATGACAATCGAATTTTTAGATTATACTTTTTTGTGACTAGATAGTAGAGAGAATAGTTGAACACGAGTAGATACATGTAACTTTTCATAGATATGTTTAATATGGGTTTTTACAGTGTTGTGTGAGATATATAATTCTGTAGCAATTTCATAGGATGTATTTCCTTTAAATAATAAAAGAAGAATCTCTTTTTCTCGGGGGCTAATGCCCACCTTTTTTAAGTATGCATCATCGACTACTTTTTCTTCAGCTGGATGTTCATATTCTTGAAAATATTGACGAGCAATAAAATAATAGAGGTAAACAACAAAGCATGAATA
>JBAYZQ010000007.1:0-32814 GCA_041672385.1 Sphaerochaetaceae bacterium | reverse complement strand
AGTATTTGGTTCTTCTAACAGTTTCAAAAGCCCATTGGCAACATTAATATTAAGATTTTCTATTCCCTCTAAGATTAGCACTTTTGGAATATTGTTAAAACTAGTCATTTCAAGCCAAGATTGTACATTCCTAAGTTGTTCCATTGACAATGCGTTATTTTTTTTTCTATTCTTCTGCAAATCTTTTAATACTTCCTTTAAATCCTTACCCCAACTTTCTATATCATTCTCTTCTAAAGAATCAATTTTTGAAAATAGCTCATTTACCTTGACCATTTGTGGTTTTGTTCTATCATTTGAAACATCAAGCACTGAGTGAAAGGTTAATTGAAATATTTCTAAATTCTTTTTAAGAAACGCTTTTGATTTTTGATCTTTGGTCTTCATAAAAACCTTTAAAGCAGTATTTAACGAATATAAAAAATCTCGCGTAGCAGAAATTACAAGATTTTCTTTAGTGCATCCTATAGCCTTTGCTAATTCAACAGCGCAGGTCAATTTTCCACTAAAAGAAGGACCAGCGAAAAGAAGAGCTTGAGGTAGCTTTTTTCTTTGTAGGTCTTCTACTAAGGCTATAGCTATTTCATTTTGAGAAATACTAGTATAATCAAACACCACGTACTCCACTTAGGGTTTCTTGGCTAAATTTTGCTAAATCATTTAAATATTGATTACAAATCCAACTTTTGTCGAAATATGGTGAAAAATCAAAAAATTTCTGAGATTTAAGCAAAGAATAAACGATAACAATTACTATAAGAGCTTCAAATACACCAATGACAAAACCAAGTAATTTATCAATAAATCCTAATTTTATCTTTTGAAATAAATTCTGAATACTATCACCAAGTATTGCAACTAAGATAAACCCTAACAAGAATATAGCAACATAGGAAATCAAAAGGCAAACAAATAAAGATAAACCTGCACTCTTTTCAATATAAAGAGCTAAATCTTGGCTAAACATTAAAGCACCAAAAAAACCTAAAAGATAACCTAATTTGTAAGAAATTTCATGAAAGAACCCATTAACACTTGCTCTGAAGCCACCCAAAACAAGAATTACAACTAAGACCCAGTCAACAACTGAAAAACTCATTATTACCTACCTTCATAATCAAGGATGCAATAGTTTTTCCTGCATCAGTGATTTTTTCTTTTTCTATAGCTTTTGAAAGATTACCAGCTAATGCGGAATCTTGAAGCAATGTATTAATATTTTCAACTATTAATGAATAATCGTCAACCACAATGGCCTCATTTGCTTCCATTAATTTTTTTGCATTTAAAATTTGGTCTCCCCGGCTTGCCTCTAATCCCAAAGGCACTAAAATCATAGTTTTTCTTAAAGCTTTTAAATCTGAAATTGCTCCTGCTCCACTTCTACTTACTACTATATCACTAGCATTTAAAACATCAGCATAATCTTCCTCAAAAAATTCAACCTCTTGGTAATTTTCACAATGAAAATTGGAATCTTTTTTGCCTTTACCTGTTTGAAGAATAAGATGACATTTATCCTTAATTGAGGGAAAATCCTTTCTTATAGCTTCGTTAATTTTTTGAGCACCTTGACTTCCACCAAGAACAACTACAAGTTTTTCATTTTCACCAATTTTATTTTCCATTCTCCATTTTTTTCCATTCCCATTAAAAAGTTCTTTTCTTACTGGATTACCAGTAACTATTAAAGCTTGATTTACACGAGATAAAACTTTTGCAGAACTCTCATAAGCAGTACATATTAAGGATGCTCTTTTAGCTATCAATCTTGTTGCCAGCCCAATGGTAGTATCACTTTCATGAGTAATAACAGGTATTTTTAATGAAAAAGCAGCAAAAGCTACTGGGACAGATACAAATCCCCCCTTTGAAAACAAAACAGAAGGTTGTTCAGTTTTCAAAATCTTCCTGGATTGAAAAAACGAAATAATAATTTTAAAAAAATCAATAAAATTCTTTAATGAAAAATACCTTCTAAACTTTCCAGAACATACTGGATAAAAAGCTATCTTTTTATCCTCAATTATCTTCCTTTCAGCTACATTGTTTCGACCAATCCAAAATACATCAGTTTCAGGAGGTAATTCAGAGTACACAGATAAAGCAGGCAAAATATGACCTAAAGTACCTCCTCCAGTCATTCCTACTTTCATATTACAACCTGCCTATACATTTTTACCACAACAATTTTTGTATTTTTTTCCACTTCCGCATGGACATGGATCATTTCTACCAACCTTTGGTTGCGTACGAATTACCTGTTTCGGTTTAATTGATTCAGTTGCAGGTCCACCACCGTTTCTTTGTAAATTAGACCTAGCCCTTCTTTCTTCTGAAGTAAAAGTTTGAATAGATTCGTGAATTTGAACTACATTACCATCTTCTTTTAGCTTATCTGGAATAGCAGATACTTTGATTTTAACTCGAATAATTTGAGAAATTACAGCAAGCTTGATTTTTTCAATCATGTCTTGGAACATATCGTAACCTTCAATCTTATATTCAACCAAAGGATTTTTCTGAGCTATAGAGCGTAATCTTACTGCATCGCGAAGTTCCTCTAACGAAGACAACTGATCTTGCCATTTACCATCTATCTGTTGAAGATATAAAAATCGAATAAAGTTATTAAATTGCAATTCCCCAACCAATTCACTTTTTAATTTGATTAATGTGTTTATCTGATCTTTGGTGTTTTTTACAATTTCTTGAAAATTAGAATCAATCATTTCTTTTTTATATTTTGGTATAAAATTAAAATCCGCAAGCATTGCATTAGCAAGAGCTTCCATTAACTCCTTTCCCTTTAATTTAGTAAAACTCAAAGCTTCTCCATCGACTATTTCATTAGTTGATTTTACAAGTCTTGTAAGCAAATCATCATCGTTGAGGATTTCATCTCTTTGAGAATATATCAAATTCCTTTGTTCGCTTAAAACATCATCATAATCCAAAAGATATTTTCTAATTTCATAGTTTCTTTCTTCAACTTTTTTCTGAGCTGATTCAATAACTTTATTTACCATTGAATGTTCAATAGGCTCCCCAGTATTCATACCAAGACGTCCTATCATGCCTTTGATACTATCTTTTGCAAATAATCTTAATAAATTATCATCAAAACTAACATAAAACCGAGAAAAACCAGGATCTCCCTGTCTTCCACTACGACCTCTTAGCTGATTGTCTATTCGTCTAGATTCATGGCGTTCTGTCCCTAGAATATAAAGCCCACCGAGAGATTTAACTTCTTCATATCTTTTTTTATATTCGTCTTTTACTTTCTCTAAAGCTGATTTAAAATTTTCACTATTTTCATCTGGACAAATTTTCCTTGCTAGGGCTTTAACTGATCCACCAAGTTTAATATCCGTACCACGTCCTGCCATGTTGGTAGCAATGGTAACAGCATCTTTACATCCGGCATTTTCAATAATTAAAGCTTCTCTAGCATGGTTCTTTGCATTAAGAACTTCATGTGGAATTTTTCTTTGACGTAACAATTTTGATAATAATTCAGATTTATCAATTGAAATTGTTCCAACAAGAATAGGCTGTCCAGTTTTATGAACTCTTTCTATTTCATCAACAATGGCTTTCAATTTAAATTCTTCATTGAGGTAAACTTGGTCATTTGCATCAACTCTTGCAATTGGTTCATTGGTAGGGATTACAACTACATCTAAATCATAGATACTTTGGAATTCAATAGCTTCGGTCTCAGCTGTTCCAGTCATACCACTTAATTTATCATACATTCTAAAGAAGTTTTGAAATGTAATGGTAGCAATAGTTTTATTTCTTCCATAAACTTTTATATGCTCTTTTGCCTCAATTGCTTGATGAAGTCCTTCACTATACCTTCTACCTTCTAAAACACGTCCAGTAAATTCATCAACAATTTGAATCTTATTATCTCTAACAATGTAATCTGAATCTTTTTTATAAAGAAGTTTTGCTGTAAGTGCCTGTGTAACATAATGGATATACTCAAAATTTTCATCTTCATAAACACTTCCAGTAATAATATTGTGCTTTTGAAGAATTTCATCCATCTTTTCCATTCCTTCAGCTGAAAAACTGACTTTCTTGGACTTTTCGTCAAGCATGTAATCACCGCTTATTTTGGTATTTTTTTCATCAAATTTATCCAGAATTGTTATTTCTGGATATTCACCAGTAACAGGATCTTTTTCACATTCAGTAAAATACCCAGTAATTTTCTCGGCATTTCTAACAATTTGAGTATCATCACTACCTTGACCACTAATAATAAGTGGAGTCCTAGCTTCATCAACCAAAATAGAGTCTATTTCATCAATTATACAAAAATGATGTCCCATTTGAAGTTTGTCTTCGGATTTTACCTTCATATTATCTCTAAGATAATCAAAACCAAATTCATTATTTGTTCCATAGACAATATCGCATTGATAAGACTGTTTTTTGCGTTCATTATCCATATTAGAAAGAATACAACCTACAGTAAGACCCAAATATTCATAAACAGGTTTCATCCATTTGCTATCTCTTTCTGCAAGGTAATCATTTACAGTAATAATCTGAACACCCTTATGTCCTAAAGCATTCAAATAAGCAGCAGGAACGCTGGTTAAAGTTTTTCCTTCACCAGTTTTCATTTCAAGAATTTTACCTTGATGAAGAACTATAGCTCCCATAATTTGAACATCATAAGGTCTCTCACCTAATACCCTGAAACTAGCTTCTCGTGCAAGAGCAAAAGAAGTAAACATCACGGAATCCATGGATTCACCATTGGTAATCTTATTTCTTAATTTTTCTGTTTCAACAGGAAAATCTTCTTTCTTTAATCCTTTTGCCCACGGCTCAAGAGAATTAATTTTCTCAACTAAAGGTTTTAATAATTTAACATCACGATCCTTTTTGGATCCAAAAATTTTTGATAATATATTTGCCATAATATAGAGTATAATACCAAAGAAATCAAAAAAATAGTAATTGAGTAAAAAAATTTGTTATTTTATATGAAAAAAACTAAAAAAATGCTGCAGGATCAAGGCAGACTCCGTTCTGCTCTATTTGAAAGAAGAGCATTGCATTGTCAAAAAAGGAATTTTCCTTGCTAATTGTACCTAAAATAGACTTATTTGTAACTGAATCTCCAATACCAACTTCAACTGTTGCAAGGTACCCATAAGTAGTTACATAACCACCATCATGGCGTACTTTTACAGTATTTGGACGAGAACCAGTATTTAGTTCAATATCCAATACTTCACCATCACAAGACGCATAAACTTTGCTTCCAGAAGACGCTTGAAGACAAATACCCTCTAACGGTGCGGTTTCTTTTGTAATTGGGTCTGTAAATCTTGTATTAAAAATTATCTTTTCAACACCATTATCCATGGGTGAAGCAAACTCTAATCCTCTTGATGCAGTTGAAATATTTGAAGAAGAAGTCTCATCTGGAATAAATAATTCCTGTCCTTCTTTGATTTTATCATTATCTAAGCCATTAATTTCTTGTAAATCTTTCCAAGTAATACTTAAATTTAATTTTTGAACTATTGTACCTAACATATCATCTTTTTTAACTACATATATCGAACCATCTCGATCTGGGACTCTCAATATAGTACCTATTGAAACTGCATCAATATTTTGAATTTTGTTAACCGAAAGAAGAGTAGAAAGACTTATACTATTTTCCTGGGCTATTTTTTTTAAGGTATCACCATCTTTACAGGTATAATTTGTCCATAAAACCTGTTTTTGATATTTTTTACCCAAAGATTGTCCAAGGTCGGCTGCAGTTTGTCCACTAAAATCAGGAGTCGAAGTAATAGGATCCACAATCTTCCTAGTCTTATTTAACACGTCAGAATCCGATGAAAGCACTTGCTCATTTTCTGCTTCTTTTCCTGTTTCACTAGTACTAATATTTTGAACTGTGGAAGAATCCTCATTTGAATTTTTGTTCTTCATTCCAAAGAAAATAATCATCGCAACAACAATAACCAGGACTGCTAAAACAATAGTAAAAATAATCAAAGGAAGATTATTTTTTTTTCTTTTATTGTTCTGGTTATTTTCAAAGGAATTAATCTGATCGTAATTTTCTTTATTCATTGATTCTCTACTCTCGACAATAATTTTACTTAATTATATGATAAATTTATGTCTACTTCCACTAAAAAGAATCTTTTTTTCAAAATCTTTCTGATTTTTACTTTTGTGGTAACCCTTTTGCTGATAGTTAGAATTGTTTTTATTATTTTTTCTGGAAAAGATATAAAAGAATATAAAAATCCAGACATTAGCCAGGTTCTGATTAGAGGTACTATCTACGACAGAAATAAAAATATCCTTGCCATCGATAGAACTTATAAATCACTTATTGCCCATCCCAATAAAATGAACGACAAAACCAGTATAAGTAATTTAATTTCACCTTATTTAAATATTAGTAAAACAAGTCTAGAAACTATTTTTGAGCAAGACAAGGCTTATGTTGTATTGCAAAGAAAACTAGAGGATTCTAAGGTAGACCAAATTAAAGCTGTCATTAAGGATAATGAACTCCAAAACCAACTAGAAGTCATGGATTTTAATTTTAGAAGCTATCCACAGAATTTTCACGCAGCTCAACTTATTGGATTTACTGATATTGATAAAAAAGGAATTGAGGGAGTAGAATATCAATATGATGATTTACTTACTGCCAGTCCAATTGAAGATAGCTTGTTTTCCTACGGATCTGATGTTTATCTTACCCTTGATATGGACTTTCAGTATCTTTTAGATACTCAAATTCAAACAATGTGCAATTCCAATCTTCCAGAGTATGCAGTTGGAATAATTATGGATGCAAAAACTGGAGAAATTTTAGCTTCATCTTCATGGCCTTGGTTTAATATTAATAATTTTAATACTTCCACAGATTCACAAAGAATGAATAATACCTTCAAAAGCAGTTATGAGCCAGGTAGTGTTTTTAAAATATTTTCTTTAGCTGCCATTCTTGATATTGGAGAGGCAAAGGTTGATGAAGTTTTTCACTGTGACGGGGAATATACTTTTTACCCAAATGATAAGACTGAAATTACTATCAACTGTCATGAAAGCCATAATGACATAAACGGACCTTCTGATATGATAAAATACTCTTGTAATGGTGCTGTATCTTCTTGGGCTTTACAAACAGATGATAATCAATTTTATAACTATTTAAAGGCAATGAATTTTGGTTCTAGCTTGCCAATTGAGGAATCAAATAATTCAGGCTACTTATCCTCACCTTCTCATTGGTCACTTAGAAGTAAACCCACAATAAGTTTTGGTCAAGAAATTAGTTCTACTGCACTTCAATTAACAACAGCAGCTACCATTTTCACCAATGAAGGAAATCTTTTAAAACCTTCTTTAATTTATAAAATAGTCGATAGTGAGAATAATGAAACTTTTTCCAATAAAAAAGAAATATTAAGAAATGTAATTAAAGAAGAAACAGCAAAAAAAGTAGTAGAGGCCATGGTTTCAGCAACTGAACCAGGAGGAACTGCTGTTCAATTGAATATAGAGGGACTCAAAATTGCAGCAAAAACAGGTACAAGCCAGATTCTTGATCCACAAAAAAGTGGAGTTGTAGCCTCGACAATTGCTATCGTAGATGCGGATAACCCCAAATACATAATTTACATTGCTTGTTATAATCCTCAAGGTGGAGAAATTTGGGGAGCTAATATTGCCAGCCCAGCAATTCGAAAAGTTGTAGAAGGATTAATTTCTATTGGAAAAATTACAGGATCTCAAAGCAAAGAAATCCAAATCTAAAATTAGCTAAGAAAATTATTCTTAACACCTTTTAACTTGCTCATAATATAATAATTAGATGCAAAATGAATATTTTCTGGTATTTTTAATCCGTCAGTAATAAACAAAACTGGAAGTTGAAGTTCAGAGCACAAACTAATTAAAGGTCCATAATTTGCCATTTCATCAACTTTTGTAAAAATAATACCTTGGCAGTCCCATTTAATATTAGTTAAAAACCTATGAACTACTTTTTCAGATACACTTATATCCAAAACCAAGAAAAATTTTGTGAATTTTTTATCAAGTTTATTTAAAAATAAAAAAAGTGCTTTTCTTTCTTCTTTATTTTTTGGTGTAAAACAATCAAAAATATTTAAAGAAGAATCTGAAACAAAATCATTCTTTACTAGATGTTTTATTTTGGAAACCTCACAATCTTTATAGTCATCATTAAGAATCAAATCAGAAGAATCATTCATTTTTCCTTCAGGAATTATTGAATAATAAAGTTCAACATTTGATGTTTTTTCATTCTTTAATTTTGAAAAAATATAGGAAACTTTAAGACTTGTTTGAGATTTACCACATTTTTCTTTTCCTAGCACAACAAAATTTTTTGGAGGAAAAACTTGAGTAGTATGGTCGCACTCAAAAGAATTTGAGATCTTTTCAAGAAAATGTTTTTCAAAGGCTATTGAATCGGGAATTTCCGGTAACTTTGATTCCAACCAGATCTTAAGATACTTTTGAAGAAAAATACTAAAATCTGTAAAAAACTTATTCTCATCTAAAAACAACTTACTTTTTTCTAAAAGCTGTTCAATTTTTACATAATCTTTTATTTTTTGTTTTTTATTTACTTTATATTCGGGATTAAGTTGAAGTTTTTGGATGTCATCATCATAAAAAAAAGCTGAATATTTCTGGGAATAATCAACCTCTTCCATTCCTTGATCCTTAATACTATCTTTTTCATCTTCAAAACCATCAAAGTCAATTCTTTGCAATTCCTTTCTAGGTTTAGGACAAGTTTCATTAAATTCATAACAGACAAGTTGACAATATTGTTTTTTTATTAGAAGGCCTTCTTCATAGTCTTTCCTTGAGACAATTCTCAAGTTGTTACCATAAATAGAGAAGGCCTTATGTAAAGATTTCTCATAATTACTACTAATAATTTTTGTAAACTTCATTACAATATATACTGACTCAAATCTTGATCTTTTACAATATCTTTTAACTGCTCATCAACAAATTCCTTTGTAATGATAATTTTTTGCCCTTTTAATTCATCTGCAGAAAAGCTTAAATCTTCAAGAAGGGTTTCCATAACAGTGTATAACCTTCTAGCTCCAATATTTTCATTCGAAAAATTAACTTCATAGGCTATTTCACTGATTCTTTTTAAACCTTCATCAGTAAATTCCAATTCGACTTCTTCAGTTTTCATAAGTTCACGGTATTGAACAGTAATTGAATTTTCAGGTTCTTTTAAGATTCTTATAAAATCTTCTACAGACAAATCATTAAGTTCAACCCTTAAAGGGAAACGACCTTGAAGCTCCGGAATAAGATCACTTGGTTTGGAAATATGAAAAGCTCCAGCAGCAATAAAGAGTATATGGGTTGTATCCACCGTGCCCCATTTTGTATTAACCTTTGTTCCCTCAACGATTGGAAGAATGTCCCTTTGAACTCCTTCACGTGATACATCTGGAGATGAAGAACCAGAAGTTGATCTACCGGCAATTTTATCTATTTCATCGATGAAAACAATACCCATCTGTTCACATCTATTTCTTGCAATTTCAATAACTTTTTCTTGGTCAATTAGCTTTTCACTTTCTTCATCAGTTATAATCTTTCTTGCCTGTGATACCGAAACTTTACTTTTTTTAGATTTGGGAGAGTTACCACTAAACATTTGACTCATATTATTTACAACATCTTGAATATCATTCATTCCACCAGCGGCTACGAGTTCAATTCCCATTGATTTTGGTTTTCGATTAATGGTCATTTCAACTTCTTTATCTTCTAAGCTACCAGACTTAAGAAGCTGACCATAATAACTTCTTATATCTTCTACTTTATTTTCAAAACTTGAAACTTGGTTATCTTCCTTCTTTACTGATGGGACAATTAAATCAAGCAATCTATTTTCAACGATTGACTCTACCTTAGTTTCATTAAGTTTTTGTTGTTCTTTTTTTACCATTGTAATAGCAGTGCTCATCAAATCTCTAATCATAGATTCAACATCACGCCCAACATAACCAACCTCTGTATATTTTGTTGCTTCAACTTTTACAAAAGGTGCATTTGATAGTTTAGCAATTCTTCTGGCAATTTCTGTTTTTCCTACACCAGTAGAACCAATCATAATTATATTTTTTGGGAATACTTCTTCTTTAAGTTTCAAAGGTAGTTTTTTCCTTCTAGTTCTTGATCGTAAAGCAATTGCTATCATTTTTTTTGCCCGGTCTTGTCCAATAATATATTTGTCTAGCTGCTCAACAATTTGTTTTGGAACCATTTCATCCAAAACCGGCAGTTTATTTATCTTTTCCATTAATAATTCTCCTACAATTCTTCCATTAATACGCTATGGTCAGTATATATACAAATATCACCAGCAATATCAATAGATTTCTTGGCTATATCTCCAGCACTTAAATCAGTGTTTTCTAACATTCCACGTGCTGCCGCATAAGCATAATTTCCACCACTTCCAATACCTATTGCATCATATTCAGGTTCCAAAACATCTCCGTTTCCACTTATTAAAAATATTTTTTTACCATCGGTACAAAGCATTAAAGCTTCTAATTTTCTAAGGTTTCTGTCAATTCTCCACTCTTTGGCGAGTTCAACAGCTGCTCGGGTGAGATCTCCTTTAAATTGTTTAAGTTTTTTCTCAAATAATTCAAAAAGTGTAAAAGCATCTGCTGTTGCACCAGCAAAGCCTATTAAGATTTTGCCATCAAAAATTCTACGAATTTTTCTTGCATTTCCTTTGATTACGGTTTCGCCCATAGTTACTTGACCATCACCTGCTATGGCGACATGCCCATCTTTTTTTACCGCTACTATTGTAGTTCCTCTAAAAGTCATCTTTCTTTTTCCTCCCATGAGGGTGACAATTTTCATACACCCTTTTGGTCCTTTCACTTGAAACATGTGTATAAATCTGCGTAGTAGAAATACTGCTGTGCCCAAGAAGTTCCTGGACCACCCTAATTCCGGAATCATTATCCAAAAGATGGGTTGCAAATGAATGCCTAAACACATGAGGCGTAAACGCCTTCGTTATTGCTAATTTTTTTTTATACTTAATAAAAATACTATGAACATTTGCCTGCGACAAGCGTTTTCCGTTTTTATTTAAAAAAAGTGCCTTTTTTTCATAATCAGTTCTTTCCAGAAAATGAATTTTTTTTATCTCAAAATAATCAAGCATAATTTTCTTACATCTTTCATCAAGAAAAACAAATCTTTCCTTGCTACCTTTACCAGTAACCAAGATTCTACCTTTTTCAAATTCTAAATCTTTTAAATTTACCATTACCATTTCAGTCAATCTGCACCCAGTAGAATAAAGAAAATTAAAAATAAGAATTTCTAAAGTTTGTTGATAAGTACAATAATTTTGATTTAATACGATATCAATTTCTTCTTTACTTAAGACAGAGGGTAATCGCCTTTGTTTTTTATAACCTTCAATACGAGAAAATGGGTTATTTTTGATTTGTCTTTCAATTTCTAAATGGTGAAAAAAGCTTCGATAAGTTGATAATGCTCTATTTAGACTACTAACTTTTAAAAGGCGAGTAGCCATTAATTCAGAAACAAATTTTCTTGCATCTTCAAATACAAAATCCTTAAATGCAATTTCATTTCTCTTACAATAAGCTTCTAGTTTTGCAAGATCAAAACCATAACTATCGATAGTATTAATACTATAACCAGAAAAATCTGCCAAATACTGTTGGTATTGCATTACAAATTCATGATTTGTTTTCATAATTAATATTGTATCAGACTTCAAAAATTCGAAAAACCCTTTTAATCTAATTTCTTGGATTATAATTTTTTTAGTGAGCAAAAATATCTTCATAACTTGATACTAGTGTTGCTCCGTCTTCTACTAAATTTCTACTACCTTCACAGTAAACAGTATTTTTTGTTCCGATTTTATGAACAAACACCTCTGTTGACTGATTTAACGCATAACGACTTGTAATTAAAGCCCCTGATTTAATCGGAGCTTCAATTACCAAAAGTTTTAAACTTAAACCTGCTAAAATAATATTTCTTTGTGGAAAATGAAAATATAACGGAGGTGATAAGGGAGGATATTGGCTAATTATACAACCACCTGTCTTTAATAACTGCAATTTTAAATTTTTAGAATTTGAAGGATAGGGATAATCAATTCCACAACCTAAAACACCACAAACTTTTCCTCCACCTTCTAGACAACCAAACATTGAACTTTGATCACAACCTTTGGCAAACCCACTTATGACGTTCTTTTTGTTAAACCCACATTTGAAACCAAACTCATAGGCTTTTTGACTTGCTATCTTTGTAGGTTTTCTTGTTCCAACAATACAAATACTATTTATTATATCATAATTCATTTGTCCTTCATAAAAGAAAAGAAAAGGACAGTCGTCAAATTGTTTAAGATACCTAGGATAATCCAAATCGAAAATAGTTAATTTTCCTCTTTTAAAACCCCTGTTTTTAATTAACCAATTTGAACATTCATTAACTTCTTTTTCGAGATTTAAAGACTTTTTTACACCCTCAATTTTTAGAATTTCATTAATTGAAATTGAACTTTTAAAAAGCTCTTTTTTCCCTTTATTGGGAATATCTAAACTATTAATTGTCAAAGCCCTATCCATAAACACCTCTACTACTTAAGCTTTGATTATTAAAATTTGACGATTAACCCCTAAATATTAGGTCAATAAACACTTTTAGTAGGAGTAGAAATACAATTAAAACCATTATTGGTTTGACTATTTTCTTACCATTTTTCATTACCAAGCCACTTCCAAAATAATTACCTAATACACTACAAATAGCACAAGGGATTCCAATATAAAAATATACTTGTCCATTAAGGATGAAGGTATAAAGGGCTGCACTATTACTGGCTAAATTTATTAAGCGAGCATTACCACAAGCTTTTTTTAATTCCATTCCCACAATTCCTGTAAAAAGTAAGGTTATAAAGAGACCTGTTCCTGGACCAAAAAATCCATCATAAAATCCAGTTGAAAATCCTATTCCAATTGAAATAAGTACTAGGGGAAAATCAAAAAATCTTTGTGGCTTTTCTCCAAAATCTTTTTTAAATAAAACAAAAACACAAATAATTGGAACCAATATTAGTAACATCCAAGAAACAGCTTTTTCATCAACCCTTAAAACTAAGTTTGATCCCAAATAAGAACCTATAAAAGAACCTAAACAAGCTGAAATTACACTTTTAACATCGTAAAAACCTCTTTTCAAGTACCTTACAGATGCAACTGTTGTTCCAATGCAACTGGAAAACTTATTTGTCCCAAGTATATAAAAACCATTCAAGCCCATGGCACTATAGGCAGTTAAAGATATTAAACCACCACCACCGGCTATTGAATCAATAAAACCAGCAATAAAGAGGATTGGACATAAAGCCCACAAAATATTTAAATCCATTACTTCTCATCCTTTCCTTCATGATATTTTTCATAAGCTTTATAAAGATTATCATTAGAAATATGTGTATAAATTTGAGTAGTTCTAATGTCACTGTGTCCTAAAAGTTCTTGGACAATCCTAAGATCGGCTCCCCCTGAAAGAAGGTGAGTAGCAAAACTGTGACGAAGAGTATGAACTTTAATATCAACTCCTGCTATAGAGGCATATTGCTTTAAACGTTTCCAAATTAAAGCTCTAGTTAGTTGATTTCCCCTTATTCCGACAAAAAGATATCTACACCTTGGATTTGACTTAACAAGAATAGGTCTACTTTGTCTTAAGTATAACTTTAAATCATCCATTGCATAATCACCAATAGGAAGAATTCTTTGTTTATCACCTTTTCCGATAATTTTTAATTGTCTTAAATTTTTATCAAAATCAGATAATTTTATATTTGTACATTCACTAACCCTAAGCCCACAAGAATAAATTAGCTCATAAATAGCTTTATCTCTTATTCCAAGACTGTCATCTGTACGAATAACATTCAAGATTTTTAATATTTCATCATAAGTTGCACTTTTGGGTAGAGTTGCAGGAATTCTAATTTTTTCAACTAATTCAAGTGGATTCTCATTCCTTAATTTTTCAAGAATCAAAAAGTTGTTAAAACTTCTCAAACAAGTCAAAATTCTTGAAACAGTTTTCTGAGATAATCTTTTACCATCTTTCCCTTGTGAAATTCTATAATGAATATATTCTTCAATCTGAATACTAGTTATCTTTTCTAGTTGTAAGTCCTTAAAGAAATTCTGGTATCTTTGAATTTCATCACAATAACAAGTTGCCGTAGCCGTTGAAACTCTTTTTTCTACCAGAAGGTGTTCTTTATAGGAATTCACCAAAGCTGATGGATAAATTTTATTCTTCATTTCCGTTATGGTCTTTATTATTTTGTTGATAACGTAATACTGCTGGTGTTGAATAATCCTTGTTACCACTCTTCATATTAAGTTGAGCTTGAAGATCTTGCCATCTATTTATTGTTATATAATCGGGTTTCTTTTCTTCATTGTCAGGTTCATCCTGATTTTTCTCAGCTTCATTTTCAGTTTTTGGACCTTCAGAAACCTTATCAAACCTTTTTTGACTAATTCTTAAAGAATCAAGATCTTCTTTATTATCAGAAACAAATCCAGTTGCTACCACAGTTACCTTTATTTTTTCTCCAAGTTCAGGATTATAAGCCTGACCTGCAATAATAAGAGCATCTGGATCACAATTTTCGGTAATTAACTCAACAACATCTTGGTACTCTTGTAAAGTAAGGCCATCGCCTCCAGCAAGATTAACAAGAACACTTTGAGCTCCACTGATATGGGCATTTTCAAGAAGAGGATTACTTATTGCTTGTCTAGCTGCATCAACAGCTCTATTTGCACCTTCACCAATACCTATTCCCATTAAGGCATCGCCCTTTCCTTTCATAACAGTACGAACATCAGCAAAGTCAATATTAATTTCACCAGGCTCAGTTATCAATTCACTTATTCCCTGAACTCCCTGTCTCAATACATCATCAGCCATCATAAAAGCTTGTTTTATGGGGGTATTATTTTCTGCAACTTTTAACAAATATTGATTTGGAATTAAAATAAGTGTATCTACTTGCTTTCGCAGTTTATCTATCCCAGCTTGAGCCAAAAGGATTTTTTTTCTTCCTTCAAAGGCAAAAGGTGTAGTTACAACAGCTACAGTTAAAACATCCAATGATCTTGAAATTTCAGCTACAACAGGAGTAGCACCAGTTCCGGTTCCTCCTCCCATTCCTGCGGTAATAAAAACCATATCTGTGCCTTTAAGCAATTCTTCTATTTCATTTGTTGTTTCCTCGGCCGCTTTTTGTCCTACTTCAGGTACTCCACCAGCTCCAAGGCCTCCAGTAAGATTCTTACCTATAGGCATACGAATCTGAGCATTTGATCTTTGTAAAGCCTGAACATCTGTATTCATTGCGACAAATGTAACTTTCTTTAAACCACTTGCTATCATTCGGTTTACAGCGTTTCCACCCGCCCCTCCAACACCAATAACTTTGATGTCTGTAGGAGCTTGCTGTTCATCCTTTAGCATATCTTCTATCATTCCAAAATCCATATAAACCTCTTAATAATTATTTTATAAATGTTCTAAAAAAACGCCCTATTCCCTTTCCAAAATTTTTTTTCTTTTCATTTTGCCTCCAAGAAGAAGGTTTTCTAGATCCTTTGGAATTTGTCAAATACCTGTTTGCTTCAGTTTGAAGCATACCCAAAGCAGTTGTATATCTTGGATCAATATAACTTCTATCAAGTCCTGGTACAGCTTTAGGAAAACCTATTCTAGGTTGAAGACGGAATATTTCACCTGCAAGTTCAGTCACACCACTAAGCAAGGATCCACCTCCAACAAGTACAACTCCACCACCAAAACCACAATGTGGACAAGCTTTATCCAACTCATTTTTCAAAATTGAAAATATTTCTGCCATTCTTGGTTCAATAATCTTACTAAGTTCACGCTTTGGCATATTTATGGAAGGAAGCCCACCAACTTGAGGTATCATAACCATTTCTGAAGATGAAACTGCAGGAATATAACAACACCCATTTTGGCACTTAATTTCTTCAGCAACAGAATGGGTCTTGCTCAAAATATATGAAATATCATTGGTAACATCTTTTCCCCCAAGATCTACACCTCCAGCATAGCAAGGGCTTCCATTTGAATAGGCAATAATATTTGTAACATCACCGCCAATATTAATTAAAACAGTACCTATTTCTTTTTCTTCTTGACTCAAAACAACTTCAGCATCAGCTAAAGACTGAAGCATAACTCTATTAGTTTCAAAGCCAGCTCTACCTAAAGTTTTCCTTTCATTCAATAATATACTTGAATAAGCTGTGACAATTAAAACTTTTGTTTCTAGCCTATGACCTAACATATCAACAGGGTCTTTTATTCCAGATTTACCATCTACACTAAAATCTTGTACTAAAGTGTGAAGTATTTCTCTATCAACCGGAAGGCTAAAAGCTCTAGCCACCTCAAGTGATCGATAAATATCATCTTTTGTTATTTCTTGGTCTTTCCCGGTAATTCCTACTACACCTTGAGAATTATAAGTTTCAATCTGACTTCCACCAACACCAAAAATAACACTTTCAGCTTCGCTACCTGCTTGAAGTTCAGCTTCCTGAACAACCGAAGTTATAGCTTTTAAAGTCTGTTCAATATTTACAATTCTACCATGACTAATTCCTTCACTTGGACGTTCACAAATTGTATCAACTACAAGCTGCCCATCTCTTGAAAAAGAACCCATAACCGCTCTAATCCAAGAACTGCCAATATCTAAAGCCATCAAATATTTATCCGGCATAACGCCTCCTAAAACCGCTCGACTAAACAAGATGAGTATAAATCAAAAGTTTTTTTTTCATCAATTTTACCCATTTGCATTAAAATGCGGGAACAATCCAGCAATGTTCCTATACTTACAGGTTCTCTGACCTGAACCTCAATATTCAAATTTGGAATCTCGTAGGACATCCACGAAAAATCCTTACTCCTATTATTAGCGTATTTCACCTTTGTTATCAAGGTATTTTCACTTAATAAACGTTTCACAGAATACAAAATATAATAAAATTCATCGTTAATTCCTTTATTATTTAAAGAAGAAAAATCTGATTCATTTATAAAAACTTTTTTTTGACTGTTAAAGGCTATACTTTTATCGTCCATCAAAGGGATAAACAAACCATCCTTTATTTCGTAATAGCCCTTTATAATATCTTTATCATCAATAACTCCAACATTAATTCCAATATCCTTGTAGTCAACTTCAATGTATAATTCTTGATAAAATGAATATTGAAATTTTACACTTTTAATACTTTCTAAATTCTCAATTTCTTTTTTAATGGTTCGAATTTGACCATCATAATAATTTTTACCAACTAAACTAGAGGCCATTTCTTGAATTTTCTCTGAGTCTTCACTATAACCCAAAAAGCTACAATTTACGCAAGAAATATGAAACATATTACTTTGTTCCATTATGAAAAAAATCAATCCAAAAAGAAAAACAACGATGAAAATAATTATTATAGCTTTTAAACCTTTCATACCTTATCCTTTTGTAAAAATATATCAGCATCTACTCCTCGATAATCAAAATCTGGACCATTAATAGATTTTTGATTATGATCAGAAATTCTAATTACCCTGTATATAAAACTACTTTCTAAAATTACAACAAATAAATTAGTTCCACCTTGTGAAAAAAATGGCAAAACAATACCAGTAGGAGGAAGTACTCCAACCACTACTGCAATATTAGCCAAAGATTGATAGATTATCATGGTAGTAAAACCAAAACAAGTTAAAGAAAAAAAGGGATCTATATTCTTTATTTTCCAACTCGCCTTGTATCCCAAATAGGCAAACATTCCAAATAATCCAAAAATAAATAGAATTCCAAAGAAACCAGTTTCTTCTCCTATATTTGAAAATATAAAATCGTTTTGAACTTCAGGAATTAAGCCATTTTTATAAATTCCTTGACCCAAACCCTTCCCAAACCAACCCCCTGAAGAAATAGCTTTACCGGCATTTAAAACTTGATAATTGATTCCAGAAGGGTCTAAATTGGGAAATAAGAAAGCTGCAATTCTTTTGACTCTGTAAGGTTCAGATAAAACAACAATAGAGCCTAAAACTATTAAAAAGAGACAAATTATTATTACATAGTCAAACTTCATTCCACTGAACAAAAACATTGTTAAACATACAACTAGAAATATTGCAGTTGTAGAAAAGTCTTTTTGGGCTAAAATTAAAACTGCAAACAAAAGAACCACTGACCAACATATAAGATAGATCTTTGTTCGATTTTCATCATCAATCTCTTTAAAACGATTTGAAAGAAAAAGAACTATGGAAATTTTTACTAATTCCGATGGTTGAAAAGCCGGAAGACTCCCAATTTGCAACCAGCGCCTTCCACCTAATCGAGTTAAACCAAAGGATGTAAAAAGAGTAAGTAACATAAGAATAAAACAAATTCCAAGAAGTAAATAATCTACATTTCTTAATATTTTTTCTGGAATTATTAAGATTATTCCCCCTGATAAAAGGGCCAAAAAAGCAAATTTTGTCTGATTAACTAAAAAATAGGTTTGATTTAAATTAAAATCAACAGCCTGAGGATAACTTGCACTGTACATACTAACCAAACCATAAATAATTAAAGTCATTAAAGTTATTAGAAAAAGAATCCCATCTAAATTTGGAATACTTTTCCTCTTTAAACCAAATGAATCTATATTTTTGCAGGATTGGTCATATTTTGTCATACAAACCTCACCATTAAATAGGCTATAATTGAAAAGATGGAACTCAAAACAACCCAAATTAATACAATCTTGTTTTCGCTAACTCCATAGTACTCAAAAAGGTGATGTACAGGAGCTATTTTAAAAGCCTTTCTTTTAAAATACCTTATAAAAATTATCTGGATTAAACTACTCATAAATTCTAGAAATAAAACTAAACCAGCAATTAAGATTATAAATTCTTTACCAAGTATTAAACTAATAGAAGCAAGAGCACCACCTAAAGCCTGACTTCCTAAATCTCCCATAAAAATCTTTGCAGTTTTATGGTTATAAATTAGAAAGCCTAAAAGTGCAAAGATTAGATTAAGAGTAAATCTAAAAAGCTGATTTTCAACTTGAAAGACTTGTAATATTAAAATTAGCAACAACACAAAAACGGGAAGTACCGTTCCTGTAGATAGTCCATCTAGACCATCTGTTATATTTACAGAATTTACAAAGTAGAAAATATAGCAAACTGCAAAAACAAAATAAAAAGGACTTGTATTTCCAGTTTTATTTTTAATAATTAAAAAAGCAATCAAAGAACTCAATAAAAACTCAATAAGAATTTTCTGTTTGGATGTAATACCATCTCCATTTGATGTTTTTAATTTTATAATATCATCAATAAAACCTTCTAAAGCGAAGCCTATAATAGCTAAAATCACAATAAAAAAGTTTTTATCAATTTCTTTAGAAAATAAAACTGTAACTAAAATAGAAGTTAAAATAAATGAAATTCCACCAAAGCCAGGAGTTTTTGATTTATTTTCATTTTTTACTAATAATTCGGGTTTATTAACTACATATAATTTTTTTCTATTTAAAAAGCTAATAAGAAATTTGCAAATTAAAATTGAAATTAGAAAGCTTAATAATGAAGTTTTAAGGAAATCTATATAATTATTCATTTTTCTTCCTTAACAGTTTTCAATAATCGGTAATAACCGTTCCATCCGCATTACTCTTGACCCTTTAAGCAAAAAAAGATCTCCTAGGTTTAAATCCGGTATTATTTTCTGTTCTAATTCTTCAAAATCTAAAGTAAAGAAAACTTTTGATTTTAAGCCTACTTGTTTTAAATAATCATAACCGACCTTCATTTCTTCCCCATATAAGTATATTTTTTGAGCTCCAACCTCTGCCATTTTTTTTGCTAATTTTTTGTGTGCTATTTCACTTTTATAACCAAGTTCTTTCATTGAACCCATTACAAGTTTTTTTTGACCATTCCAAGAAAGGTTTTTTACTAAATCAAGAATACTGTATCCAGATTCATAATTAGCATTATAAGAATCATCAATAATAGTCCTTTGGCCCTTATAAACTTTACTTCTTCCATTAATTTGATCTAATTTTTCTAATCCTTGGGCAATATCATTTATATTTGCACCTAGGCTTCTAGATACTTTTATAGCTGCTATTGCATCAATCAAAGAATGCCAACCAATTACTTTTAAATGAATTTTTCTATCACAATAATTTATTATCCAACCGTTTAGTCCAAGATTTTCAAATCCAGTTAATCCAGTTAATTGGTTTATACCAAACAAATGAAAATCTGAATTATTGGAAAGCCTTAATATTTGGTTTTTATAGTTACAATCTTCATATAAGAACCTCATTGTTGGATAATCTTTGAAGATTTTACTTTTTTCTTTTACTAAGTTATTAACAGTTCCAAACTTTTCTAAATGTGAACTGTAAATATTGGTTAATACACCAACTTCAGGTTTAAGGATTTTATTTAAAGTATCCATCTCACCAATCTTATCTATCCCCATCTCATATACACCAAACCGGCTTTTTGAGTTTGCAGTAAAGACACTTAAAGCAAGACCTATTTCACTATTTAAATTTCCCGGGGTAAAAGAAGTATAAGCTTTTTCTGAAAGAATTGAAGATAGAATTTCTTTAGTAGTTGTTTTTCCACAGCTTCCAGTTATTCCTATTCTAGTCATATCAAATTGAGCTATATATTTTTCAGCAAGTTTTTGAAGACCTTGCAAAGTATTATTTACAATTATTATTCCAATGGCAATATTTCTTAATCTATTAGCCATCTCAACATAATGCTTCTTATCAATAAGAATACTTGTAGCACCTTTTTCTATAGCTTGGAAAACGAATTTATGGCCATCAGTTTTTTCGCCTTTCAAAGCAACAAAAAGGGAACCAAAAGTACAAGAAGATGAGGAAATTTGAACATTGGAAATTTGATTGTTAAAGCCCGCAAATTCCCCTAAACACAGTCTAGCCGCTTCTCCTGTCTTAAACAAAACTTTTGAACAACTTTCCATTTTTCTTCTCCGCTATCTGATCAGAATCACATCCTTTGAAGATATCCTAGTAAAAGGAACTTCGAGATATTGACTCAACCAAACCAGATATTCTGGTGTTGAAGAAAGAGCAATCTCACTCCTAACCTTTTGCATTTCATTACATACCAAAACCATTTCCTTTCTCTGATTAGCTATGCAATCCTCCAATTCAAAATTTTTACCAGAAAGCCAAACTTTAAAAAATAATAGCATTCCAATAATTATTATTAAAAACAATAAGTTAAAAACCCTTTTTATAAGATTTTTTTCCATTGTATTTTTCCTTTTCAACTTTCTCTACCACTCTAAGTTTTGCACTCCTAGAAGGTGGATTAATTTTACATTCCTCTTCATTTGCAATAATTGGTTTTTTATTAATCCAAACTAAATCAGGTTCTTCTTCTTCTTTATGCTTTTTAAATAACCATTTTACTTGTCTATCTTCTAAAGAATGAAAAGTAATAACTCCAAGTTTTCCACCAACTTTTAGTGCTCTTATTGCACCTTCAAGTGCTGGTTCAATCCTATCGAGTTCATGATTCACTTCAATTCTTATTGCTTGAAACGTTCTAGTAGCTGGATGAATATGTCCATGCTTGTATCTATATGGCACAGCGTGAAAAATTATATTTTCTAACTCTTTAGTCGTTTCAATTTGTTTAATTTTTCTTGATTCCTCAATTGCGGAAGCAATTTGTCTTGAGTATCGTTCTTCACCATATTTATAAATTAAATCTGCCAAGTCTTCCTTTTTATAGGTATTGACTATCTTAGCTGCAGTCAAATCAGAATCTTTGTTAAGTCGCATATCAAGTTTTTCATCAACTTGAAAACTAAAACCTCTGTTGGCTTCTACATAATGAAAAATACTAATTCCTAAATCAAATAGCACTAAATCCAAACTATTTTCTTCTTGATCTTGAAAAAAGTCGTTAAACCAGATATTTCTAACTTCAAAACGATCCTTAAAATCAACAAGCCTTTCTTCTGCCTTTTTTATAATTTGACTGTCTCTATCAAGACCTGTAACATGAAGTTTTGGGTATTTCTTTAAAAAAAGAAGGCTATGTCCACCCTCTCCAAGAGTACAATCAACCATTTTAGTTTCTTTCTCAGGATCTACGGTCAGTAATTCAAGTACGGGTTTTTGTAAAACAGAGTAGTGAACATATTCCATTACTTACCGTCCTTTCTTATAATTTCAAGAAGATAATCTACGTCTTGTGCTAAATTATCATCAACATTTTCAGCCCAATTTAAGTAATCTTTTTCATTCCATATTTCAACAAATTTTCCGCTACCTAAAACTGTACAATTTTCTTTAATTTCCAATCCGGCATACTTTCTAAATGTAAGTGGTATATTAATTCTTCCTGCCTTATCCATTTCTATTTCAACGCAGGCAGCAATCAATCTTCTGTTAACATTTAGAATTCTTTCATCAATATCAGAACCTTTTGTTCCCATAATTTCATTTTCGACTTTTTCATATTCTGTTTCACAATATAATCGGAGGCATTTGTCACTGGATCGAGTTAAAATCAGATTCGTAAAGCCTAATTCCTTCCTAATTTTAGGAGGAATCATCAATCGACCTTTGTCATCTAATTTGTTAGTATACTCGCCTCTCATATCAACACCTTATTTGAAAAGTGGGAACTTTTCCCATCTACAATCTAACGATAAACCACTTTTTTTCCTTCCGCAATCAAATTACCACAAATAAAGCCCTTAGTTTTTCAAATTATTTCAATTTAACTAAACAAAGATTAAGCATATAATCCTTTATTATTGATTAAAATAGGATTTCCAATTTTTACCACTTTTTTCCACAAACTTATAATATTTATTAAAATTCGCAAAAAAATAGACAAAAAAGACTCTCTTTAAGTTGTTTACTAAAAGAGAGTTTCGTATAAAAAAATATTTTTCTAATACAAATGAGAGGAATTAAAAATATTATAATCAATATTCTTAAAGATGTTATCTCGTTTTTCGGCATTAACTAACCATTCAGTATTAACCGCATTTTTACACATGTTATCATAGACCAAATTAAGATTTTTCACATGATTGGTAACACGATTAAGAGCATAACCTGAATTTGATTCGTTATGAATGATAAAAGGCCAGTCACTTGCCATTAAAAGGAGAGTTTCACGGGCAGCTTGATTTAAGAATCTTCCTTTTAATGAAGATTCATTTGGAAATCTTTCTGCCAACTCTTGCATTCTTTTTACAGAGCTAAATGCATGCCTAAGAAGAAAAGCATTGCGACTACTGTCAACCCAAACATCATTATAACCCCCTTCTCCCCAACTAGAAAAAGCAGGTTGTAAAGTTTGAACAGGATTATGTTTTTCAAGATAAGTAGAAGGTGTAAGAGTTACAAATTGAGGGTCTTTATTACTCTCTCTTATAACATTTTCAAGCCATGAAACACCTTCATACCACCAGTGTCCAAATAATTCAGCATCAAATGAAACAACAAAATATGGATCATAATCAAGTTTAGAACTGATGTTATCACCTTTCTGTCGAACATTAAACATAAAATTCTTTGCATGAAGCTTAACTTTTTCTTGAGCTTTATCAATGTTATATATTTTCTTTTTATCGGTATTACCTGTTATCGCCCAATATTTAAAACCTGTAAAAACTCTAACTTCTGGTTCATGAATATAAGGTTTTATATAATCCATTGGAAGATCATATCCAATATCTCTATAAAACTCTCTATAATCTTCATCACAAGGATAGCCAGTAGTATTTGACCAAACAAGACTTGTTAAATTGTAATCACGAGCAAAACCATAAACTCCATTAGGACAAACAACAGGAGCATAATTTCCACGCTTTACAGTATCTTTTGAAAGAATAAAAGCTTGAGAAGCAAGATGCATCCAAGAAATATTTTGTTTTCTAAGATTATCTTCCAATCCAGGATAATATCCACATTCAGGAAGCCAAAACCCTTTGGGTTGTTTTCCAAAACAATAGGCATGACTTAAAAGTCCTGTTTCAATCTGTGCATTTACAGCAACAGGGTAATTTTTATAAATTGGAAGATAGGAATGAGTTGCTGTAGTTGATATAAGTTCAAGGAATCCTTGTTCTTCAAGTTTTTTATACCCTTCTATTATTTTACAAGAATAAGTTTTCTCGAAGTCAAATAAATTTTGATTGAGATTATCTAAATATAACTGAATAATTGGAATGACTTTTGTATCATTGGAGGCAAAACATCGTTCAAGTTCTTTGTTTCCAAGTTCAATGTGTAGTTTTAAATAATTAATAAATTTTTCATTAAGTATCTTATCATTAAGCATTGAACATAATGTTGGAGAAAAGGAAAATGTAAGATGGAATTCTAAGCCTTCATCCCTCAACTTGTTCATCATTCTAAGAAGAGGAAGATAACTCTCATTCATTGCCTCAAACAACCAATCTTCTTCAAGAAATCTATCATAATTGATGTGGCGAACAAAGGGAAGATGAGCGTTTAAAATAATACCTAATTGATTTTTCATCTTACAACCTCCGTATCTGAATCGTCTAGTCCTGAAAATATTTCCTTAACTAATCTATTATCAATAACTTCACCATTTTTTGAAATCAAACTAGATAAGAGAAAACCCTCATTATTAGTTTTCTTAATTTGTTCAACTTTTTGCTTTAAATCAAATTCGGGAGTTTCAATTGGCTTTGATTCAGCCAAAATTTCCTGTTTTTCTCCCATAACTGCAATAAGTTGGGATATATACTTTTTCCCAAAACTTGGAAGAGCAATATTCCAATCACTATCCTTTCCAGTAACAACAATGTCAAACTTTTCTTTAACTTTATCATTTTCAAGCACCAAGGTTCGAAGAACAGTGGTAAAATTAGCACAACTTTCATAAAGTCTAACTTTATCATTGGGAGAGATACTCCAAAAAACATAGGCCCAGTAAGGATCTTTTTCCACAAGACTAATTGATGTTTCCAAATATTGTAATGGAAGGTCCTCAACACCAGGCAAACTTAGCATTGCTTTTGACTCAAATTCTATAAGTCCTTTACAAAATCGGTGAAGAGAAAGATTATGAACACTATTTGATGATTTTAATGAATCATTTTCATCATAAAAATCTTCTAGGGTATCAATCAATTCCTCCCTAGGAAGGTTTTCAAAATTCTCAATTGTTTCTTTTTGTGCGATATACCGCAATTCTACATCGGATAATGCATCTAGTTTGATAAGAACCATAATTACTCCACTAATTTCAATAAACATATTATTTATTTTTAACCTAAAATAGTCAACATACCGACCAAATAATAAAATAATGTTATTAATATAGTAGAAAAAAGATTGGCTTACCGTTAATATCTTTTTTATGAAGACTCAAATTATTATCCACGGTCATTTTTATCAACCACCGCGAGAGAATCCTGAAACAGGAATTATACAACAACAAATGGATAACAGTGAATTTCTTGATTGGAATGAAAATATTACTGAAAGTTGCTACAAAACAAATGCTTATTCAAGATTTTTGAACCAATTTGGAAATATTAAAAATATATCAAATAATTATTCTTGGATTTCTTGGAATTTTGGCCCTACACTTCTTGAATGGCTTAAAAAGAATCATCCAGATATTATTAGTAAATTACAACTTTCTGACAAAGAAAGCATAAAACGTCTAGGGTATGGAAATGCTGTAGCTCAAGGTTTCAACCACACAATTCTTCCTTTGGATTCCCCAAGAACTAGAGAATTAGAAGTTAAATGGGGAATTGATTATTTTAAATCAATTTTTAATAGACAAGCTGAGGGGTTTTGGTGCCCTGAATGTGCCATAAATTCTGATACCATAGACACTTTAGCTGAAAATAATATTAAATGGGTAATTCTCTCTCCTTGGCAGGTAAAAACAATTGAAAATGAAAATTCCGAAATGGTAGAACTTGGTTCTTCTCCAGCTCCCTTTGATCAGCCTTATATTATTCAGGGGAAAAAACATTCTATCACCGCTTTTTTCTATAATCCTGATTTAGCCAGTGGAATAAGCTTTGGACACTACCTTAAAGACGCAGATAAGCTTTATGACAAACTTTTAGAAATAAAAAATAAAAATAACTGTTCATTAATTCATTATGCTACAGATGGAGAAATATATGGACATCATGAACCTTTTGGTGATATGGCCATAGCTGCTTTGATACAAAAAATTAAAACTAAAGACGATTTCGAATTAGTTAATTATTCTTCTTACCTAGAAAAACATCCTGCCGTTTTACATGCAATTTTAAAATCAGGCGAAGACAACAAAGGAACAAGTTGGAGCTGCGAACATGGGGTTTCAAGATGGTATAAGGATTGTTCTTGTCAGACTGGAGGACAACCAGGTTGGAATCAAAAATGGAGGACACCCCTTCGTTCTGCTTTAGCTTCTTTGGAAAGTGTTGTTTATAGTACTTTTGATAAGGAAATTAAGAATATTTTTGAAAATGAAGATAAAAAGCTTCCTTTCAACTTACTAGTATCTTACAGTCAGGTCTTAAGTCAAACACAAACAGTTAAAGCCTTTGTGAATGCACAAAATATTAAGGAAGACAATAAAGTAAAGCTAGCTCTCTTATTTGAAGGAGTAAAAAACATGATGTATTCATTTACAAGTTGTGGCTTTTTCTTCTCAGAAATATCGGGACTAGAATCAAAACAAAATCTTTGTTATGCACTTTACGCAATTAAAATTCTTTCTCCCTTCCTACCCAAGGGGACTTTAGATCTTTTTATGGATACCCTATCACAAGCAAAAAGCAATATTAAAAAGGAAGGAAATGGAAAGACTATTGTTCAAAAGCTATTAAAAACTCTTTCAGGAGAAGTTGAAGCAGGTCTCTATTTCTATATTAGCAATAAAATTACTAAAACAAATATTGATAAAGGATATGGTTATTACAAGTTAATTTCTTCAGATTCTCAAAAGTACTTTTCTTTATTTAATACAAATACTCTTCAAACTTATAATCTAATTATCAATGGAAATATTGATGAAAATAGAAAATGGAATTTTACAGTTCAAAATGAAAAAAATGAAGAACAATTTTTTGATTTTCAAGATATACCAAAAAGAATGGTCCATGACTTTATTTTGCAAATCAATAGTTCCGGAATTTATTACAGACAAAGCGAATTACTTGAACTTTCAAGACTCATGCATATTTATTCCTCTTTACTTGGAAATAAAGAGGATTTGAAAAAAGATTCATATTATCAAGAAAATTGTAATTATTGCGTTTATAATATGCGTTCAGTTTTTAATGTAAGCAATTCAACTTTTATAAAAAACTGGGAAAAAAATAAGTCTTCAATAAAAACAATAATTTCTTTCTTGAAAAATAAAGGAAGAAATCAGGATATTTTAACGGTTAAAACTTTTATTGATTGTCATATTTCAAAAATAGCTCATCAAACTTTATTAACGCCCCAAGATATAGATTTCTTATATGATTTCATTCGTACAATCAGAGAAATAAATATCGAACCAAACCTTACAGAAATACAAAACAAAATTTATCCTCTTCTTAAACAAACTCAAAAAGTTGAAGGTGTTTTGTTTGAATTAGGTAAAGATTTGAACTTTGATATGGATTTTCTTAATTAAGTAGGCTACTGGCATGTTTAAGTGCGACATCATTTACTTGCCCACTTAACATTCTTGCAATTTCTTTCTCTCTCTCTTTGCCTTTTACTTCTTGAATTTTTGAAAAGGTCCTTCCATTTTCTTGATATTTTGAAACAACAAATTGACTGTCAGCTTGACTTGCAATTACAGCTAAATGGGTAATTGCTATTACTTGTCTATTTATTGATAGTTCTTTAAGTTGCGTAGCAACAGACTTTGCAACCTCTCCGCCCACTCCAGAATCAACTTCATCAAAAATTTGAGTTTGAACTTCATCAACATCTGAAAGAACAGTTTTCAAAGCAAGCATTATTCTAGAAAGTTCCCCACCTGAAGCTATCAAGTTTAAAGGTTTTAAAGTTTCACCAATATTAGGGCAAATTTTAAAAGTAATTTCGTCTTTTCCATAGGCTGAAAACTCAATTTCTTCAATGTCTATAATAAATACCACTGAAGGCATGGCCAAAAGTCTTAATTTCTCTTCTACTTTTTTTTGTAGTTCAAGGGCGGCCTTTTTCCTTTTAATTGATAAAAATTCTGCTTTTTGAACAAGCCTTTCTTTACAAGCATTTATAGATTTTTCTAATTTTGAAAGTTCAATTTCACTATTTTCACAATTTGAAAGTTGCAATGCAATTTTATCACGGTAATCCAAAATTGCTTCTAAGGTTTTCCCATATTTTCTTAAACGCTGAATTTTACTGAATCTATCTTGAATATTGTCTAAATGTTCTTCCGAAAAACTAAAAGTTGAAAATTTCTCTCGAACATTATCATAGATATCCTCAAGTTCAAGTCGCGAACTTTCTAATCTTGTAATTGTATCTAAAAGGCTCTTATCATTTTTAAAAGCTTCATTAAGATATTGTTCTCCATCGTAAATATTCTCTTTAGAAGATTTCAAATTCTGTATTACCATTTCAAGATTTGAATATATGTTTTCATAGTTGCTTAAAACTTTTATTTCTTCTTCAAGTTTATCATCTTCTCCAATTTTTGGATTCACTTTATTTATTTCTTCAACAACAAATTTTAAATAATCCTGTTCCTTTAGACTTGATTGAATTTCCCTCTCAAGTTGAATCCTTTTTCCTTTGAGTTGATTAAGCTCTTCAAAATTTCGTCGATAATCTTCAATTTCCTTTTCAGTTTCTGCAAAACTATCCAAAATCTTTCTCTGACGATCGCTTAATAATAAGGACTGGTGTTCCTGTTGAAAATGCATATCTATTAAGGAATTAGAAATATAAGCTAGTTGAGTCCTTGAAACAACTTGTCCTTGTATAGTGATTTTACCTCTTGCGCCTTTTGCCTTTACAATTCGTTTTATGTATAAACTTCCATCTTCAGTTTCAAGACCATTTTCTTCAAGAAAATCTAAAACTTCATGTTTATCTGGAATTGAAAACACTGCATTAACAATACATTCTTCCTCTCCATTTCGAATTATCTTACTATCAGTCTTTTCACCAAGTAAAAGACTAACTGCTCCTAGAATAATTGATTTACCAGCTCCAGTTTCCCCAGTCAATACATTAAAACCCATTGAAAAATCGATACTAAGATTTTCAATTAAAGCAAAATTTCTAATGTCTAGATGTTCAAGCATGCATAGCTCCTGACCATTTAAGTTTATCTCTTATAATTTCAATGAAACTCCTATTTTCTGGATTAACCAAATAGGCATTTCTAGAACTTGAAACAATTACTCTCCAGTTTTCTTTTAACTCAGTTGCAATTTGACCATCTACAGTTAAAAGTACCGTAGTACTTTGGTTTTCTCTAACTACAAATTCAAGAATTGAATCTCTTTTAACTACCAAAGGTCTATTAGACAAGGCAAAAGGACAAATCGGATTTATTAATAATGCCTCTAGTGAAGGCTCAAGAATAGGGCCTCCTGCAGCCAAACTATATGCAGTTGAACCTGTAGGTGTTGAAACAAGAACACCATCGGCTTTTAGACAACCCCCATATATTTCGTTAACATAAAAATCGGTTTTAATTATTTTTGAAATTCCTGCCGCTGAAATTGTAATTTCATTTAAAGCTTGATAGCGTTTGACCACTTTTTTTTGGTCATCACAAATTTTAGCAGAAACCATTTTCCTAACAGATACTCCTATTTCTCCATTAATAAATCTAAGATAATCTTTTTTCCAACTTTCAGGAGAAACTTCAGTTATATATCCAAAAGTTCCCATATTAACAGCAATTATCGGAACTGCATTTTTGCTAACTGCCCTTGCAGCTGTCAAAGCAGTTCCATCACCACCTATGCTAAAAGCAACATCCGCTCCGTAATCACGACTTTCAATTTCTTTAACATCATATTTATTGACAACAATCTTTTGAAGAAAAAAATACTCCTCGATCTCTTTAACCAAACTCAATACACCATCTTTTTCTTTGTTATAAATTATTAATACTTTGTTTACTTCCATGACCACCTCTTTTATGGCATATGAGCTATAACTCTGCTTATAGCTTCAATTTCATCTCTTGTTAAATAAGGATAAAGTGGAAAATCCACAGCCCTCATTATGTACACAGAACCAATAGGAAAACTATCAAAATCTTGAAACCTATCCTTTCCGACACAGTTGGCAAAACTTCTTCTACAGGGTACTTGATATTTCAATGCAAATTTTATCACGTCTTCAGGTTTTGAATTTAACAATACACAAAATCCACTCCCTGTATTCTCAAAATCTATATTCATCAATCCAAAAAGCTTATGTTTAGTTTTTAATAATGAGTTTTGATAAACTTTGAAGATTTCTTTTCTTCGGCTTTGTCTTTCGTTAAACTTCTTTAATTGAATAATACCCAAAGAAGCATTTAAGTCTGTCATTTCCCTATAATTAAGATTAAATTCAGCCAATAAATCACTTTTTTCTTTTCCATTTACTGCAACTATGGCTCCACCTGCTGTTGAAACCATATTATTTTCTTCAAAGGAGGATACAACAATATCTGATATATGTCCTGCAGAAAAATTATTATAATTGCTACCTAAACTTTGAGAAATATCTTCAATAATAACAGGACTATTTTCTAAAAAACCATCATTTATGGGTAAACTTCCAAAGGCTTCATGGACTAATAAAATTTCACAATCTTTAGCAATTGCCTTTTCATAATCAAGGCAGCAATTCTCACTATCAATATCAATTAATACAAGTTCAACCGAAAGCCTTTCTGCCACTAGAGAGTAAATAGATGGTGAAATCACAGAAACACCAACCCGACTACCTTTTTTACAACCAGCTATTTTTAAAGCTATTTCTAAGGCGTCTAAATAGGTTCTTAGCGAGATACAATTATCCTTTTCAGTAAGTGTTAAAAACAGGTTTTCAAATTCTTTCTTCTTTTCTCCAGGGCCAATCTTTTCATCAACCATGGTTTGTAAAACAGCATCCATATCTTTTCTGTTTAATGTTGGTTTGTAAAACTGTATTAAATCCATGAGTAAAGTATAAACATGAAATGTATACTATTCAAGCATTGAATTAATTATTTTCAATCTAATTCCCCTTTAATAAAACTATAATATTTTTATTATTTTTATTAAGTTTTTTTCTCTATCTTATTGGATAAAAATAAAAATAACCTTACTATTAAAACATGTGTAAAAAAAATGAAAGTGCTATTATTGCACTTAGAAATTTAATAAGTGGTAAGGTTTATTTTTTTAAGAGCAAACTACCCGAAAATGATATTGTAAATGAACGTTTCAAACTTGATTTAAATCTGCATTCTTGTAAAAAATTACAGGAAGATTATGAAAAAACCGGCCTGGAAGCTTTTCAATTTGAAGTAGAAGAAAAAACTTTAGAGAAAGATTTAAGTTCTAGACTTGATTTTTACTTAAAAAATACAGATAAAACTAAACTTTATAATTAAAAGTTTGCCTTTATTTTCTTTTTTTGTCCATTTTAATAAGATTTCGAATTCCTTCGATTGCTACTTGAATAGCACTATCAGTATCATGCAAAATTGGGTTATCCATGTTAAGTTTTTCCCTTTCTTGATTTCCAACGACAAAAAACTCACTTCCACATCTTACTCCAAGATAGCTTGCTACCGTAAACAAAGCAGCACTTTCCATTTCACTTGCCAAAACCCCAAGTCTTTTCCAAGCTTCCCATTTATTAGTTAGCTCATAACTTACAGGCATCTTTTCTGGTTCATGTTGTCCATAAAAAGAATCTTTACACTGAACTATTCCAAGATGATGAACTTTGTTAAGTTTTTCGGCTGCTTTTTTTAAAGCCAAAACTACTTCAAAATTAGCGACTGCGGGGAATTCAATTGGCGCATATTCACGACTAGTGCCTTCATTCCTAATCGCTCCAGTAGCAATGACAATATCACCACCCTTTACTTTAAGGTCAATGCCACCACAAGTACCCATCCTTATAAAAGTATCAGCACCACAGTTATAAAGCTCCTGTAATGCAATAGAAGCAGAAGGTCCACCAATTCCGGTTGAAGTGACACTAACCTTCTCACCATCTAAAGTCCCTGTGTAGGTAACAAACTCCCTTGAATCACTAATGAACACTGGGTTATCAAAATAATCTGCAATCAATTTACACCGTTTTGGGTCACCGGGTAAAATTACGTACCGTCCTACGTCCCCTTTTTTTATTCTCAAATGATATTGAATACCAGTACCTTCCATATAATCAGACATATAATCTCCCATAGATAAATATTCTATTATTCTATATCAGAATATTTTAAGTGTCAAATCACTTATATATATATAATAATAGCTGTGAAGAGTAAGATAAAGTGTCCACGAAAAAATATAAAGAAAGTCCCACAAAACTCTGTTAATATTAAGTTTACAACCACCAATAAGGAGAGATCCATGGG
>JBAYZQ010000006.1:0-34624 GCA_041672385.1 Sphaerochaetaceae bacterium | reverse complement strand
AACCCTTACTGGAGATACAGAATTATCAAACCCAACAATGGGACGAAAAGAAAGACCTGGAAAACTTTACCGTGCAGTAGGAAAAAAACTAATTGAAACTGACATGCTTTGTGCCGGAGACATTGGTATTATTGCAAAAAGCAATAGCGCTGCAACAAACTGTTCACTTCTAGGTTCTTCTGAAATGAAATATACTTTCCTTCCTGTACAATTTCCTACTCCAGTTTATGCTTTGGCGATTTCTGCGGGAGATAAAAAGAGTGAAGATAAAATGAATGACTCACTTCATAAAATTACTGAAGAAGATTTAACATTCCAATTATCTTTTAATGAAGAAACAAAACAATCAGTAGTTTCAGGAATGGGGGAACTTCACATTAATATGGTTTTGGATAAAATCAAAGATAAACAAAAAATAAATATTAATACTGAGCTTCCAAAAGTTGCTTTCCGTGAAACCATAACCAAAAAAAGTGGAATTGCAGAGTATGCCCATAAGAAACAGTCAGGTGGACATGGACAGTACGGAAAAGTCCTCATTGAAATTGAACCTTTAGAAAGAGGTGAAATGTACGCCTTCAGAAATGCTGTTAAAGGTGGAAACGTCTCAAAAGGTTACATTCCTGGAATTGAAAAAGGTTTTCATGAAGCAATGGTAGAAGGGGTCTTAGCTGGATATCCTATGGTTGATATTTCAATTACACTTATTGATGGAAAAGAACACCCTGTAGATTCTTCAGAAATGGCCTTTAAACTTGCTGCAAAAGGAGCATTAAAAATAGCTATTGAAAAGGCAGGTCCAGTGCTTCTTGAACCTTATATGACGCTAAGTGTTTATATTGAAAATGAATATCTTGGTGATATTCTTAGTGATCTTTCTAGTAAACGTGGAAGGGTTCAGGGACAAGAAGATATTGGAGGAGACCTTCTTGAAGTGAAAGCTGAGGTTCCTCAAAGTGAAATGCTTAACTATGCAATTGACCTTAAGAGTATGACAAGTGGTACAGGTTCTTTTGAATTGGACTTTGACCATTATGAAACCCTTAGCGGGAAAATGGCAGACGATATTATAAAAGCTGCTAAGGCTGAAAAAGAATCAGAATAATCTTACCTTTTGATTCAAGTCCATTCGTTTTATAATGAATGGACTTTTTTTTTAATCTTTACTATATTCTTAGAAATCAAAGGAAAGAAAATGAAAGAACCAATAATCGAAAAAACAGAACTTGAACAATTATTTATAGAAATCCCAGAGTTAAACCATATTGAAATTCCTAAAACTGGAGAAAATCGTCCCGTAAAAAGTTTTGTACTAAGGGGACAACGATTGAGACCAAGTCAATTTGAAGCTCTTAGAAAATATTTTTATAAAGATTGCTTAACTTGGAGTAATGATTATTTAGATTTTAATAAGATTTTCTTCTCACCGGCTCCTGTAGTAATTGAAATTGGTTTTGGAATGGGAGATAGTACTATAAAAATTGCCAAAGAAAATCCTAATATTAATTATATAGCCTTTGAAGTCTTTCTTTTTGGTTTTTCAAAAACGTTAAAAAAAATAGAAGAAGAAAAACTAACAAATATTCGTTTAATGCGTTTTAATGCCGTAGAAGCCATTGAAAACCTTATTCTTGACAACTCAATCTCCGGTTTTCATATTTTTTTTCCTGATCCGTGGCAAAAAAAAAGGCAAAATAAGAGAAGAATAATTAACGATGAGTTTGTAAAGCTCCTAGTAAAAAAACTAAAACCTTCGGGTTACATTTACACAGTTACTGACTGGGAAGATTATGCTATTCAAATGAAACAAGTTTTTTCTTCCAATCCAAATCTTAACAACCCCTTTAAAAATGAAAAAGAGGTTAAAATATCATGGCGTCCAACAACTGGATTTGAGAAAAAAGGAATAAGTAAGAATCATAAGATTTATGAATTCTGGTATGATAAAAAAAATTAAGGCGCAATTCTTTGTAACTTTTCAAGAATAAACAATGACTTATCCTTTAAACTTATCGCATTTGTAACCATCTCAAGGTATGTAGGACGATTTGGATCTAGTTTAACTGAACCATTACTAGTTCTTACCAATTCAATTAGCTTATCAATTGAAAGACTTGCAATTTTACTAAATTCAACAATAACCTTACCCTGCCTTTCTTTAAGATGGTAAATATCAAGTTTTCTACAAAGAATTTTTAATTCAGCGATATAAAGTAAGTTTAATACTTCCTCTGGTATTGTTCCAAAACGATTTTCAATCTCACTTATAAGGCTGTCCAATTCATAAGACTGTGTTATTCCAGCAATTTTCTTGTAAATCTCGAATTTACTACTAGGTTCTGAAATATAACTATCGGGAATAAACCCTGAGTAATCAAGTTCAAATAATACGTCTTTCTTTGGTTTTTCTTTTTCATTGGCTTGAAGATCACTAATAGCTTCATCCAGCAATCTTATATACATATCTAATCCAACAGAGGATAGTTGTCCACTTTGTTCTCGACCAATAAGATTCCCAGCTCCTCTCAGTTCCAAATCTTTCATGGCAACTTTAAATCCCGAACCTAGGCTGGTATTATCTCCAATTATTTTTAATCTTTTTAAAGCTATCTCACTTAAGACCTTACCTTTTGGATATAAAAGATAGGCATAAGACTGAACATCTGATCGGCCAACCCTTCCTCTAAGCTGATAAAGTTGGCTAGTCCCATATCTATCAGCGCGGTCAATAATAATAGTATTTACATTAGGAATATCAATTCCATTTTCAATAATAGTTGTTGCAACAAGAACATGAATTCCTTCATGGATAAATCGTCTCATTGTATCCTCAAGATAATCTGGAGACATTTGCCCATGAGCCCTTTCAATCACAAGATCGGGCAATTTAGAAGAAAGCAAACTTACAACCTCTTCTAAAGTTTCTATTCTGTTATGAAGATAAAAAACTTGGCCTCCTCTATCTGTTTCTTTTCTTATTGCATTTACTATTGTATCCATATTAAATTCTTCAATTTCAGTTTGGATAGCCTGTCGAGCAACAGGAGCACTTGAAAGAATACTCATATCTCTTATTTTTAACAAAGACATATAAAGTGTTCTTGGGATAGGAGTTGCACTAAGACTTAGGCAATCAATATTTGCTTTCAAAGACTTAATTCTTTCTTTATCTTTGACCCCAAACCGTTGTTCCTCATCAACAACCAAAAGACCTAAGTTATTAAAACAAATATCTTTTTGAATTATTCTATGAGTTCCAAAAAGAACATCAATTTTTCCTTTTTTAAGATCTGATAAAATTTCTTTTTGATCCTTCTTAGATACAAGTCGCGAAAGACAAGCGGCTTTTATGGGAAATCGTTCAATTCGATTTAAAAAGTTGTTATAATGCTGTTCACTCAAAATTGTTGTAGGAGCTAAGAATGCTACTTGTTTTCCTCCCATAACAGCCTTAAAGGCAGCTCTAAAGGCAACCTCAGTTTTTCCAAATCCAACATCTCCACAAACAAGGCGGTCCATGACTTTTGAACTTTCCATATCCATCTTTATTTCATCAATACATCTAAGTTGGTCTTCAGTTTCTTCATAAGGAAAAAGAGCCTCAAAACTCAATTGCCAATCATTATCAGGTAAATAAGTAAAACCTATGCTATTTTTTCTTCTTGCATAAAGCTCTATGAGACTTTTTGCTAAATTTTCAGCATTGTGCTTTGCCTTGGCTTTTTTCTTTTCCCAACCTTTACTTCCAAGCCTATCTAGCCTTGGGGCATTTCCAGCACTTCCAATATAACGCTGAACTAAATTTGCCTGTTCTATTGGAACATAAAGTGTCTCATCATCAGCATATTGGATTTTAATATAATCTCTTTGTCGTAATCGATCGATTTTAACAAATTTTCCAATACCATAGTTTATATGTACAACGAAATCACCTTCATTCAAATCTACAAAACTGTCCAAAGGAGAAGAAACAACATTACTTAAGGTTTTAATAAGTTGTTTTCTTCTTCCAAAAATTTCATTATCATTCAATACAAGAAAACGGTCTCTGCTCAAACTGAAACCTTCAGAAACTGTACCTACAAAATAGCGTATTTTGTCAAAATCTAGTAAAAGTTGCTTTATTCTATCTCCTTGAACTTTACTTGAAGAAAAAATACTAACATCCCAACCATTATTAAATAAACCTTCTAAATCGGCTTTAAAAAGAGTAAAATTCCCAAAATATGACCTTGGACCATCAACATCAAAACTATAAATAGCACCTTTCTTATCATCTAAATCTAGGATTTTTAAACTTTTGTCTGATTCTTCAAAAAATTTATTAAAATCCATCAATACTTCTGAAGGTCTTTCTATTTGACGATCACTTGTCCAGTTTTTTCGGTATAGAGCTTTAGCTTCATTATTTAAAGCCTTAAAACTATTTTTTAATCTTACATCTCCATCAAAACAGAAAAACTCTTTGCCTGTTAAATAACTATCAATAAAGCTATCAGCGTTTTCCTCTTCTTTAGATAAAGCAAGAGGAATATCAATATGACCAAGGGTTTTAATGGTTTTCTGAGTCAACCCATCATAATAAACAATTTTCTCAATTTGATCCCAAGCACTATAAACTCTTACGGGATATTTACTTGAAGGGGGAAAGATATCTAAAACTTCACCTTTAACCGAAAAATCCTTTTCCATTGAAGTATAATTAGTTCTATAATATTTACCTAAAACAAGTCTATTACTAATTCGAGTACTATCAAAATCATCTCCAACCCTAAGAGTAAGAGTTAGAGTTTTGACTGAATCAGGAGCTGGAAGCTTTGTAATAAAAGCTCTTAGACTGGTAAAAACTACTCCACTATCTGCTTTAAGAATTTGGGAAAGTGCTTCAATTCTTTCGAATTCATTAGAATTTCCATTTTGATCTGAATATAAAACCCTCCCGCTTGTTGGAAGAAATATTGTAACATTTTCATCAAAAAAAATTTTGGAATCATTATAAAGGGACTTAGCTGATTCTTCAGTTGGACAAATTGCAAAAATCAAACCATCAATTTTCTTAGATAAATAAAACAGTTTTAACATTCCACATAAGCTTAAATTTTCAAGTTTCATAGCCCTAAAGTTACTTCTTGGGTTTTTTAAAAAGTCTTTGTATAAACTTGATGAAGTCAAATAATTAAGTAACTTTTTCATTAATTGATACTTATCTCCTTAATTTTACCATCACTTACCCATTTTCTTGCAAGATAAATCATTGGAGTATCACAAATTGCGACAATCCACTTAAACACAAGGGTTGAAAACATAATTTCTAGTAGCACCTTTCCCGTGAAAACTCCATAAAAAGCAATCAAGGAGAATACTGTTGTATCAATTAGTTGGCTTACTAAAGTACTTAGATTATTCCTCAAAAAAAGAGGCTTATTAAGATTTTTCCAATGTCTATAAGCCCAAATATCATGATAACTGCTTAAAAAGAATGCTAACAAACTCCCAGCTACAATCCTAGGCATAAGTGAAAAAACAGTCCTCAAACTGGATTGAACCATATCACTAGGCGCAGGTTTAAAGAACAGTGCCATTTGCATCATTACAGTCATAATTATTAAAGAAAAGAAACCAAACTTAATGCTTTTCTTGGCTTCTTTATCAGAATAAAACTCACTTAAAATATCAGTTGCAAGAAAACTAGTTGCATAAACAATATTACCTAGGGTGGCTTCCATTCCAAAAAGTTCAATCGTTTTGGTAACTTGGATATTTGCAATTATTACCGAAATAGGAACCCAAACCATTAATCCTACCTTTCCCCATTTTCGAAAAGCAAACATTATTGCACCGAAATTAAGAACCAGCATAAGAATCCATAATAATTCATTCATAAACACCTCAATCTAATAGTTTTCTTCCTGAAAATTAAAACTCTGAATCACTTCATAGGTAACTAGAGAATCATTTTTACCAACTACAAATGTTAGCTCGTTAAGAGTGGAAACAATTTCATATACGTTAATTCCATCCCAAGCCATCCGACGGGCAATTTCATATATAATTCCAGGAGTCTGCATAAATTTTCCGGTAAAAACCAAAGTAAATGCAACTAAATCCTCTCCAAAATGAATAACATGACTATCACTGACAATTTTTAAAACATCATCTTTATAGTTTTCGCTAAAAATTACACTAAATTCATTTGTACCAACGACGAGATTAATAAAATTTCCTCTCTTTGTCGATAAGGAAGGGAACAAAGCAACTAACTTTTTAAAAACTTCTTCATTTTTATAAAGATTTATATCTATAATTCCGGTATGTATTGTAATTTGATATTTTAAATTCTTAAATTCCTCATTATTCTTTGTTTTTTTAATTTCTAGAGCATAACGTCTTAAAGCCATTATTACTGAACTCTCAGTTATTTCTGAATCTCCCTTTATGTTTTTAATTATTATTTTGGCATAATTTGAACAATTTAATAGATTCTTAACCAACATCTCCTTAATTACAGGTGATTTATCCACAATTATTTTCACTTGATCACTTATAGAACCTTTCATATATTCCTCACTTTGTGTTATTATAGCAACAGTATTGTAACTATTCAATACTAAAATGTTTTATTTAGAAAGTAGATTAATAATTTTTTATCTTTTATTCTTAATGTTTATTTTTTTAATAATTTATTATATAATAAAAAAAAGGAGAATCTATGAAATGTCCAAATTGCGGGGGAACTAATGATAGAGTTTTGGATTCTAGGGCATCCTCTGATAATACTTCTATAAGACGAAGGCGGGAGTGTCTAGATTGCGGATTTCGCTTTACAAGCTATGAAAAAGTTGAAGAAAAGCCTTTAACAGTTCATAAGAAAAATAACCAGTATGAACCTTTTGATCTTAAAAAACTCGAAAGAGGTATTAAGATTTGTACTGACAAACGTAGAATTGAACCTAAAACCATAGAAATACTTGTTAATAATATTGAACGTGCTATTCGTAAAAAAGCAGGCCCAGAAAGAATTATTACCAGTACTGCAATTGGGGAACAAGCTTTAAAAGAAATTTACAAAGTTGATAAAGTCGCCTACGTTCGTTTTGCCTCTGTTTATCGAGCTTATGATGATGTAGCTCAATTTACACAGGAAATCGAACGTTTGGCGAAAGAAGTAGATTAACTATTTTTTTGGGGCATCAAACCATTTTCCCGTTAAAGATAGTTCAATGGAATCATTTATGTGATTAGGTATTAAAATCTCATTGACACAATCCAAACAGAAATTATCACTCATGCCGGCAATGTAATCAAAAACAAGTTTATCTAAAGAACCATCATGTTCAATATAATCTTCCCTTTTTTGTGCAAGATTATTGTAAAAAGCTGTAGCTAACATGTTTTTTTCCTTAAGATACCCTCCTCTATTCATTCCATAAGTTGTCAGTAAATCATCTAAATAATCATATACCAGATGTATTAAACGCTCAAAATATCTTGAATAACCGGCCAATATTTCACTTTTATAAATCTCTTTATAATTAAAGCTCATCATCTCCTTTAATGCCTCATAAACTTCATTACTGAAAGAAATACCTTTTATGCCATCTGAATTATCAATAATATCAGTAACAAGTGTATTAATTATTTCAGCATTATTACTTCCTAAAACTTCAGAAATTTGTTTGGGAATTGAATTTGGTTCAATGATATTTAATCGAACTGCATCTTCCCAATCACGCCCGAGATAAGCAACTTGGTCTGAAAACCTAACAACACATCCCTCCCAAGTTGAAGGAATAAGATTTGACTTTGTTTTAATCTTACCAAGATCTTTAATTTGATTGGTAGGTTTAATACTTTGTGAAAGTTTTTCACCACAATGACAAACAATTCCATCTCTTACAGCATACGTTAGATTAAGCTTTGAAATAAAATCAACAATACGAAGGCTGTTAATTTCATGTTCAAATTTTCCCAATCCTTTTTCCTCCATCATGTCACTTATAATTTTTTCGCCAAGATGTCCAAATGGGGTATGGCCCAAATCATGACTAAGCCCGATGGCTTCAGCAAGTTCTACGTCAAGATTAAGTCCATGACAAATAGTTTGAGCAATACTTGATACATGAAGAGAATGTTCAATTCGTGTACAAATATGATCATTGCTAGGAGCAAAGAAAACCTGTGTCTTATGTTTAAGCCGTCTAAATGCTGAACAATGCAACACAGCGGTAGTATCCCGATAATAAGCTCCTCTAACATCTTCCTTACGATGAATTTGTCTAGATTTCAATTTTTCTTGAGCTATTTCATTTACAAAATTACTATTCACTTTGACTACTCCTCTTCCAATTCCAGTAGATTTATGATAGCATGAAATACAAGTTTTCGGGGAGTAAAGATGCCTAATTTTGTAATACCTTTTGTAAATTTACTTTTTTCTTTTATTGCTTTAGTTATCTGTACAAGATATCTTTTTTCAAGAAAAGGGTGGCTTTGGATATTACCTCTTCTTTTATCCCTTGTTTTTTCTTTACTGTCTGCCATAATTCTTATAAGCAAAGTTAGTTCTTCTACTTTGCAAATCGAAAATATTACACCAACCTATTCTTATATATTATTGTTAGTATTAATTCTTTGGTTTTTCGTACTTATTTCTTTTAGATATGCTGTTAGAAATTTTGGCTCAAAACTTTATAGCGCTTCAATTAATAGAAACGAGGCTGCTTATTTAAATGCAAAAAATCGTAGAGAACCTAATTATAAAGAATATTAAAATGGACGTTATAATAATTCTTGGTATAAAGCATTCAGGTAAAACAACTCTCGCCAAACTACTTGGAGAAAAGAAGAACTATATTGTTTTTGATTTAGACATTGAGATGAAAAAGACTTTCTATGCTGATTATGCAAGCCTTCGCAAAGGTTATGAGGTTCTTGGAAAGCAATATTTCATGAAAAGTGAATATGAGACTTTAAAAAATATCCTAAAACAACTTAATAAAAGTTCAAATCAAAGAAAGGCTGTAATTGCAACTGGCGGGGGAATATGTGATGATCAAGATTCTCTAAATTTACTAAAAACGAACAAATTTCCAAATTTAATTTTAAAAACTGTTTTTATTAAAGTTCCAGAATCTATTCTTTTATCAAGAATAATGAAAACAGGTATCCCTCCTTTTTTGGAAGAAGACAATATAAAAGAGAGTTTTCATATATTATTTAACAAAAGGGAGAAACTGTATTCAGATTTTTGCCAATATATGCTACAATTAGAAGATTATATGAATAAGGATCAAATAATTGATTTTTTAGACGAAATTAACTGTTAAATATATGTGGAGGTAGAATGAGTTTTAACACTTTTGGGAACATTTTAAAAATTACAACTTTTGGAGAATCCCATGGAGCTATGCTTGGAGTTGTTTTAGATGGACTTCAAAGTAATTTCCCCCTTGACACCGCTTTTATCCAACAACAATTAGATCGGCGACGTCCAGGATATTCGATAAATACTACTAGCCGAAAAGAAAGTGATAGTTTTAACATTGTAAGTGGATTTTTCAATGGGAAAACGACAGGAACTCCCTTGACAATTATTTTTAATAATACTGATCAACAAAGCCAAGACTATGAGAAAATAAAAAATTATGCTCGCCCTGGACATGCAGATTTAGCTTACCAAGTTCGCTATCAAAATAGAGATTACCGTGGAGGTGGTCGTTCAAGTGGAAGAGAGACTGTTTGTAGAGTTGCTTCAGGTGCTATAGCTATGCAAATATTGTTAAGTCAAAATATTACAATCTCATCAAAGATTGTTAGTATAAAGGGAAAGAAAAACCTTTCAGAGAAAGAATATGAACAGTTAATTCAAACCTATAAAAATCAGGGTGAAAGCCTTGGAGGTCGAATTCAAGTTGAAGCAGAAAATATTCCCATTGGTTTGGGAGAACCTGTTTTTGACAAATTAGATGCTTTAATTTCCCATGCAATTATGTCAATAGGAGCAGTAAAAGGAATTGAATTTGGCTCTGGATTTTCTAGTGAAAATCTTTTAGGAAGTGAAAACAACAAAATTGGACACTCTGGAGGTATTTCAGGGGGATTAAGCGATGGTGAAAAGCTTCATTTTGAAGTTGCAGTAAAACCTACCCCTTCAGTTTCAGTTGCCCAACAGTTTACCGATCTTAAAGATATGAAATCCACAAAATCTTTAAGCCTTTCCGGAAGACATGATCCTTGTATTTGTTATCGAATCCTTCCGGTACTTGAGTCTATGACTGCTTTAGTATTATTAGACTGTCTTTACATGGTAAACGGAAGAAAACCAGGAGAAAATTAGATTAATGGAAAACAAACCACTTATAGTACAAAGTGATAGAACTTTACTTCTTGAAGTAAACTCCCCAAATTATGATGCTTGCAGGGATGATATTATTGCATTCTCAGAACTTGTAAAAAGTCCTGATTTTATTCACACATATAGTCTATCAAATTTGAGTCTTTGGAATGCCATCAGTGCTGGCCTTTCCCCAGAAACCATTTTAAATCGTTTAGAAAAATGGAGTAAATTCCCTATTCAAGAAATAATAAAAGCTTATATTACTGATATTTCAAGTCGTTACGGAAAATTAATACTTACCCAAGATAAAGATTCTTACTATCTTAAAGTAAAAGATGAGATGATTTTTTTACAGATATTAAACAATTCCAAATTGATGAAGTATTTTTTAAGCGTGGATAAAACGAAATGGATTTTTGAGGTTAAAAAAAATGAAAGGGGAAATTTAAAACTTGGTTTGATAAAACTCGATTATCCTATCGAAGATAAAATTCCATTAAAAGCACTTTCAGTTTTTCCAATAAAACTTCGACCTAGTTTAAAATTAAGACCCTATCAAATTGAAGCTTGTAATGCTTTACTTGGTAATCTTGAACCTGGAACTGGATATGGAACATTAGTATTACCTTGTGGTGCTGGTAAAACTGTAGTAGGTATTTCAATTATGAGTTCACTTAATACAGACACCTTGATTGTTTGTCCAAACATTTTAGCTGTTAGGCAATGGAAGACAGAATTGGTTGAGAAAACATTAGTCAAGGCCAGTGACATTGGTGAATATAGTGGTGAACACAAAGAAATTAAACCAATCACCATTGCCACTTATCAAATACTTACTAAAAGAAAAAAGAAAAAGAAAGAAGATGAAATTGAAAATAAAAAAGATAATAAAAAAATAATTGAAAAACCAAAAGAAGATGAATTCAATCATCTTGATTTCTTTGAAAAAAGGAATTGGGGTTTAATAATCTTTGATGAAGTTCAGGTTTTACCTGCTCCTGTTTTTAGATATACATGTAATCTTCAGTCCATTTATCGTGTTGGAATGACTGCAACCTTAATCAGGGAAGATAGGCTTGAAAAAGATGTATTTAGTCTCATTGGTCCGAAAAGATATGACGTCCCTTGGAGCGAGTTAGAATCAAAAGGTTTTATTGCTCAGGCAGTTTGTACAGAAATAAGACTCAAAATGAACCACAAAGAAAATCTTGAGTATGCTTTAGCTGAAAAATTATCCTCTAAAAATAGAATTGCAGCTTGTAATCCTGAAAAATTAAAAATTGTTTCTCAATTACTTGAAAAACATAAAGATGAATACATTTTGATTATTGGAATGTATCTTGACCAACTAAATAGACTTGGAAGGAAACTAAAACTTCCCGTTATTACTGGAAGTATGAATAATTCTTCTAGAGAAAAATGGTTTAACAAATTTCGAACTGGTGAAATTAAGATTTTAATAGTTTCCAAGATTGCAAATATGGCAATCGACCTTCCAGATGCATCTGTAGCAATACAGGTATCAGGAACTTTTGGATCTAGACAAGAAGAAGCTCAAAGACTAGGAAGAATTTTAAGACCCAAAGATAAAACAAGTTATTTTTACACAATAGTATCTCAATATACAAAAGAAGAAGAGTATTCAGCAAATAGACAAAAATTCCTGATAGAACAAGGTTATAGTTACAGGATTGAGGAAAGGTAAACATGAATAAACAAGCTAGCCAGCAACTGATTGAATTACTAAATTTTATGGATGAAAAAGATTTTCTTATTAGTTATGAACTTTATTTGGGTAAAGTTGAAACACCTTATACTCGAGCAAAACTTTATAATGACCTTTTTGCACTTTTTTTTGATAAAGAAGCTCAAACCAACCTAATCGAGGGTCTCTCAAAAGAGCAATCAATACTTTTAACTTACGTTTATGAAGTCTCCCCATTTTCTACTGTTTTAAATCAATACTGTTTTGAAAAAAAGCGATCTTATTATTCTTCAATTGAAACAAATCTTCTAAAACGTCTAATATTAATAAAAAACAAAAATGGGAATCTTATCGTCAATCCAATTCTTCTTCCTCTATTTCTAAAAAAGAAATTTGATTTAAAATCTCTTCTTGAAGAAGGTAAAATAGTAAAACCACTAGAAAGTTTAGCCTCAATTGAAATTCCAGATACAATCATAAATTCAAATTACATTCTGGGTTTGGCAAGTATGATAACCAAACAAACCCCTAAAGCCTTAAAAAGTAATAATGTTCAAGCTAAAATTTTTAATGCTTTCTCACAAATTGAAGACAAGGAATTTCTTGTTGAACTTCAAAAAAAACTTATTGCCTCTTGTAGTAATAATGTTGAAGATTTAGATAATATGCAAAAAATTTTTATTGATACTAAAATCTTTAAAGCTTTACTCGATAAAACCCCTAAAGAAATTGCTCTTTTTTTGATGTTCTATAATGATCCTAGAAAAGCAGAACTTTACAAACTTTATTTTTCAATGCTTTTGAAAATTGGACAATTTACTCCAGAGTTTGCCTATTCCTTAATGCTCCTTCTTTATGAAAAGTATCATTTTTACATAAATGCAACTTCTTTTTTGAATGACCAGGAAAAAATTATTTCCGAAGTCAAAGATTTTATTGGCTTTGGTTTTTTCAAAGAAATAGATAAAGCCACTTTACAAAACGAAGGGTTATGGACCTTGAATGAAAAGGTTTTTTCCTATCAAAAACTTAATAAAAGCGCCTTAATGGAAACTAGCAATACTGAATTTTCGTTTTATGGAGACGTTTCTGGCGAAAACTATTGGATAGGAATTCTTTGTCAACTTATAAAAATGGACAGCGCCTCTACCTATGAAATTACCAAAGAAGGTTTACAACAATTCATTAATTATGATATGTGGAAAACTGAATTTCCAGAATTGGAAAACAGTAATCTTCTAAGCCAAACTTTTGATAGTTGGATTAAAGAAAAAGAAAGAGCAAAACTTTATGAAGGAATTGTTTTGGTAATTCAAGATGATATTTTAACAACAGTAATTCCTGAAATACCAAAGTTACAGCCATTCTTATTAAAAATTATTAAACCAAACATTTTTATCTTTGACAGTGAATCCAAATCTAAATGGCTTCCAATATTAACAAAGAGCATAAATTTAAGCCCCGAATTATTCAAACTTAAATCTGAACAAGAAAATTTTGTAAAAGATATGAAAAATATAGATTATATTTCTGACAAAAAACCTATTGAAATTGAAGACAATCTTATTGATTCAATTAATAAGGAAATTTCTTATTCAACATACAATATTGCAAGCATAAAGGATGAGCTAGAACTTAGCAGCGAAGATTGGAAAATTTTAAGACCTTCTACAAAGGAAAGTGCACTTCTTACTACTCGTCAAGCAAAAGTACTTTTGCAAAAGGGTGGAACTAAAGGAAAAATTTCTACTTTAACTGCAAAAAGAATCGAAATGGTCCAAAAAGCAATGGAAAATAAGAATTTAAAATTAATGGTTAAATACCAAGGTAAATTTTTTGTTGTTAAACCAATTAAAATAAATGAGGATATTAGTGAACCAACTTTTGATGCAAATTTATTTCCAAGTGAAAAAGTTATAAATATTATTATTTCTAAAATGAATACTATTGAATTGATTGGTTAGAAAACAATGTTAATACTAGGATAGTGGTAACCGGTAAATTCTTCAAATTGAAGTTTGCCCTGCTCTACAAGCATATCAATACCATAACATAAAATACAACCTGAATCATTAGCTCTTTCTAAAAATTTAGTTAGATGAGGTTTATATATTAAATCATAAACAATTTCAGTTCCTAAAAACTTTAGTTTTGGAGCTGGGTCAAAATCTACTTTTTCACCCATTCCTAAAGGAGTAGTTTGAACAATCAAATCACTTCTACCACTGTATTTATCAGCATTTTCGAGACTATCATAATTGCTCATTGTTTCTAATGCAAGAGCCTTGGCCTTTTCTACTGTCCGGTTTAAGATTGTAATCTTCACTCCCCGATTTTTTAGAGCCCAAATTACCGCTCGGCTAGCACCACCTGCTCCAATTACAACAGCTTCGTGAATTTGTTCAGAATCAAAATATGGAAGAAGAGGATTAATAAAACCATAATAGTCAGTATTAATACCTTTCCATAAATTCATTTTTCTGACTACAGTATTACAGCTTCCAATAAGTCTTACTTCTCTTGTACTTTTACCTAAATAAGGTAAAACATCTATTTTATGAGGAATAGTAACAGAAAATCCAAAGATTTGAATTACTTCTGCAAGATGAAAAAAAGCACGAACATTATCCACTAGAAAGGGAACATATATAGCATTAAATCTAATAGCATGAAATCCTGGATTATGGATTTGTGGAGATACAGATTGAAGAACTGGATTTCCAATAACTCCATAAATATGGGTTTTAGCATTTACTCTATCTGCTCTATACAACTCACTTAGAATTCTTGGACTTAAAAGTCCCAAATTCATATCATCATCACTACAATAACAAAGCATAGATCCGACTTTTTTATAAAGAATTCTGGTACAAACACCCATAGGTCCCATACCAATAATAATTTTTTCTTTTATTGAAGCTAATTCACTTTCAACTTTAAAAATCAAAATTAAATCAGAAACTGTTTTAGGAGTAACTGCTATCTTAGGAATATCACCTTTTGAAGCAAGTTTACTTATTTTTGAATAAAGATCCAAAGGCACACCTTCAAAATCATGAAAACTTCTAATAATTTGAATACTTTTACTTTTTATAAAGGCCTCAAACTCGGGCCTTTTAACATCACTTTCAATATCTATATATGAAAAATCTCCTAATTCAAGAATTTGTTTCAAGATTTGAATTCGTTTCTTCTCAGTACCCATCCAAAAACCACCATCAGCTTTTCTTCGGCAGGTGAGAATCAAAGGAAGATCAACCTGATTAGTAAGGCTAGAAACTTTTTCAAGCTCTTTAAAATCTAAAGCATCGAGCCTGATTTCAGCGATTCCTATATAAGCACGATTTTTCCAAAAATCGGCAATATCTTCTTCTATAGTCTTTTTTGCTAATGTTAAACAAAGCATTAAAGCCTCCATTATATTAATATTATCACTTGAAACACTACATACGCTTGTGCTAGATTTAATATAACGATTATAAAAATTAATATCAAGCTTAATATCTATAACTTTGCATATTAATTCAATAAATATACATAAAGCGATAAAAATAAATGAAAACACTTCAAGTTCAAAATATCAACTTAGCCTTTGCAGAACGTGACTTATTAAAAGATATAAACTTTACAGTAAACACCAAAACTAGATGTGCTCTAGTAGGTGGAAACGGTGAAGGAAAATCCACCTTATTGAAAATTATCTGTTCTCAAATACAACCCGATTTTGGTTTGATTACAAAAACAAAACAAATGATAGTTTCCTACCTCCCCCAAAGCAATATTATTCTTTCCTCTAATACTGTTTATGAGGAAATTGAAAAAGGTTATGTAGCATCCCTTGAGAAAGTAACCAGATTGGAAGAAATTGATCAAATTTTGAAAGATAATCCAAATGACTTAAATATTATAAATGAACAACTTCAATTACATGAAGACCTTTCTTTAAATGGTTTTTATATGAGAAAAGCAAGAATTGGTCAAATCTCAACAGGACTTGGATTTAAGGAAACTGATTTACAAAGACCTTGTAGTAGCTTTAGTGGTGGATATCAAATGCGAATTGCACTTGCTAAAATCTTAGCCGAAAATCCTGATATCCTTCTTTTAGATGAACCTACAAACTATTTGGACATAGAAACAAGAATTTGGTTGAAAAACTATCTTAAAACCTATAATGGGGGCCTAATTTTAGTTTGTCATGACAGATATTTCTTAGATGAAACTGTGAATGAAATTTTTGAACTTTTTAATTCTCATCTTACTAATTATAAAGGTAATTACACCCAATACGAAAATACCAGGAACCAAGAACTCCTTTCTTTAGAAAATGAAGCTAAAAGACAACAAGAACAAATTGCAAAAACTGAAGTTTTTATTGAGAAATTCAGGTATAAGGCCAATAAAAGTAAACAAGTTCAAAGTAGAATTAAGCAACTTGAAAAAATTGAACCAATTGTAATTCCAAGTCATTTACGTAAATTAACCTTTTCTTTTCCCCCTGCTCCACATAGCCCCAATGATGTTGTAATTATAGAAAATCTTTGTAAAAGCTATGATAAAAACAAAATTTATCAAGATTTTTCTCTAATAATCAATAAGGGAGAAAGGGTTGCTATTTCTGGTCAAAATGGAACTGGAAAATCAACTTTATTAAGAATTTTGGCTAAAATGGATACTAATTATACTGGAAAACTAAGATTTGGCCCTGAAGTGAGCATAGGTTATTACGCTCAGGATAATGAAACCTTCTTAAAAATGGAAAATACTGTTTTCGAAGAATTAGAAAGTTCAGGAACTACCAGTGATCAACCTCGATTAAGAAGTATGTTAGGAGCTTTTTTGTTTAGTGGTGATGATATTTATAAAAAGGTTCAAATCTTAAGTGGTGGAGAAAAATCTAGGCTTGCTCTTTTGAAAATTCTTTTAAAGCCTGCAAACCTTTTAATCCTTGATGAACCTACCAACCATCTTGATATTAATAGCCAAGAAGCCTTGGTAAGAGCTCTTAAAAAGTATCAGGGGACTTTAATATTTGTAAGCCATGACTCTGAATTTCTTTCTACTCTTGCCACTAAAATTGTATATTTAGGTGAGGGAGATCCTCAAACTTTTGAAGGAGACTATTCCTATTTTAAATGGAAACTTGAACAACAAAGAAAAATTGAAAATGAAAATGAAACAGAAATTTTAAATTCAAAAGAAACTACTCCAAAACAAGAAACTGATTATAAAGAAGCAAAGAAAAAAAGAAATCTAAAACAAAAACTTGAAATTCAGGTCCAGCAAGCTCTAGAAGATGCTGACAATGCAAGAATTAAGATTGAAAAACTAAATATAGAAATGGGTAAAATTGAAAATTATAGTGATGCTGAAATTATAACCAAACTAATTAAAGAAAAAGAAGAAACAGAAAAAGAACTTTCTGATTCTGAAGAAAATTGGTTTAATCTAAATGAAAGCCTGGAGGAAATAGAAAATAATGAGTAATTATTTAAAAGATTATATCCCAAAAATTATTCTAGCAAGTGCATCTCCTGCAAGAAAACAACTTCTTATTAATGCGGGAATTCAAGTTATAGTAAGTCCAACTGACAGTGATGAAGATATTTTAACCCCAATTTCCCCAGGAGAAACTGTTCAAATGCTTTCTTGTAGAAAAATGGACAATTATCTTTTTTCTAATGATGTTAAGCAAACTTCTATCTTAACCTGTGATACGCTTGTTTATTTTGAAAATATTCCTTATGGGAAACCAAATTCTAGAATTCAAGCCTTCCAAATGTTAAAAACTTACAGTGGAAATCACCATTTTGTTTATACAGGTTATTGTTTAATATATAAAAATAAAAAATTCTTTGGATTTGATAAAGCAACAGTTTATTTTAAAAACCTTACTGATAAACAAATTAATGATTATTTAGATACCAAAGAATATGAAAATGCCGCCGGAAGTTACCGTATTCAAGGCAGAGCAGCTGCTTTTATAGACCATATTGACGGAGATATAGCAACTGTAATAGGAATTCCTATGAAATTACTGCTTAAAACAGTTGAAATAAATTAAAATTTCTGTAATAAATTATATGTCATTTAAAAAGTGCTTAAACACCATTAAATGACAAATCTCCACCGTAAGGTGTGAAATAATGAAGGGTGTGGATTATTTATAATCCACTGATACAGGAGTTAAAAATGTCTTCAGAAGTTACAATGAAGAGCCTGCTAGAGTCAGGCGTTCACTTCGGCCATCAAACTAAAAGATGGAATCCAAAAATGGCTCGTTTTATCTATTCAGAAAGAAACGGTATTCATATTATTGATCTACAGAAAACCACTGTTTGTATTGTTGAAGCTTACAATGCTATCAAAGAACAAGTACAAGGCGGAAAAGATATTCTTTTTGTAGGTACAAAAAAACAAGCTCAACTTGCAATTCAAAAAGAAGCCGAAAGGTGTTCAATGCCTTATGTTAATAACAGATGGCTTGGTGGAATGCTTACAAATTTTACAACTATTAAAAAATCAATTGCAAAATTAAAGAAAATTGAAAAAATGGAAGTTGATGGTACTTTCGAAAATCTTACAAAAAAAGAAGTTTCTTTATATACCAAAGAAAAAATTAAACTTGAAAAGAACCTTGGTGGAATTAAAGACATGACTGACCTTCCAGGAGCACTTTTTGTAATCGATACAAGAAAAGAAGCTTTAGCAGTTGCAGAAGCAAAAAGACTTGGAATTCCTGTAATTGCAGTTGTTGATACAAACTGTGACCCTACTGATATAAATTTCCCTATTCCTGGAAATGATGATGCAATTAGAGCTATTAGCCTTTTTGTTGAAATTGTTTCTAATGCAGTATTAGATGCTGAAAACAATGATAGTGGGATTAAAATTATTGAATCTCTTCCAAATGATGAAAGTTCTAAATTAGAATCTGATGTTATTAAGAAAAAGAAAATTGAAGAAGAAGAAATTGAAGAAGATATCGACGATGATGTTGAAGAAACCAAGACTGAAGAAAAACCAGCTGAAGAAGTTGCACCAGTAGCAGTCGAAGAAACAACAGAAAAACAAGGAGAATAACTAATATGGAAATTACTGCTTCAATGATTAAAGAGTTGAGGGCAGAAACTCATGCAGGAATTATGGACTGCAAGAAAGCCCTCCTTAAAAGTAATGGTGATTTTGAAGGAGCATCTAAGTTCCTTAAAGAAATGGGACTTGCTGCAGTTGCAAAACGTGTAGATCGAGTTACTGATAATGGTAGAGTTGCAATACTTGTACAGGGTAACAAAGCTGCTATGGTAGAAGTTTCTTGTGAAACAGATTTTGTTGCCGAAAATACAGAGTTTAAAAAACTTTGTGATAATATTTGTAAAAAGGCTATTGACGAAAATTATACTAAGGTAGAAGAACCCCTTGTTGAAATGGTTAATGCATTAATTGCAACAATCAATGAAAACATGACAATTAAGCGTCTTATTGTTATTGATATTCCTTCAGATTGCTATGTTTCAACTTATATTCATGGAAAAGGATCTGTTGGAGTAATTACAGTTTTCAAAGCTGATAAAACTGAAGCTTTTGAGAATTCTGATTTCCAAAATTTCGCTTTTCAGTGTTCTATGCAGGTATGTGCTCAAGAACCAATGTATCTTGACAAAACTGATGTAGAAAAAAAATATGAACAGGATCAGCTTGAGATTTTCACAAAACAGGTTGAAAAACTCGACAAACCTGAAAAAGTCAAAAAAGGAATTGTTTCTGGAAAACTCTCAAAACATTACAAAGATATTTGTTTAAATCAGCAAGAATTTGTTTTTGACAACCCAGATAATCTTTCTACAGAAAAACTTTTAGCTAAAATTAACAAGGAACTAGGAGCAAAAATTAAAATTACCTCTTATTACCGTTTTAAAGCTGGTAGTGAAGCTTAGATTACCTTTATAAATAACCGCTTTTTCCTGATTAAAGCATAAATTTAGGAAAATAGCGGTTTTTTTTTTTTGATTTTTCGTTATAATGAACGTATAGTTCATGGAGGTTAACACATGCAACAGATATTAGATAATTGTGAAAACAAAATGCAGAAAACGGTTTCAAATTTGGAAGTTGAGTTTATGAATCTTAGGACAGGAAGAGCAAGTAGTGTTTTATTTGACAAAATTAAAGTTGAATATTACGGAGCTCAAACACCTTTAAGCCAAGTTGCTTCTATTTCCGTTCCTGAAGCAAGACTCGTAGTAATACAACCTTGGGATAAATCACTTCTTTCTGAAATTGAAAAAGCCATATTAAAAAGTGAATTAGGTCTAAATCCTAGTAATGATGGAAAAGTATTAAGAATTAATTTTCCACCTTTAACAGAAGAAAGAAGAAAAGACCTTGTAAAACAATCCAAACATACAGCTGAACAGAGTAAAATTGCTATAAGAAATGTACGAAGAGAAGGAATGGATGAGCTTAAAAAATTACAAAAGAAAAATGAAATTAGCGAAGATGAACAAAAAGATGGAGAAACCAAACTTCAAAAAATTACAGATCAATATGTAAACCAAATTTCCAACTTAGCTGATGAAAAAGATAAGGAAATAATGGAGATATAAATGCATATTGGTTTAATAATGGATGGAAACGGACGTTGGGCTCAGGCAAGGAATCTTCCTAGAGTCACCGGCCATTTAGAAGGACTAAAAGCGGCTAGAAAAGTTGTTTGTTATGCTTCCTCGAGTTTAATTGATTATTTAACACTTTATGTTTTTTCTACGGAAAATTGGAATAGACCTAAAATAGAAGTTGAATATTTAATTAAACTCTTAACTAATCGCCTTATAGCTGAAGTTTCCAATTTTAATGAACATGGAATCAAAATTCTTTTAAGGGGAAATATAGATGCTCTTGATGATATTTTAAAAGCTCCTTTATTAAAAACTGTAGAAGAAACAAAGAATAATAAAGCACTTACTTTAAGTCTTGCTATAAATTACGGTGGACAGGATGAAATAGTAAGAGCTACAAATAAATTTATCCAAAAAAATCCCAGCAAAACTATTACTATTGATGACATTACTAAGAATCTTGACCTTCATGAACAAGTTCCCCCGGTTGATTTAATTGTGAGAAGTGCCGGAGAAAACCGTTTGAGTAATTTCCTTTTATTCGAAAGTGCTTATGCTGAATTTTTATGTATTGATAAACTTTGGCCAGATTGGAGTGGAAAAGAAATTGATTATATTCTTGAAATTTATAAAAATAGACACCGAAGTTTTGGCCAAATAAAGTAAGGTTGATTATGACAAAAAATTTAATACAACGAATTATTACTACTAGTATTGGGATTCCTTTAGTCATTTGTTTGTTGGTACTTTTACCACAATTTAATTTTTTGGGGTTTTCAATCCTTGCCTTTATAGCAGCAATATTGGGAACAAGGGAGTTAGAAAGATTAATTATAAAGAAAAACACTTTTTTTTCTTTTCTTCCTCCCCTTTTAATTGTTTTCACTTACTTGCAGCTTTTATTGGATATTAACTTACCCCTAACCGATTTTTATCTTGTTTTTTTATTATTAATATTTTTTTCAAAAGAAATTTTCTTAGGTGAAAAAGACAATTTTAAGACAGTTATTTCTGCAATTGGCAATTCTTTAATTATGGTTTTTTACCCAAGTTTTTTAATAACCTATGTTATTAGAATTTTGGCACTTAATTCAATAAACCTTCCAAAGACTTCAGCCCTTTATTTTTTGTTTATGCTAATATTAGTTTTTTCAAATGATATCTTCGCCTACATTTGGGGAATGTCATTAGGAAAAAATTCAAAAAAATTGATAAAAGTTTCTCCTCATAAGAGTTTAGCTGGTTTTATAGGAGGACATATTTCTTCTATTGTTATTTCTTTGGCTTTAGTCTATTTTTTCTATCCTGAAATTGGTTATTTAATGGGAACAATAATGGCACTTTTTACTAGTTTTACTGCGAATGTAGGGGATCTTGTTGAAAGTACCTTAAAGCGTTCAACGTCAGTAAAAGACTCAGGTAGTATTGTACCTGGTCGAGGTGGGGTTCTAGATAGCATTGATTCAATTATTTTTAGCACTCCATTTTTCTATCTATTTTTAGTACTAACAAGCCTATGAAAAAAATAATTATACTTGGATGTACAGGAAGTATTGGTCAAACTGCTCTTAAGGCTCTTGAAAATGACAAAGCTCCAATTAATATTGTTGCTCTTTCTGCCTATACTAATTTTAGCAAACTTTTAGAAATTGCAGTAAAGTTTTCCGTAAAAACAATTGCTACCCCTTTAGCCAATTTTGATAATATTCAAAAAGCCAAAGCTTTAGGAATTAAAGTTTTTAATTCTATTGAAGAAATGATAAAATGTACTGAAGCTGATTTAGTACTAAATGGAATAGCTGGAACAGCAGGGCTAAATAGCTCAATTACTGCTCTTTCTACTGGAAAAGATCTCGCTTTGGCCAATAAAGAAAGCATAGTAATGGCTGGATATCTTTTAAAAGAACTTGCTAAAAATAATAATAAAAAGATTTTCCCTGTTGATAGTGAACACTCTTGCTTAGCTGAACTTATAGAGGCTCATGGTAGAAATAAGGTTGATAAACTTTTTATTACAGCTAGTGGGGGTCCTTTTAGAAATTTTTCTTTAAATCAATTGAAAGGAATTACTCCACTTCAAGCTTCTAATCATCCAACTTGGAAAATGGGTAAAAAAATTTCTATTGACAGTGCTACTTTGGCTAACAAGGCCTTGGAAATAATAGAAGCTTCAGTTCTTTTTGATTTTCCTTCAAATAAAATTGTCCCCATAATTAATCCTACCTCTCAAGTCCATTCTCTAGTTAATTTGAAAAATGGGCAGACTTATGCTCAAATTTCTCAACCTAGCATGGTTTTCCCGATTATGAATGCAATTTATAAAGCTTTTGGATTCTCTTACGAACTATCCCCTCTTACTTCAATTTTTGATTTTATGGGGAATGGCATTAAATTGGAATTTTATCCAATGGATCAAAAGAAATTTCCTATGATTCGTTTGGGTTTTGAATGCTTAAACTCAAGCAAAGGTTCGTTAATAGTATTTAATGCAGCTAATGAAATAGCAGTAAATAAATTTTGTTTAGGAGAAATTAACTTTCTTCAAATTCCTATCCTTGTTGAAAAGACTTTAATAAAGATGGGAAACCAAACTCTAACTGATACCTTTGAAGATATCTTTGAAATTGACCGTAAAACTAGGGAAATAGGAGAAAAGCTATCCAAAACATTTTAAATATGGTAAAAAGCCTTCTTAATCTTTCTACTCTTACATCCATTATTATTGGAATGATGGGTATTAGTCTTATGATTATAGTTCATGAGTTAGGTCATTTTTTTATGGCAAAAATTTTTAAAGTTGAAATTGAAACTTTCAGTTGTGGGTTTGGTCCTCCTATTTTTAAAAGAATGACTAGAAGCGGTACTAATTTCCAAATAAGTGCTTGGATTTTTGGTGGGTTCTGTAAAATGAAAGGCCAAGATGATATTAAAAGAGCAATAAAAGAAAAACTACATTATATTAGAGATGTTGAGGAAGGATCTCTTTACAGCATACAACCTTTAAAAAGATTATTGATTTATTTCTTTGGTCCAGTTATGAATTTAATTTTTGCTTTTTTCTGCTTATTAATTCTTTTTCTTGTTCAAACTACCATACTTACAAATCCACCCCAAATTATACTAGCTGAAGATTATCCAAATCTTTTTTCTCAGCCTACGAGTCAGAAAGTAAACAATTTAGAAAGTGGAATGATAATTGAATCTATTGATGGAATAAAAGTTACAACTTTTCAAGAAGTCAAAAAACTATTATCTGAACGTTCTTTAACTAAGTCTCAAATAAAAACAACTTCGAGTAATCAAATTTATACAGCTATCCCACAAAATGGTTTATATGGAATAACCTCTTTTGTTGAACCTTTGGTAAACTCTGTAGTACCTTTCTCTAGTGAAAAAAAGGCAGGTTTAAAAAAAGGAGATCTAATTACCGAAATAAATGGATATATAGTGACAAATATGTTTGATATTCTTTCAATAAGTCATAAAAACCCAGATTTTATTAATTTGAAGGTTATTGATAAAGACGGACTTAAAAAAAGTATAAGTTACTATCCAGAAAAGATTGAGGGTAAAGTTAAAATGAATTTTAATCTTCAATCTCAAGAAACCTTTATTCCAGGATATTCTTTAAAAGAAGCTATTTCATCCTCAATTAAGGAAACTTACCATATTTTTATCAATACCATGAAAGCTTTGCTAAATCTAGTAAACCGTCATTCACAAGTTACAGGTACAGTATCAGGATCTTTTTCAGCAAGTCAAACAATTGGGGAACTTACAACAAAAGGTTTTGCAGAAAATTTTAATATGGGATTTAGAACTGTATTATACCTTCTAGCAGGAATAAGCATTTCTTTGGCTTTTGTAAACCTTCTTCCAATACCAGCTTTAGATGGTGGTTATATAATAATGGGAATAATTGAAACTTTTTTAGGACGGACCTTTAATCCTAAGGCCTACATCGTAGTACAAGTTTTTGGTTTTGTTCTTATAGGAATTACAATTTTAATTTTGCAATTAGGTTAATTTAAACTTCTTCTTGATAAACTTCAAATCTTACAATTCTACTTAAGAAACTCATCATTGTATATCCAACACTTCCGTTACGTTGTTTGGCAATAATTACTTTTATTTTATCAACAGCTTGTTTTTTTGTACGCTGGTACTCTTCTTCAGCCTCAGCACTTTTATCTAAATTGTCATATTTTCTATCTTTATGTAACATTAAAACTAAGTCGGCATCTTGTTCAATAGATCCAGAATCTCTTAGTTGTGACAAGGTAGGTTCATTGCCTTCAGCATCACGAGAAACCTGACTGAGAACAACAACTGGAATTTGTAACTCTCTAGCTAATGCTTTTAAAGATCTTGAAACACGACCAATTTGTTCGTGTCGTGGCACGTTATCACTTAGTCCAGACTCAATTAATCCAATATAGTCAATAAAAATTATTTGAACATGATCTTCCTTGACCATTCTTCTAGCCTCAGTTCTAATATCCATAAGTTTCATATTAGGAATATCTTGAATCCAAAGCTTCTTTTCATAGAGCATACTTGCTGCATTCATTACCCTTTTCAACGTATTTTCATCCATTCTGCCGTTTCTTAGGATTGAATAATTTACTTTACTTTCCATACTAAGCATTCTTTCAGTCAAACTTTGAGCACTCATTTCCAAAGAAAAGAACCCTACTCTTGCGTCTTCTTTTATCATGTTTTGGACAATGGAAAGTGCAAACGCTGTTTTACCAACACTTGGACGAGCGGCAATTATTGAAAATTCGGAATTTCTGAAACCTCCGATATAAGAATTCAAATTTGCATATCCTGTTGAGATACCATTATTTCTCTTTTCATTAGAAGAATATTCGTTGATAAGATTCATAAAATATTTTCCAGCGGGAGAGTAATAAGAAGAAGAATTAGCACTGTTTATTTTACTAAGTTTTTGTTCAGATTCATCCAGTACATCTTTTATATCATTAACTTCATTAGAAGCTTCAACAATCATTTCTGAGGAAAGTTCAATAACTTTTCTTCTTAAAGAAAAAGCTTTGATACTTTCAGCATAGTATTTAGAGTTTGTAATAGTTGGAACACTTGAAGTAAGTTCAGCAATATAGGTAATGCCACCACATTTGTCAATTAAATCTTTTTTCTTCAAAAATTCCGTAATTGTAATTAAATCAACCGCTTTCATAGAATTTTCATTCTTGAAATCAATTATTGCCTGAAACAAACAGGCATGGGGGGTATCATAGAAATCATCTTTATCAATTATTTCAACAACACTGTCAAAAGCTTTGTTATTTAATAACATTGCTCCAAGAACTGCACGTTCCAGATCACTATCATGTGGAGGTACTACTCCACTTAAACCTGAGTTACTCATGACAACCTCCCTTTTTGAAAAAAACTCAGCCTCCTTTACACGGAAACCGAGTTTTATCTTCGATAAAATATAGACTATTCTTGGTCTTCGGTCTTTTTAACCTCTTCCTCAGCTACTGCTTCCTCAGCTACTGCTTCTTCAGCTACTACTTCTTCAGCTACTACTTCTTCAGCTTCTACTTTAGTTTCTACTTCAGCTTCAGCTTCTTTAGCTTCTTCTTCTTTAGCTTCTGCTTTTGCTTTTGCTTTTGCAACAGCGGCTAGCTTTTTTGCAGCTTCTGCTTTTTCAGCTTTAATTTTATCATCAGCTCTTTGAGCTTCAATTTGTTGACGCTTTACTTCAGCTTCACTTTCAATTACAAGTTTAACAAGTGAAAATTCCTTTTCATAAAGGTGAATACGAACTGAATATTCGCCAACAGTCTTTATTGAACGTGTTGCAATTTCAATTCTTTTCTTTTCAACTTCAATTCCTTGCTTTGCTAATTCTTGCTGAATCATCATGCTTGTAACGCTTCCAAAAAGTTTTCCACTTTCTCCAGCTGAAACTACAAGAGTAAGTGTCATTTTGTCCAACTTTTCTTTCAAAGTTGCGCTATTGTTACGTTTTTCTTCTTTACGTTTATCAATAGCTTTTGCTCTACTTGCAACAATGGCTAAATTAGTCTTGTTGTAAAGTACCGCCGCACCAGTGGGTAAAAGATAGTTACGAGCATAACCGTTTTTTACCACACAGACATCTCCCTCTTCTCCGAGGTTAGGTACATCTTGACTTAAAATGATTTTCATTTTTAAATCTCCTTATTATTGAATTTTCTTAATACTATCCAATTCTCTAATATCCCCAATAAAGGAAACATTATCAAAACTACAATATTTAAACCTGGTATCATTAAAAAAATTAGTTGGTTGACGAGCAATCTAAAAACATCAACTTCTCCAATTCGTTTTTTAATCCTAAAAACATAAATTGAAAATCCTTGAAGGGCGTACATCATTACCATAAAAGCCCAACAATTTACTAAAATAATATCTAGTAATCTTGGATAATCCACAAATATCGAAACAAGTAGCAATGAAGAAAGGCCTAAAAACCCCCAAATTGCATCTTGCGGAAATTTGATTAAACTTATCTTTTTTTTCCAAGCCTCATTTCTTTTGTTTCTAAGAATTTCAGACATAAATAAATTTAATCCTACAATTCCCATAGCAAAGGCAAAAAAAACTAGCATTCCATATTTTACTATGGTGTCCATCAAAACCTTTATATCTATACCAGGCACCAAACTATCAATTCCAACAAAGGTAAGCATTTCAGAATAACCCTGTTTTAACGCTTCAAACCTTGTTGGATTCAAATAGAAAAAAAGAACAACAGCTAAACTGATTAGAAGAACAAAAAAACAATTGATAAAATAGTTTAAAAAATCTTCTATGCCTTTATCCTTGCCATAAACCCAAAGCATTCCAGTACCCAACAGGATTACTGGAATACAAGAAGTTACTACTGCCAAGGATAGACGAAGGTCTGTATCAGCAACTGCTGATACATCGGTAATTGCCAAAATGGAAATCACTCCAAAAACAAAAACAAATGACAAGTAAGCCTGACTCTTCGTTCGACACCTTGGAGCAAGAAGCAAAAGTGGGACTACAAAAAACAAATTGCCAATAGGTAAACGGGAAAGTCCTATACTAAGTATTATAAGACCCAAATACCTTTTAATGTAATTATTACCGCTTCCGGGTTCTTTGAAATCTTCAGTTTCAGCCATTTTTACCCTTTATTTTTTATCAAATGGAAGATAAGCTAGAACTCTTGCTTTTTTGATTTCATTTGTAACAGCTCTTTGGTGCTTAGCACAACATCCTGTAATTCTTGCAGGAAGGATGTTACCCCTTTCTGTAATATATCTTCTTAGCATATCAGGACTTTTATAGTTAGGTTCTGTTTTTTGAACACAGAATTTACAAACTTTCTTCCTGAAATTGTTTCTTCTCATTCCTGGTTTCTTATCTCTATAGGTGTTTCCACCTTCATTACCATCTCTCATTATTTAATTTCTCCTTGTACATTAAAATGGAATATCTTCATCATCAAATTCCTCTGGTCCATTAAAAGATGGAACTTTAGATTCTTGATTACTTTCGGGTGCTTTATTTTGCGAAGCATCCTCAGTTCTTGGTTTTGAAGAATAACTAGATTGTCGAGCTGAGCCTTGATTTGAGTTGTAAGAATTTCCCGATTGTTGGGAATTTCCTTGGCCACCAAGAAGTTCAACCGTGTTGGCTATAACTTCAATTTTTGACCTACTCAGTCCATCCTGTTCCCAGCGACTCTGTCGTAATTCACCTGCAATCGAAACTTGTTTTCCCTTATCTAGATAAGGATGAAGTGCCTCAGCAGACTTTCCCCAAAGGACAACATCAATAAAGCTTACTTCATCTTCCCATTTATCACCCGTCCTCTTCCTACGGTTTACTGCTAATGAAAATTTACAGACAGCGGTGCCTGAATTCGTATACTTTAAATCACTTTCCCTTGTCAATCTTCCAACCAGAACAACAATATTAATATCAGTTGCCATAAAGACTCCTATTTTTTATGTTTTCTATTTTACTACGAATAAAAATTTTATTACAGGTTCACAAAGTAAAAGCTTTGTGTTTAAGTCTGCTAAATTTGCAGGATCTGCTTTGATTTCGAAATAGACGTAATGGCCTTTTTCCTGTTTTTTGATAATATAAGCGAGTGTTCTAACGCCCATATCCTCCTGCTTGGCTATTTCTATACCAGCAGTTTCAAAAAGCTTAGTAAGTGTTGCTAAGCCTTGTTCAGTTTTTTCTTCTTCAGAATTGAAGATAACTGTGAACTCATAATCTCTCATGGGTTCCTCCTTGCGGACAATATTTGATCCGTCAACGACGGATAAAGAGGTACTGTTTAAAGTATCATTTTTGTTTGGAATAAGTCAACCAAAAGGTCTCTTTTTTCCCCCAACACTTCTAAATTTTTCTAATTTGTTCTATATTTTTGCTTATACACCTTGAAAAGATTAAATGAATTTACTAATATTTAACTAATGAATTAAACAATACCCATAAAAACCATTTTTTGGTTAATTTAGTTATGGGATAAGGAGCTCAATAGTGCCTTGCGGAAGAAAAAGAAAAAAGCACAAAATTGCTACCCACAAGAGGAAAAAGCAATTGAGGATGAATAGACACAAAAACAAAAAATAGTCTATTAAGCAGAAAACCGTCAGTAGACTCTGGCGGTTTTTCTTTTTTTAAGTCTTTTTTGTAAATTTTAGTGTTTTTCTCTGTAATTATTTTACCTAAATTTTGTTATTGAGGTGGAGGGGTGAATTGAAAGTACTAATTTTTGGGTTTGGTGCCCATGGTGGAGGTTTTTCCGCAACTAAATACTTTCTTAATAGAGGGAACGAAGTTCGAATAACAGATATGCGTTCTCGCGAACAATTAGGAGAAAGTCTCACCTATTTTGAAAATCTAGGTGTAAGTACTACTTGTGGTGAACACCAAGAAAGCGACTTTATTTGGGCAGATTTGGTAATTAAAAATCCTGCCATCAAAGCCGATGATATGTTGCTTACTTTAGCAAAAAAATGTGCAACTGATTTTTCTATTCTTTTTGCCTCACCTCTTGTTTCCAAAATAAAACTTATTACAATAACAGGAACCAAAGGAAAAACTACAACAGCAGCAATGGTAAACCATATTCTAAACAAAACTGGGCATTTGTCCATGCAGTGTGGGAATATGGGAATTTCAGCCTTTTTAATTCTTGAAGAACTTGAAAATCGCAAAAAAAACAAAAAACCTTTACCAGAATATTTAATATGTGAAATGTCAAGTTGGCAAGTTGCAGATGTTTACAGAATGCAATCAAAATTGCCAGAAATTGAAATAGCCACAATAACAAATCTAATGGAAGATCATTTAAACTACTATAATAACATAAATGACTATCTTAATGACAAACTTCTTATGCTCAAATTTAAATGTAAAAATATAGTCAGTTCAAATGAATTACGCCCTGTTATTAGCAAATATCTTAAAATAAACAGGTCTAAAATAATATCAATCGAAAATACAACTAGAAAACTAAATGATGTGAATCCCATTTATTATCCTGCCTACACAGTTTGCCAAACCTTAAAAATTCGAAAGGATGTTATTCTTAAAAACATAAAAAGTTTTTCTGGAATTCCCCATAGAAATGAATTTGTAAGATTAATAGGAAATACTATTTTTGTGAATGATAGTGCAGCTACAATTCCAATGGCAGTAAACTTTAGTATTTTTAATAACTTTCAAAACCTGCCTTATTATTTGATTTGTGGAGGCACAGATAAGAATCTTCATCCAGAACCAATGATTAATGCACTAAAGAAAAGCCAAGGAATTTATTTACTTGAAGGTAGTTTTACTAGAGAAAAATTAATTCCATTACTAGAAGAACTTAAGATTAAATACTATGGACCTTATATTGAAATTGAAGAGGCGGTAGAAAGTTGTTGGAAATTAGCAAAAATGCATAATGAAGACACAAGAAACCAAACAGTATTTCTTTCGCCAGGTGCCTCTTCTTTTGAATATTTCACAAATGAATATGACAGAGGAAATAGGTATAAAAAAGCTGTTAATACTATTTATGAGAACGAGAAAAAACAAATCGAAGAAATTCAAGTTTAGAATAATAAGACCAAGTATGTTTTTTAATGACATAATCACAAGTAGGAACTCTATATAAAACCTTTCCACCGAAAGATTTTTTAAATTGTCGCAAAGATAAAAGATGTTTCTCTCTTCCCTCTAAACCATTTACTCCATAAAAATCATAGTAATTTTTCCCCTCTTCAATAGCCTTTTTTATTGCAAAGTCTTGAAGAGGATAAGAAACATTAAAATCAGGGGATTTAGTGGAAGCACCGAATAAATAAACACCATATTTTTGATTCCCCAAAACCATAATACCACCACGGATTTTGCCTTTAACCCAAGCAATATAAAGCTTACAGCTACAGCCATCACCTTTATCAAGAGATAATAATTCTCTTAAATAATTTTTTTCCCTTGGTGTAAACCCATCAAAATCAGCAGTTTTTCGATAAATTCCATACCAATCAAAGAACTCTGATTCATCCCCATTGTAAATTGATATAGAAACTTTATCTTTATTCTTTTTAAGAGTTCGCAGAGCTCGTGATCTATATAGTTTTGAAACTGAAGAATATCCACCTGAAAGATCTATCATTACTGTTCCTTCAGGTTGAACACTTTCTTTTAGAATACTTAACCCCTCAAGATGAGCAAAATTTTTGTAATTATTAAAAGAAAATTCATTATCAAAATAATTAAAAGGAAGGTCATACCTAATTGAAATTACTTTATCGGGTAAAAGCTTACAAAGTTCTTCTGATAGTTGCTTTAATTTTCCCTCTTTGTTAAAAAAACTAGGTTCAAAAGCAAAAGGCACATAAGCCAAAATAAACTTACCTTTTAAGAAAGGTCGAAGCAAAAGCAAAAATTGAAAACTAGAAGATTCATCTTTTACTGAAAATACTTGACTCCACCAGTGCATTCCACGTTTGACTTCTGCCCAGTAACGACTTTGAAAAGGATGTTGACCACCTTTGAAATCTTCCAGTTTTATTTTTTCTAACGTCATTTTTATCCCACAGGTCCATTAAGATATTTCTTAGATGTAAGAGTTTTACCTTCAAAACCTAAAACATGGTTATCAACCTTAATTATTCCTTTTTCAGCGTAAAGAGGCATACTAAAGAAAGCATCTGCTTTTACATAACACTTTTCATCAGGAGTTTCTAAGCCCTCTGGAACAAGAACAGTACCTACCTCAAATTCATTTGCAAACAAAACTTCACAAGTACTATGTTCTTCAGCATTCGGATCTGAAGCTGCTAATAGCATACCTTTACTTTTTACTCCCCTAAAATTTGCAGGTTTCAAATTACTTACAAGTACAATATTTTGATTCAACAGTTCTTCAGCTTTATAATAAGGTACAATACTACTAACAATGGTTCTTGGTTCTTCTTCACCTGTATCCAAAGTTAAAATATATAAGTATTCACCTCTAGGATGTTTTTCAACCTCCACTATTTTTGATACTTTTAGAGTTACCCTTCGTGCAAATTGTTCTGCGATTGTTTCGTTTTCGTTTATTGTATTTTCTTCCATTTTTATCTTTTCCTTTAATTTCTTCTTGTCAACCTTATCCTGGTTGTTATTATTTTCTTTTTCAAGTCTTTCTTCTTGGCTTCCACTAAATTTTTCTCTCAATTCTGTAACTAGTTCATCTGGAATTTTAGTAAACAAATAATCAAAATCAGTCACCTCAAAATGGCTGTCTTCAATTTCTTTGAAACAAGCAAGATCTGTCCATTTATAGTTATCTCTTTTAATATAAGATAACAATTTAGAAGAAGTTCCTGGCATGTAAGGTTCAATTAAAATTCCCAAATCTCTTATTAAAACCAAAAGTGTTCTTAAAAGAATTTCAGTTTTTTCTGAATCTTCAGTTCTTGTTTTCCATGGTTCACCAGCTTGAAAAGCTTTATTTCCAATACTACTTAGTTCAAAAATACTTCTTAAACCGTCTCTTTCATCACTTCGTTCAAGTTTAGCATCAATTTCAAGTTCTTTTTCTTTTATCTTAGCCATCAATTCATTGTCGATTTCTCCAGAAGTTATATTCCCTTCATAAAAACGTTTGACAAAGGTTAAATTACGATTGACTAAATTTGAAAGATTTCCAATAAGTTCTCCATTTACTTTCTCTTGAAAGTCAGACCAAGTAAAAGTAACGTCGGATTTTTCTGGTCTATTGTAATACATGTAAAATCTCCAGATATCTGGACCAAGTCCAGTTGATTGAACATCATTTCCAAAAATACCAATTCCCTTACTTTTTGAGAACTTTCCACCTTCATAATTCAAATATTCAGTTGAAGACATATGATATAGCATTGTCCATTTCTGACCTGAAGCCAAAAGAGTTGAAGGAAATATTACAGTATGAAAGGGAATATTATCCTTACCAATAAACTGAAACAGTTCAACTTCTTCTGGATTTTGCCACCAAGATTTCCAATCTTCCGTATAATTTGCAGTTATTGAAATATAACCAATTGGTGCATCAAACCAAACATAAAAAACTTTACCTTCATAACCTTCCTTAGGAACAGGTATTCCCCAAGACAAATCTCTAGTAATACATCTTTCTTTTAAACCATCACGAATCCAGCTTTTTGTCATTTGCACAGCATTTTTAGCCCAAAAACCTCTTTCGGAAGTTTCATTCATCCATTTTTCAAGCAAAGGAAGAGCTTTTGGTAAATCTAAATAAAGATGTTTAGTTTTTTTTATGATTGGTTTTGTATGACATACTACACAATAAGGTTCTATTAGTTCTGTAGGTTCCAATAAGGTTTGACAATTATCACATTGGTCTCCCCTTGCCCCCTCAGCACCACAATTTGGACAGGTTCCTTCGACATATCTATCAGCAAGGAATCGTTTACAGTTTGGACAATAAAGTTGTTCAATTTCTTTTTCAAAAATATAACCTCTACTGTCTACTTCCTTAAAAATAGCCTGCACTATTTCAGTCTGTTTTGGTGTTGAAGTTCTTCCAAAATAATCAAACCCAATGTTAAACCACTTATAAATATCTCTATGAATTGCATGAAACTTATCACATAGTTCTTTTGGGCTCACACCCTCTTTTTGGGCTCTAGTTTCAGTTGCGGTTCCATATTCATCAGTTCCACAAACATACAAAGTATCGTATCCTTTTGAGCGACAGAACCTTGCAAATACATCTGCTGAAAGAACCTGTGTCAAATTTCCTAAATGAGGCACATTATTTACATAAGGTAATGCGCTAGTAACTAGTTTTTTTTTCATGACCATAATAATACTGTTCTTAACAATTTTATTCAATCAAAAATACCAACCTTTTTTTTCAAATTTGACGGAAATATTTAACCTAGAGCTCATTTTAAGCTTTTTATCTCCATTTAACTTGACTAGTACTATTCCAACAGTTAAATTGTACATATAACTTAAAAAGGAGACTACATGGCCTTTAATTTTTACACGTCAGGTGAGGATAATAATAATAACTCAAATCCTAGACCTCCAAGACAAGGAAATGTCAATGTCAGCCCTAAGCTGATTATGGGAATAGTAATTGCCTTGATAGTAGTAATCGGAATATTAACCAGCTTCTTTGTCGTGGATCAGACAGAACAGTCTGTAATACTTAGACTGGGAAAATATCAAAAAACAGTAGGACCGGGCCTTCAAACAAAAATTCCATTTGGAATCGATAAAAATTATAATGTTCCAACTCAGGTTGTACAAACAATGACCTTTGGATATAGAACAGCTTCAGGACAAAGTTTTGGAACCAATACGTCAACTGATTATACTAATGAATCGATAATGTTAACTGGAGATTTAAATATAATTGATATTGAATGGATAGTTCAATACAAAATTGAAGATCCATACAAATGG
>JBAYZQ010000005.1:0-34825 GCA_041672385.1 Sphaerochaetaceae bacterium | reverse complement strand
TATCAATATCATTGACTTTTGATTCCAGTTCTTTTACTTGGGCCTCTGTAACAAGCCCTGCCTTTGATTCGGCACGAGCTAAAGCAACCCAAATCCTTCTAAGGGTTTTTCTTTTCCACGTTTCAGACCAAAGCTGTCTCATTTGAGTACTCCCATAACGCCATGTCATGGGAGAAATGTAAGTGTCAAAAGAAAATGAATCCATAAAAACTCCCAATTATAGTACTATTATCTGATCTCTTTCAGGTCCAACAGAAACATATTTAATCTTAGCACCAATCAGCTCGCCAAGACTCTTTATGTAAATTTTAGCATTAGTTGGCAAATCATCCCATTTGCGAACACTGGTAGTATCACATTTCCAACCTGGGAATTCCTCATAGAGAGGTTTTGCCCTTTCTTGAAGACTTGTTTCAGGAAGATAGTGGTAAATTTCATTATCAATTTTATAACCTGTACAAACTTTAATTACATCAAAATTGTCTAAGATATCGAGTTTGGTAATTGCAATTTCCGTAAACCCATTAAGATAATTAGAATAATCTGCTGCTACAGCATCAAACCACCCACATCTTCTAGGTCTACCAGTTGTAGCTCCAAATTCTTTACCAATTTTCCTGAGTTTTTCTCCATCGTCATCGAATAATTCACTGCAGAAAGGTCCACCACCTACACTTGTAGAGTAAGCTTTAAATACACCAATGATGTGTTTAAGTGATCTTGGAGAAATACCTCCAGTGTTGCAAGCTCCACCACTAGTTGGATTACTACTTGTTGTATATGGATAAATACCCCAGTCTAGGTCTCTCATTATTCCTAGCTGTCCTTCCATAAGAACATTTCTTTTCTCTTCAACAGCTTCCCTTATAATTGGAAGAGTGTCTCTAATTTGTGAACCAAATTCTTTTTTCCATCTAGCACAAATTTCCATACATTCTTCAACTGTAAAAGTTTTTAAGTTATAAAATTCTAAATCTCTATTTTTTCTTGGAAGAAGCATTTCTAGTCTAGTTTTCAATCTTTCTTCATCTAAAATATCTACTGCTCTGATTCCACATCTTGAAGCCTTATCTGAATAACAAGGACCAATACCTCTTTTGGTAGTTCCAACTTTCCAATTTCCGGCTTTATTCGCCTCTTCGGCTCCATCAAGCAAACAATGAAAAGGAAAAATCAAATGTGCCCTATAATCAATTAAAAGATTTTTGTGTAACTCTTTTGGAATATCTTCCAGTTCTTGTTTCATAGTATCAAAATTAACTACAGTACCAGCACCAACAATAGAAAGGGTCTCATCGTTAAATATTCCAGATGGAATAATATGAAGGGCAAATTTACCCATTTCATTAACTACAGTATGTCCTGCATTATCTCCACCTTGAAAACGGATAACCAAATCTGCGTTCTGCGCAAGATAGTCAACAATTCTACCTTTTCCTTCATCACCCCACTGTCCACCAACAATAGAAGAAACACTCATTATTTACTCCTCAACTTTATTCATCTCAGCAATATATGGAAGGGTTCTGAATTTCTCAGCATAATCCAAACCATAACCAACAACCCAAACATCAGGAATTTCAAAACCCAAATAATGGATTTCAACAGGAACTACATGACGTTTAGGTTTATCTAATAATACTATATTTTTAACAGAAAGAGGCCCTCTGGTTGAAAAATTACGATTTAAATAATCCAAAGTAAAACCACTGTCAAGAATATCTTCTACGATTAAAACATGATGACCTTCTTGGTTTTCCCTAGTATCCATGAGCATTCTTACATTGCCAGTTGTAATACTGGATTTTCCATAGCTGGAAACTGAAATAAAATCAACCACATGTGGAACTGTAATTCTTCGGCATAAATCAGCCAAAAAAATAAAAGATCCTTTTAATACGCCAACAAGAATAAGAGGCTGTTTTATATCCTTATAATCCGTATTAATTTGTGCTGCAAGTTCTGCTACGCGACGCTCAATTGTATCGGCATCTATCAACACCCCATTAAGCTCTTTAGTTAGAGCTGGGATAGCAATTCTGTTATTCATTGTAGTCCTCCAAAAAAAAGAAAGCTTGATTAGTTTACATTAAAATTAAAAAAAAAACCACAACCAAACACATGTTTTTTATATTTTTTACCCTCTTTCTTTTTTATTGATAAGACGATAAAATTGGAAAAATTTATTAAAGGAAGATATATATGAAAAAGAATGTTGTACTTTTTTTACTTATTGCATTACTTTCAATTTCGCCCCTCTTGTCTGCTAATAATGGCCAAAAAATTAGAAGCTTAGATGATGATACTTATGAAGCTATTTCATACTTGTATGTTAAAAATGGTTTATCACAACCCTCTTACACCGCTCCTTATTCTGATAACGAGTTAAACTTAATGCTTGATAAAATTAATTCCCTTAATTTATCAAAAGCAGATCAAAAAGTAATGAATTACATTAATGATAAGCTTGATGTTAACATGGATTATGAAGGTAAAGGAATATCTTTTGACTGGACTTTCAAAACAACAATAGAAAGTTTTGCTCATCCAAACATTGATGGCTATACAGCTACTAATTTGGATTTTGCTAATAGAGATATTTGGGTATATGACAAAATTTTCCATAAGCCGTTTTTAGATTTAAACTTTGAAGCTTGGTCAGGTGACCATGTTTATAGTTTTGCTGATTTTTCAGTTGGAAACAGTCCTGTTTTGGCTAAAAAATTTGGAACTGATAAATTTAGAACCAATATTATTTTGATTTCACCTTCAACATCGTCAGATTTAGACTTTGCAATTCCTTATAGAGCTTTTGGTGCCTTTGGTGGTGATTATTGGAGTTTTGAAGTCGGTCGCGATCGCTTGGATTGGGGTTGTGGCGAAACAGGAAATTTAACAGTAAGTGATAATCTTTATTATCATAATTTGGCAAGATTCACTACTTTTAGTGATAATTACAAATACACATTTGTAACATCATTTTTCCCACATCAGAATATGTATATTAATGATGTTGCATCAAATAATATTGATGATGATAATACAGCAGGTATTACACCTCAACAAGGAAATTCACAGTGGAATATTCAAGATGGTATTAGAGCATTTATAGCACACCGTCTTGAATTTAGAGCATTCCATGAAAAAGTAGGTTTAGTTTTAACAGAAGAAATAATGTATGAAAGTGAAACCAATTGTATTGATTTAAGAGTTCTTAATCCACATGGGATTTATCATGACTTGTATATTAGAGCTAACGCCAATTCCATCATAGCTTTTGAAGCAGATTATACTCCTGTTAAAGGAATTAACATCTATGGACAAGCCCTTGTAGATGAATTTCTTTTGCCAAACGAAAACAATAACAACCCCTCTGCATTAGGATTTCTTGGTGGAATAAAAGGTACAAAAGAAATTGCAGGTTATGCTGGAAAAGCAAGTTTAGAATTTGCCAAAACAAATCCATACTTGTACTTAAGAGATAATATGGAAGCCGCTGATGAAGAAAATAATAAAATACAACATGCAAGTGATTATGGAATTAATTTTGTTGTAGCAATAAGAGATTATACTAACAACCATGGGGCAAGCTATTATGACCCTGAATTTTTGGGATACGACTATGGTGGTGATGCTCTAGTATTTAATGCAAATGCTGGTTTAAAAGATTATGGCAAATGGAGTGTTGAAGGCAATATATTCTTCATGAAACACGGAACCTCAGATTGTTATACTTGTTGGGCTGCCACTGAAGATACTTCTGCTGCTACTACTCCTACTGTAACTCATCCTACAGACAATCATGCTGATTTAGATGCTAAAGATACTAGAAATGCTGTTTCAAGAACCTTTGTTTCAGGCATTCATGCCTCTTACACTTGTAATAAAAATTTTAACGTTTATGGACAAATTGATTTTATTCTTATAAATAATTATGCAAATATAAGTGGTGATGACCTTAAAGATATCCAATTAACATCAGGTTTTTGTTATTCTATTTAATTATTCGTTACAATTGAGAATATAGAATTTCAACCCTATAATTATAAATATAGGGTTTTAATTCTATATTTTCATATTATAGATTTATAAATCTATATTTTTAAGCACCAATTCTTGTTTTACCTTGATATGTATGTTAATATTTTATTAGGGTAATAAAAATGAATTCAGAAAAAGAAATATATTTTGCAATTATTGGTGATATTATTAATTCTAGAAAAATAGATAACAGAAATGATGTGCAAAAGTTATATGTTAAAATGATTTATCAAATTAATAAAAACCATAAAGATGATATTGCATCAAAATTTATTATAACTTTAGGCGATAGCTTTCAAGGACTTTTAAAAAATTCTAAAGACCTTTTTAAAATAATTGAAGAGATTGAAGAAGCAATGGCACCTTATCAACTGAGGTTTGGAATAGGTGTCGGAGAAATAAACACAACTATTATTTTGAAAGATTCTTCCTTAATAGATGGTCCTGCATATCATTATGCACGCTTTGCAATCAACGATGCCAAAACTTTAACCAACAAAAACAAAGGATCTTCATCTATTATTGTCCATTCTGATAATATAATCCTAGACAACTTAATAAATTCGGCAATTTCAATGTGTAATGTTCTTAAATCTAGTTGGACTACTAAACAAAAAAAGGTAATTGATTTGGCAATAAAGAAGAAAAAAACTCAAGTAGAAATAGCTCATATATTGAATATAAAGCAACCTAGCGTTAATAGCCGTTTAAGATCATCAAATATAAATATTTACACTCAAGCATTAGAAAATATAAACAAATCTTTTGAACTATATTTAGGAAAAGAAAAATGAATTACAACCTCTTGATACTATTGTTAATCGGACATTTTCTAGGTGATTTTTATTTCCAAACTGATGAGATTGCAAGAAATAAAATTGGATGCAAACCAAAATTAATTAAGCACTGTCTTCTATATACTCTAGCAATGCTAATTGTGATAGTTCCATTATTTACTCCAAAGCTTTTTATTTATTCTCTTATAATTTCCTTTATACATTTTATTGTTGATTTTATAAAATCAAATATTAAAAATAGAGAAAAACATGAAGTAAGTATATATTTTTTAGATCAAGCAATTCACATATTTGTGATTATAGGTTTTGCAATATTCCTTTCAAAGAATCTTTATATTTTCTATTTAGATCCTATAAAAAAATTGTTTGATTTATTTAAAGTTAATGGTTTTAAAATACTTTCTGCTATACTTGCTTTGTTGATTATTATGAAACCTGCTAGCATAACAATAAAAATTGTACTTGCAAAATATAGTGGTTTTATAAAAGAGGAAAAGGAAGGTGTTCCAAATACTGGAGCTTTAATTGGAGAACTTGAAAGATTTATCATATTATTAATGTTGACTCAAGGTCAGTATGCAGCAATTGGATTTGTATTAACTGCAAAATCAATAGCAAGATATAAAAAAATTGTGGAAAAGATTGAATTTTCAGAATATTACGTACTTGGAACATTTTTAAGCACTCTAATAGCGATAATAACTTACCTAATAATTTTCTCATCATTTTTTAGTTAAAAATTACAAAGTAATTCTAAAAATATTCATATCACCAAAATTATATTGTAATTATAGAATTTTCTTTGTATTGAATTATTATGAAAAATGCTATATTACTCTAGTTTATGAAAAACATTGTAGATACCCATTTTCATCTTATGGGAATAAAAGAAAATAAAATAAATATTGATGAATTGGTAAAAAAACTTCAAACCTCTAACTTTTATGGAGGAATTGACATTTGCTTAAACCTAGAAGATATAATTGAAAGAAAAAAATATTTAAAAAACATTCCATCTGTCTTTTTTGCTACTGGATTGGGCCCCTGGAATTTAGATAATAAAGATTTTGATCTTCCAAACAGTCTTCTAACTCTTGAAAAAACTCTAACTGAAAACAATATTCAACTACTTGGAGAAATTGGACTTGATTATCACTATTTAGCAGGAACTAAAGAAAAACAACAAGAATTACTTATTAAACAATTAGAACTTGCCGATGAAATAAACAGACCGGTAATAATTCATAGCCGAGAAAGTGACAATGATTTAATTGATATTTTGAAAACATATAGTCCTAAAAAAAGAGGAATAATACATTGCTTTTCTTCAGATGTGGCTACAGCAAAGGCTCTTTTAGATTTAGGTTATTACATTAGTTTCTCTGGAAATATTACCTATAAAAATTCTAAAAATATCCAAGAGGCAATAAAAATTATACCTTCAAATAAACTTTTTCTTGAAACTGATTCGCCCTATCTTTCACCAATTCCTTTAAGAGGAAAAATCAACACTCCCTTAAACATAATTTATACCTATGAAAAAGCAGCAGAATTACGGGAAGAAAATCTTGAAGAACTAAAAATTCAAATAATGAAAAATTTTGCAACCTTTTACAAAGAAAAATTAATCAACAATCTTTAAAACTCGATTTAATGGTATCTCAACACCTTTAACATGCCTAAGATTTGAAATTATAGGTTCCAAAGATGACTTTAAATCATAATCTAGATATCCCAAAAGACAGTTTTTACTAATTGCATCTTTAAGAAGAGAATCAACAATCCACAAGGTTTGTTGATTTCCATCAAAAAACTCTGATACATCCTCAAGATATGGACAAATAATTAAATCATATCCATTCTCACTAATCTGGATTTTAACTTGGCTGATAAAACGATTACCAAAAGATTCAAGTTTCAAAGCAGGAATTTCTCCTTCTAATTCATTTTCGAAGGCATCTTTCTGCTTAATAGTAGCTTCATTATATATAAAAAATGGATTATACCCCTTTCCTTCTATAAAACGTCTGACATAATTCCAACCATCAGCAGCAGAATAAGTAAGATAAAAATCAAAAAAAGAATTTTCTTTATTAGTCGTTATTCCGATAAAAACAGCTTCTTCGGCCTTAGTTTGAAAACCTATATCTGAAACACAATAAGTAACCAAAGGACTCATAAGAACTGCAGAACTTTTTTTGGATATTTCGTTGATTTTTACCTCTAATTGATCTTCATTCAATAACATACTGTTAGGAAGTTTTAATTGAATTAGCCGATAATTGTGTTTTAAGCAAAATAATTTAAAAGACAAGTTTAGAGATTGGCTATCCTCTTCGCAAAGATAATAGAATTTAGGACTCGTCAAATAAACTGTTAAAAAAATTCCTGTTAAAACAAACAAGGAAATCAAAACAATAACCAGTATTCTAAAGCTCTTTCTCATAATGGCACTCTAAGCCGTATTATTAACCATTGTCAAGCTGAAAATGGGTTGACATTAAAACCTTTTAGTTTATAAAATAACAAGTGTTAATGAAATTTCATTACTAGGAGATGTTATGACTTCTTATAAAGAGTTAGGTCTGGTTAATTCCAGAGATATGTTCGCAAAGGCCGTAAAAGGTGGCTATGCTATTCCTGCATATAATTTTAATAATATGGAACAGCTTCAAGCAATCGTCATGGCTTGTGTCGAAACTAAATCACCAGTTATCCTTCAGGTTTCAAAAGGTGCCAGGGATTACGCAAATATAAACCTTCTTAGGAATATGGCTCGTGGAGCAACAGAATTTGCCCATGAATTAGGTTGCGATATTCCAATTGTTCTTCATTTAGATCATGGTCCAAACTTTGAAATTTGTAAAGAATGTATTGATAATGGATTTTCTTCCGTTATGATTGATGGTTCTTCTCTTCCTTTTGATGAGAATATTGCTGAAACAAAAAAAGTTGTTGAATATGCACATAAGTTTGATGTTACAGTTGAAGGAGAACTTGGAGTTCTTGCTGGAATCGAAGACGAAGTAGTTGCAGAAAAAAGCCACTATACCGAACCTAAAGATGTTATTGAATTTGTTTCACGTACAGGTGTTGATTCACTTGCAATTAGTATTGGAACAAGTCATGGAGCAAATAAATTCACTCCAGAACAGTGCACACGTAATAAAGATGGAATTCTTATTCCACCTCCACTTCGTTTTGACATCTTGGAAGAAATTGAAAAACAACTCCCAGGTTTCCCTATTGTTCTTCATGGATCTTCTTCAGTTCCTCAGGAATATGTTAAGATTATTAATGAAAATGGTGGATCACTTAAAGATAGTGTTGGAATTCCTGAAGAGCAACTTAGAAAAGCTTCAAAGAGTGCAGTATGTAAAATCAATATCGATAGTGATGGTAGATTAGCAATGACTGCAATGATCAGAAAAACCCTTAGAGAAAATCCAGCTGTTTTTGATCCAAGAAAATATCTTGGACCAGCACGTGATGAATTGAAAAAAATGTATGCAAGAAAGAACATTGAAGTTCTTGGAAGCGCAGGACATGCTGAATAATTTTTAAAAAAAAACTTTACAAGGGGTCAAAAGACCCCTTGTTTTTGTAATTATTCATTTATTTGTTCATTATATACTTTGACAAATAAATTGATTTTGTGATATATTTTCTAACGTTGTAGTAAACAACACGAATGACTATTAAAAAATAGAGGTAAGCTTGGCTAAAAGAGAAGTAAGAATAAACCAAAAAATTAGAAGCCCAGAGGTTTATGTAATTGGTTCAGATGGTAAACCACAAGGTGTATTGAGCACATATGAAGCTATTAAATTAGCAGAAAGTTACAATTTAGATTTAATTGAAATTTCTCCAAATGCAAGACCTCCGGTATGTAAAATTCTTGATTATGATAAATACCGCTATGAATTGGAAAAAAAGCTGAAGGAACAAAAAAGAAATCAGCAATTAGCAGTGGTTAAAATCAGAGAAGTAAGAATGCAACCTAAGATTGATACAAATGACATGAATACTAAATCTAAGGCAATTGCAAGCTTTCTTAATGGTGGCGATAAGTGTAAGGTTACGATTCGTTTTAAAGGAAGAGAACTTGCACATACTGAACTTGGTCGAGATGTATTATTCAAAATACTTGACAGCATTACAGAAATGGGTGTTCAATTCAGCATGGAAGCTAGACCAAGAATGGAAGGCAGAACTATGACAATGCTTTTGTCTCCCAAAAACAAAAAGAAATAAACTTTTCTTAGAAAAGTTAAAATAAAAGCTTAAGTAAGGGGAACTTGTTCCTTACTAAGCAAAAAGGATATTAATATGCCAAAGATGAAAACAAGAAAATCTGCCGCGAAACGCTACAGAGTTACAGGAACTGGCAAAGTCCGTTATAAAAGACAGGGCTTGCGTCATATTCTCACCAAAAAGAGTACTAAACGTAAAAGAAGTTTAAGAGCTTCAAATACTCTTTCCGATAGCGAAGCAAAGAGAGCAAAAACAATGCTCCCTTACGCTTAAATTAGGAGGTAATGAAATATGTCAAGAGCAGTTGATGGTACAAAGCACAAAAATAAACGGAAAAAGATTTTAAAACAAGCAAAAGGTTATTTTGGAAGAAGATCCACTAACAACCGTGTTGCAAAAGACGCTATTGCAAAAGCAGGTCAGTACGCCTATAGAGACAGAAAGAATCGTAAAAGAGAATTTAGAAAACTATGGATTGCAAGAATTTCTGCTGCTGTACAAGCTGAAGGAATGAATTATTCAACATTTGTTCATAATCTAAAACAACAAAATGTTGAAATAAACAGAAAAGCTTTATCCAATATGGCCATTGAAGACAAAGTAGCCTTTGCAGCCTTGGTTAAGCAGGTAAAAGGTAACTAAACTTATCTTTTAGGGGGGGGAGTTTATGTCCACTTATGATAAAGTTCAATTATTAGAAATTAGAGTTAAAAGAGCTGCACTTCTTATTGAGAAGCAAAGAGCGGAAATTTTAGATTTGAAAGATAGTGTTGAACTAATTAAAGTTCACAATGAAGAGCTCCAGCATTATGCGGATATTTACAAACAGGATGAAAAGCTAATCGATGATAGTATTTCTAACTCACTTGAGACTTTGAACTCTATTGAAGGTTTGCTCGATATTGATCCTGAAACTGAAGCTGAATTCGATGCTGCTGAGAATTTTTCTGGTGGTGAAGCCGAGAATTTGGATGATAAATTAAATTTGGATGATGTTTTCTAATTCCTTAAATTAGGAAAGGAGGAGCTGTTTTCAGCTCCTTTTTTTATATTTTATTAGCCCAAATTACTATTAATCTTTTTTAGTTCATGTTAGCATAAGCACAGAAAGTTACACCGTGGTGACAGGTAACATTTCTCTTGCTCAAATATACAATTTTGTTAGCGGCATAGTTAATCTGCATTGCTCCCTCCCTTGGGTAAGGGAACAGAATTTTTAACCCCACTGGCTTCTTTTCTTTTGAACTAAAGGTTCAAGAGATTTAACCTCACCACGGTATTATTTTTTTTACAGGAATAGAATATGAAAAGAAAAAGCAAAATTTATCAGGATGTGATTTTTATCACAATCAAAGACAATAAAGAAATAAATAATATTAAGATACTGAAGGAATACCCCCTACCCGTTCAATTAACAGATAAAGAGATTTCCCCGGAAAAAGGAATTACTTCCGAAGCAATTATAGCAGGTTTAATTATTGTTGTAGCTGAAGGTGTTGAACAACTTAAAAATGTAGATACTCTCAATAAAGTTAATTTGGAAGAAGCTTTTTCCTATTACAAAGAGCTATTACTTTTTCTTCAACCGGATGCTATCAAAACCCTTTCATTAGCTGGAATAGCTAGAAGCAACGCAGAAGATTTTGAATTTGCAACTCAATTATTTTCAGCAGTTATTAACCTTTCTCATACCGATACAAGTTACATAAATCTTGCAACAATGTATGCTAAACAGGCTAGTAAATACCAAAAAGAAAATAATTTAAAAATAAGTGAAATTGCTGATGATAATCTTTTCTCAACACTTCACGAAGGTCTTGAATATAATCCTTCAAGCATTTCTTTAAAGGCAGAACTTGGTGCTTACCACCTTCGTCACAAAGATTTAGATATTTCTTATGATTATTTTAATTCTTTTCTTGAAAACGCTCCTGAAGGAAAACAAAGATCAGAAATTCAAAAAATCGTTTCAGATTTGAAAGAAATTTTAGATGATGATAATGCAATTGTTTCAGCCTATGATCAAATTATGTTAGAAAACTTTGATAAGGCAATTAGCATCCTTGATAATTTCCAAAAAAATAACCCTGATGCTTGGGAAGGTTGGTTTTTAAGGGGTTGGGCATTAAGATGTCAGCAAAAATTTGAAGAAGCCAAAAAAAGTCTTTTGACTAGCATTGAAAAAGATTTTGGACGAAGTGAAATTTACAATGAACTTTCATTATGTTGTAAGGCACTTGAAGAAAATGAATTGGCTAAAGAATATCTTAATATAGCTAATGAATTGGATGAAGAAAATGTTATTTATTTAGCAAATCTCTCTTTTCTTTACTTAGCTGATAAAGAATTTGACAAAGCCAAATACTATCTAGAAAAAGCAAGAGTCCTTGATGAGAATGACCCTCAAGTAAAAGCCTTAATAGAAGAATATGAAGGACTTACTGGTGAAAAGTTAGGGGAAATAATCAAAGAAGAATTTGTTGATAATTCAACAATTGAGGAATTTCTTGAAACTTCAAAAGAAAATGGGAATACGTTAAGGGAAATATAAATGAAAGTAATTTGCAAAACTGTAAAAGAAACTTTAGCTTTGGGGAAAAAACTAGGTGATAATTTAAAAAGTGGAACCGTTGTTTCTTTAAGAGGAAATTTAGGAGCAGGAAAAACCGTTTTAGCAAAAGGAATTGCTCTAAGTTTAGAAATAACAGAACCCATTGTTAGTCCAACCTTTACCCTAGTTCAAGAATATGAGGGAAAAATGAAAATGTATCATATTGACCTTTATAGAATTTCGGGAGATGAAGAATTTGAAATGATGGGCGGAGAAGAGTTTTTATATTCTTCGGGAATTTGTTTAATTGAATGGAGTGAAAAAATTCAGGACATGCTTCCATTAAACACAATTTATGTTAATATTACCATTAACAAAGATCAAAGCCGTGAGATTGAAATAAAAGGAGTTGATTTTTAAATGAATGTTCTTGCAATAACAACTTTTGATGATACCCTTCAGGTAGCTTTAAAAAAAGATAATTACTTTGTCAGTACAATTATTAAAGCCGATTTTAGACATAGTGTAAGTCTTGTTCCTTTAATACAGAAAACTTGTGAAAAAAATGAAATAAAAATTAAAGATTTGAATTTACTTGCCCTTACCAGAGGGCCAGGGTCTTTTACAGGACTTAGAATTGGTATGGCAGCACTTAAAGGTATTAGTACAGCATTGAATATACCAATGGTATCAATGTCTTCCCTAGACCTTATAGAAAAAGCTGTTGAATTTTATCCAGGAATCATTCTTCCAATTATTGATGCTAGAAAACAACGTTTTTATACAGCAATTTATGACCATGGAAATAAAATTTCTGAAGAAATGGATGTCAATGCTAAGGATATTGAAACAAAGCTACAAAATTATTCCAAAATATTATTAACTGGACAAGATTCTATTAAATTTTTAGAAGAATTTAAAGATTCTTTTAAGGGAGAAATTGTAGTTGATAGTCAAATAAGAAATTATGGTCAATTATTAATAGAATTTGCACTTGAAAAACAAGCAAAAAATGAAGTAGATGATATCGGACAAGGCCCTACTTATATTCGAAAAAGTGAAGCAGAAATCAATAGATTGAAAATAAAACAAGCTGCTAACTAGTTTTGAGTGACTCTATCACTTGCAAAACTAACTGTTTTGGTTTAAATCAATATTGTTGAATTAAAAAGATGGAGACTATTATGGCAAAAGAATTTGATGTACTCATTATTGGTGGAGGTGCAGCAGGACTCAGTGCTGCCGGTTATGCAGCAAGAGCTGGATTATCAGTTGGAATCTTAGAAGGTATGGCTCCTGGTGGTCAACTTTTGACCATTGACTATATTGAAAACTATCCTGGTTTTGCCGAAGGGGTTTCTGGCTTTGAACTTGCAGAAAAATTTGAAAAATCCGCGGTAGACTTTGGTGCAAAAGTGATTTTTACCACAGTAACAGGCATTTCCAAAAAATCAGATATTTTTAATGTTGATACTGAGGAAGGTTCTTTTTCTTCAAAAACAATAATTTATGCAACAGGTGCTAAACATAGAGAACTTAACTGTAAAGGTGAAAAAGATTATCAAGGGAAAGGCGTAAGTTACTGCGCAACTTGTGATGGATCTTTTTTTAAAAACAAAAAGATATTTGTTTCTGGTGGTGGAGACAGTGCCTGCCAAGAAGCACTTTTTCTTGCTAAACTTTCAAATGATATAACAATTATCCATCGAAGAGATCGTTTTAGAGCACAACAATCAATTGTTGGCTTAGTTGAAAAGAACCCAAATATAAAAACTTTAATGGAAGCTCAAATCAAAAGTATAAATGGTGATGGCAAAAAGGTAACTGGAATTACTGTTGAAGATATTCCAACAAAAAAAGTTTCTGAAATATCATGTGATGCTGTTTTTATTTTTATTGGATCTCTTCCAAATACTAATTTAATAAAAGATTTAGATATTGAATTTGATGAGCAAGGTTATATTTTAACTGATGAAAACATGCAAACAAAACTTCCAGGTTTTTACGCTACCGGAGATGTAAGAAACACTCCATTTAGACAAATTGTAACTGCAGCAAGTGATGGGGCTATTGCCGCTCATTATGCGCAACAGTATATTGATAGCCTTACAGATAACGTATACGGCGAATTTAAATAATTTTTCTTATTTTTTTCCTTGCTTAATTTCATCAGTAATGCTCTAATATGAACATGAAAGTATTAATGCTCACAAGTGAATCAGTTCCCTTTAGTAAATCAGGAGGACTGGCTGATGTTGTTGGAGACCTTTCTTTTGCTTTAGCAAAAGAAGGTAATGACATCAGAATTTTACTCCCTTCTTATGGGACTGATTCAATAGGAAAATTAAAAACAGAAATCCAGTTGAAGGTACTTGGTGGTTTTGAAAAGCTTCAAATACGTGAAAAAAAAGTTGGAAAAGTAACTTATTATTTGTTGTGTCATCCTGTATTTTGTAACCGAAAAGGGATTTATGGAGATACCTCTTTTACCCCTTACGAAGATAATTTCTTCAGATACACTTTACTAAATCTAGCTCCATTTGCCTTAATGGAAAAGTTAAATTATATTCCTGATATTATACATTGCCATGATTGGGCAACAGGACTATTTAGTTATTTTCTCTATAAAAATGAAAACAAAAACTATAGTAATATTAAAACTATTTTTACAATTCACAACCTAGCCTACCAGGGAATTTATCCTAAAATGCAAATGCTACATTCTCTTATTCCAGGGTGTAAAGAAATGTTTAAGGACTCAAATATCAACCTCATGCAAGTAGGGATAGCATTTTCCGACAGGATTTCAACTGTATCTCAATCTTATTCCAGAGAAATTCAAACCCCAGAATATGGTTGTGGTCTTAATAATTTGCTTCAGGCTCGCTCTAGTCGCCTTTCAGGAATTTTGAATGGAATTGATGTAAATGCTTGGAATCCTGAAACTGACGCATTTAATGAATATCATTATAACTGTGAAGATTTCTCAGGGAAATTGAAAATGAAAGCTCTTATTCAAAAAAAATACAATTTAAAGCAGGATGAAAATGCTCCTTTATTTGTTATGATAACACGTTTAGCCAGCCAAAAAGGAATTGAAGAACTTTTTTTAGTACTTGATGAAATACTTTCCATAAATTCAATTCAATTACTTATTGTTGGAACTGGAGATAAAGAATACGAAAATTACTTAAAAGAAAAAGAGAAAATCTTTGAGAATCTATCAGTTAGTATTATATTCAGTGATGAAACTGCACATCAAGTTGAAGCGGCAGGAGATTTCTTTCTTATGCCAAGCCGATACGAACCATGTGGACTAAATCAAATGTTCTCACAAAGATATGGAACTTTGGTTTTGGCTCACAATACTGGAGGTTTATCAAACACTATAGTTGATATACATCAACATCCAAACAGTGGAACAGGTTTCCTTATGGATGAAATTACACCTAAAGTTCTACTCAATACCATAAAGAGTGCAATAAAGCTCTTTAGAAGTGAAAAATTAAATTTTTACAGAAAAAATGCCATGAAAATTGATTTTTCTTGGAATGCTTCTGCATCGGAATATATCAAACTTTATAACATAACCAAGGAAGGAGAGAAATGAAAGACGAAAAAAAAGTAATAGCAATTATTTTAGGAGGAGGAAAGGGAACAAGATTGTATCCTTTAACAAAAGATAGAGCAAAACCGGCTGTACCTTTTGCTGGAAAATACAGATTAGTGGATATCCCAATTTCAAACTGTATTAATAGTGGATATAAACAAATTTATGTTTTGACCCAATTTAACTCTGCCTCTCTTCATAACCATATATCAAATACTTATATTTTTGATACGTTTAGTCATGGCTTTGTAGAAATATTAGCAGCCGAACAAACATTGAATGATAATTCTTGGTATCAAGGCACAGCAGATGCTGTTAGGAAAAATTTAAAGCATTTTAGAGACCAGGAAGCTGATTATTATATTATCCTTAGCGGTGACCAATTATATAGAATGGATTTTGAAATAATGCTTAAACGACATATCGCTTCAAAAGCTGAAATTACTATTGCCGGAAAGCCAATTAGTCGAAAGGAAGCAACAGGACTTGGAATTATCAAAGCTGACGAAAAAGGAATGATTTGTGATTTCTGGGAAAAGCCTAAAGATGAAATAGATATTTCTGATTTTAAAATTAAACCTCAATTCTTAAAAGAATCTTTAAACCTTGAAGTAAATGAAAGCAATGAATATATTGCTTCAATGGGTATTTACATTTTCAATGCAAAAACCCTTGAAGAAGTGCTCGATAATGATGAAACCGATTTTGGAAAAGAAATCATACCAGAAGCAACCAAAACAAGAGCCGTAGCTACTTATCTTTTCGATGGTTTTTGGGCCGACATTGGAACAATTAAAGCTTTCTATGAAACAAATTTGGATTTAGCAAGTATAACTCCTCATTTTGATTTCTATAATGAACAAATGCCAATTTATACACATAGAAGACATCTTCCTGCCACCAAGGTAAATTATTGTACCTTTTCAACTTCCCTAGCAAGTGAAGGAAGTATTATTACAAACGCTTTTATAGTTAATTCTATAATTGGTGTAAGAACAATAATTGAAAGCGGTGCTTCATTAGATGGCGTATATTGTATGGGATCTAGTTTTTATGAAACTCCTTCTCAAAAAGAATTTAATAACACAAAGGATATTCCAAATCTTGGAATTGGTCATGGAACTGTTATAAAGAAAGCAATAATTGACCAAAATGCCCGAATCGGAGAAACCTGTAGAATAGGAATTGATAATATTGATCGCTTGGATGGGGATTACGATGGTTACAGCATAAGAGACGGAATAATTGTAATCCATAAAAATGCAATTATTCCAAATGGAACTACAATATAGCAAATTATTATGAAACAAAATGATCGAACAAAAATCGGTACAAGAGTTAGTCTTATAAGCATAGTAATTAACTTAGTGCTTTCTTTTGCTAAATTTATTTTTGGATTTTTGGGACACAGTGCTGCTCTTATCAGTGATGGTGTCCACTCTGCCAGTGACGTTGTTTCTTCTATAATTGTAATAATTGGAATTCGACTTTCAGGTAAGAAAGCAGACACTCATCACCAATACGGACATGAAAGAATTGAATGTGTTGCTTCAATAATTCTTTCTCAACTTTTATTCTTAACAGGCCTTGGAATTGGTTATACAGGAATAAAAGCCATTTTCTGGGAACCAGAGGCTTCTATTCAGATTCCTGCCTTTATAACCCTTATAATGGCTTTTGTTTCTATTGTAATAAAAGAGCTAATGTATCAATTTACTAAGTTTTATGCAAAAAAAATTAACTCTTCAGCATTAATGGCAGATGCTTGGCATCATCGTTCCGATGCTTTGTCATCAGTAGCCAGTTTAATTGGAATCTTTTTTGCCAGAATGGGTTATGTTAAAATGGATTCTATTTCTTCTGCAGTAATCAGTATTTTTATTATAAAAGTTGCTTATGATATATTTAAAGATAGCATTGACAAAATGATAGATGAATCCTGTTCCAAAGAAGAAATAAAAAAATTGACTTCCAGCATTATGGAAACAAAAGGTGTTTACCGATTAGATGATTTAAAAAGTAGAAAATTCGGGAATAGAGCCTACATCGATATAGAAATCTCGTGTGATGGAAACCTAAAATTATATGAAGCCCATAGTATCGCTGAAAAGGTTCATGCAAAAATAGAAAAAGAATTTCCCGATATAAAGCACTGCATGGTTCATGTTAATCCTATATCAAAGCTAAAAAATTAAAATTTTTTAGCCTGAAGAGCTTCAATAATTCTTGAAAAACAAGCTTTGTCACTAGGGACAAAATCTCTTTTTAAAAGCTCTTCAAAACTTACCCACTCTACTTCGCTATGATTTCTTAAACGCAAGTTTTCCCAGGAATCAACCTCTACAAAGAAAATATTCAAATGATAAAGAACCTCTTTATTTACAAAATCATAACTGCAAATCTTATCTTTTACTTTGACTTCCACATTTAATTCTTCCATAAATTCTCTTTTAAGGGTATCTATTAAAGTTTCTTCGTAGCGATTTTTACCACCAACAAATTCCCATAAGCCCCCTACTGAACCTTCTTGTATCCTTTTGGCAATAAAAGTCCTACCATTTTTTACAAGAACTCCAGCAGTAGTTTTCCTTTCGTCCATAGAATCTCCTAAATTAAAACAATACTTGGAAATAGAAAGTGTAAAATAACCACCACAAATACTTCCCATCCAAAAAACATTTTGGCTTTGGCTTTATTTCCATATTCTGCAATTGGAACACTTTCTTCAGATTGAAAATAACAATAAAAATAATAAAAGGAAAGACAAAAGAGATTAATAATTTCCACTAAATCCCCTAAAAATACTGGACCTGGTGGAATTGGGAAAAAAGTCTCACCAGCTAAAAGTCCCATTCCAATTATTGCCAACATTAGTTTCATCTTTCTGTTTTTGGAATAAACATTCTGTAAGTCCAAAAGTAAAATAAAACGACTAGAATAACGCTGACTTAAAAGAATTGAAGACCCAATCAAAAGATAAACTAAAGTTAATAAATAAACTTGAAGTTCCATTAAATATTCTCCTTCAGTGTTTTTCCTAGGGAATTGGCTAATTCCAAGGCGTCAAAATAGCTTTTCTCTTTATTAATTTCAAATCCCGTTTGATTATGTAAAGCAACGGAATTTAAACAAGAAGTCAAATCATCAATTCCCTGCCCCAAAAAAGAAGTTATACAGCCAGAAAGGACATCTCCACTTCCCGCTACTGCTAAAGCGGAATTAGGATTGTCATAAATGAAAATACCTTCCTTTGAAACAACCCAAGTAATGTAGCTTTTTATAACAATTGTTGCATTATAAATATTAGCTAACTTTAAACAATTTTCTACATAAGAAACGGAATAATCAGGAAGTTTTTCTTTTTGCATACTAGAAAATTCCCCGAGATGTGGAGTCAAAATTAAACTTGATTTTCTAAATTTAAATATCTCTTCATCAAGGTCTTTAAGCATCCTTAAAGCTCCAGCATCCAAAACAGTAGGTTTATCTAAAACTAATAATTGTTCAAGTAATTTTTGGTTTTCTTTATTGGGTATTCTTCCATTTCCAAATAAAATAGAAGAAAAATGTGATTCCTTATCAATCTTATCTTCATGCATAAACTGAGGAAAATTAATATCTTCTTTACAAGCTATGTCCCCTATTAAGGTAACTAAACCTGATCCCATTTCAAAAGCAGCTTTCCCTGCTAAAATACTAGCACCAAATTTGCCTTTGTCCCCCACAAATATTGCAACATGTCCACGGTTATTTTTGTAAACCGTATCTTTAATTTTCTTCATATTTAAATCAGAAAAAGTATAAACATAATTTCTTGAATTATATTTATCTAACAACTCTAAAGGAAAGCCTGGATTTACTAAAAATAGTTTACCTACTTTTGAACGATTTTCTGAAGGATAAAAACAAACTTTATTTTTGCCAAAAGTAATGGTAATATCACTCTTAACTGTTAAGTCAGAAAAAGATGTAGTATCACTTAAGCCTGAAGGAATATCAAGACTAATAATTGTTTTACCTTTTAAGGCGTTTATTTTTTTTATTAATAATTCGCCTTCTTTTCTTAATGGAGGTTTAAAACCTGTACCATAGAGTGCATCAATAATTAGTTCAGTTTTATCAAAATATTTTTCTATTTCTTTTGATTCTATTAGCTTAATATTTAATTTTTTACAAATATTTAGTTCTATATTAAAACTTTCACTTCCTTCATCTTCAGTTAAAGCACAGATAATGTTTTTATTACCCAAATAGTAAATATTTCTTGCAAGGGCTAAACCGTCTCCTGCATTATTTCCTTTACCACATATTATTAAAATATTTTTGTTTTCAAAGTCTTTTATTTCTTTTTTTAAAATTGAACAAGCTCCAAAAGCAGCATGCTCAATAAGGATTATAGAAGGAATACCATAATCACATATGGCCTCCTTATCTAAAGAAGCTAATTGAACACAGGTTAATAAGTTTTTCATATATTCATACTAACTATAAGAGAGTAACATTTCAACAAAATAATTCAAATACAATAAAATTATTACCCTTATTGACAAAATATTCTTTTAATTTTAAGGTGTAAAAGTCCTGGGGTGGTCTCAAAAGACCTGAGAATAAACCCGTAAACCTGATCCAGTTAATACTGGCGGAGGGAGCGACTTTTTCCCCTTGGCAGAATATTTTTTTTGGAGGCCCTAATGAAAAAGAGCTTACTTTTTGTTATTCTGACCGTTTTCCTTTTATTTAATTTGGTTGGAAACCCTGTATCGGAAACTGAAGATTCAAACAATCTTACAGTTTATGTTTATGACTCCTTTGTTGGTGAATGGGGACCGGGAAATAAAATTTCAAAAGATTTTACTTCCAAAACCGGAATCTCTGTTGATATGATTAGTTGTGGAACTGCTATACAGTTACTACAGAGAATTGAAAGCGAGGGAGATAAAACACCTTGTGATGTTGTTATTGGAATAGAAGATAGTTCTATCCTTGATTCGTCATTATTTTCTAAAGTTAATTCTTCAATAAATCTTGCCCCAACATTAAAAATGGACAACAACTTAGTTCCTTTTGATTATGGAGCTTATTCATTTAATGTTAACTCAAATATTCTTGAAAAAAAAGATTGGCCAAAAAGTTTAGAAGACTTAACAGATTCTAGATTTGAAAACAAAGTTATTCTAATTGACCCAAGAACTTCAAGTACAGGACAGGGTTTACTTCTCTGGACTATAAGTGCTTTTGGGGAAGAACATTATCTTGATTGGTGGAAAATGATGAAAGATAATGCTCTAACAATTGCTGATGGGTGGTCTTCTGCTTATGGTTTATATACCGAGGGAGAAGCTCCTATAGTTCTTTCATTCACAACAAGTCCTGTTTACCATGCCATGTATGAAGATTCCACTTCTTATTGCTCCATTCCCTTTACAGATGGAAATTATAAATTAACCGAATATGGTGGCATTTTAAAGACATCTAAAAAGCAAGACCAAGCACAACAGTTCATGAGCTTTATCTTAAATGAAGCTCAAGTTGATATAGCAACAGCAAATAGTATGTTACCAGCTAATGCAGATACTATTCTTCCAGAAGCATTCAACTATGCAGATAGACCAGTAAAACTTTTCCAACTCGACAAAAAATATATTGAAGAGAATTTGGACAAATGGCTTAAAGACTGGGCTTTAGCTATGACTGAATAAATATGAAAAAAAAAGACCTTTTCTATAAAATTAGCTCTCTTCCTGCTATGGTAATACTAATTCTTTTATTTTTGATTCCACTTACAGGAACTTTATCAAAAGCTTTTATAGTAGAGGGGCATTTTTCTTTTCAGCAAATAATTGCCTGTTTACTGGATTCCTACAATCTTAGGGTTATGGCTTTTACAGTTAAGCAGGCTTTTTTGAGCACCTTGTTAAGCCTAATAATAGGATTTCCAGGTGCTTATCTTCTAGCAAAATTTAATTTTAGAGGGAAAAAAGCTTTTCGATCTTTATGTACAATTCCTTTTATACTCCCATCAATTCTGGTTGTTTTAGGCTTTGTAATATTCTATGGAAACAATGGATTTCTTAATAACTTACTTATGAGTATTTTCCATCTTTCAAATCCTCCTTTAAAAATATTATATTCCTTTACTGCTGTTTTACTGGCACATTCCTTTTATAATTTCCCAATCATAATTAATTTTGTTTCAAATCAATGGGAACTTTTAAGTGATCACCCTGAAAAGGCTGCTGCAACTTTGGGTTCAAAACCAATTAAAACTTTTTTTAAAATTACTTTACCAAGATTAATGCCTTCTATTATTTCTTCCTGTTCTTTAATTTTTCTTTACTGCTTTACAAGTTTTGCTATTATTTTGGTTTTAGGAGGAGGACCAAAATTTACGACAATAGAAGTCGAAATTTATAATTTGGCAAAGCGTAGAATGGATATTGGCGGAGCTGCTTCGTTAAGCATTTTTTCCTTAATTGTTTCAATGCTTCTTCTTATTATTTATCTTCATTTTCAAAAAAAGGCAACAAATCAGGAGGTTTTATTAAGACCTTCTAATATAAAAAAAACAACTTCTTCAAAATTAAAAAAAATTCTTATTATTTTCTATATCGTTCTTTTATTATTTTTTATTTTAGCGCCCATTATTTCAATTTTTGCTAGGAGTTTTATAACTGCATCTTCAAGAGCAGATCAAATAAAGAGCTTTACTTTTAACAGTTACAAAGAAATTTTCCTGCCTAATCAATCGGTAAGAATAATTTCTTCTTCTACTCAAGCAATAATAAATAGTCTTATTCTTGCTTTTGTATCCAGTATTACCTCTACCATTCTAGCCTTAGGTCTATGTATTGGGATAAAACACAAATCCTCTTTTTTTACCGAATTACTTGTAATGCTCCCAATGGCAGTAAGTTCTGTAATTATTGGATTGGGATATTTAATAATTGGAAGATATTTTAATTCAAATTTTTTCTTTTTTTTGATTGTTCTAGCTCATACGGTAATTATCTTGCCATTTGCAATTAAGTCTCTACTTCCAATTTACCGTAGTATTCCCTCATCCTTGACTAATGCATCGCAATTATTTGGATATTCTCCTTTTAGAACTTTCTTTAATGTAGAACTTCCATTACTTAAAAATGCTATCATAACAAGCCTAAGCTTCTCATTTTCTCTTTCACTGGGAGAAATGAATGCAACTTTAATTTTAAGTAATAGTAAATTTGTTACAATACCAACTCTAATTTATAGAATGATTAACTCATATTATTTTCAAGGAGCATGTGCCTTAGGCTCCTTATTGATTATTATTTGCTTCATATTATTTTATTTTTCTCAAGCCATAGGGAGGACTAATCTTGCAAAGTAACCATCAACTTGTTTGCAAAAACATCAAAGCTTCGTATCCACAATTTCAACTAGACCTTGATTTTAAAATAGCAGGAGGGAAACTTGTTTCTTTACTTGGGCCTTCTGGATGTGGAAAAACTACCACCCTTTCTCTTATAGCAGGAATAATTCCAATTCAAACTGGTGAAATTATACTAAATGGAAGAGATATCACAACCTTAGAAATGTATAAGAGAAAAGTTGGATTGGTTTTCCAAGACTATGCTCTCTTTCCCAACATGAATGTTAAACAAAACCTATCTTACCCTTTAAAAATTCAAAAAATATCAAAGCTAGAAATTAATGAGAAAATAACAAATATTTTAAGCATGGTCGGACTTGAGGGTTTCGAAAATCGTGACATTAATGAACTTTCTGGAGGAGAAAAACAAAGAATTGCAATTGGAAGAGCAATTGCCTCTTCTCCTGATCTATTATTACTTGATGAACCCTTAAGTGCTTTAGATGCTAATTTGCGGACTAATTTAAGAAAAGAAATAAAAAAGATTCAAAAGAAAACAGAACTTACCACTATTTATGTTACTCATGACCAAGAGGAAGCTTTAAGTTTGAGTGATTTAATAATTGTAATGAAAGATGGTAAAATTCAACAAGAAGGAACCCCGGAGACTATTTATAACAAGCCAAAAAATTTATTTGTTGCTGATTTCATTGGTAAAGGGAATACTATTGAACTTAATTCAACTGAAAAGCTATTCTTCAGACCTGAAAAGGTTCTTTTAAGTCAAGAAAAACCCTCTGATTGTCTTGAATTAAAAAATGTTAAGATAATAAACACAGAATACTTTGGAAGTACCTATGCTTCAACAGGAAAATATAAAAATTCTTACATAACTTTTTTTAGTTCAACAAAAATTAATAAAGCTGAGATAAATTTATATGTAAAAAAAAGGGATACTCTTTTTTATAAAAACGGTTTTCTCTTTGATTGACTTTATTTTATGTTCAACTTAATCTTTATTAATGAAATACACTGATTTTAATTCTAAAGTGGTCGATTCTTGGGTAAGTGAAGATTGGGAATGGTCCATTCCGATTTCTCATGAAACTTTTTTAAAAGCTAAAAATGAAAAAATTTGGGATGTGGTTTTAACTCCAATAATAACTGTTCCTCATAGTTGGTTCCCCTCTTCTTTAAAAGGGGTTAAAATTCTAGGATTAGCCTCTGGAGGAGCTCAACAGATGCCTATTTTCTCGGCTTTAGGAGCTGAGTGCACTGTTTTAGATTATTCTGAGAAGCAACTAGAATCCGAAAGAAAAATTGCAGAAAGAGAAGGTTATAAGATTGATATTGTCAAATATGATATGACAAAAAAACTTCCCTTTGAAGATAATTATTTTGATTTAATCTTTCATCCTGTATCAAATGTTTACATTGAAAAAGTAGAACCTGTATTTAAAGAATGTTTCAGAATTCTTAAAACAGGTGGCGCTTTTCTTGCTGGTTTAGATAATGGTGTAAACTTTATCTTTGATATTGATGAAAAAACAGTTAAATACACGCTTCCTTTTAATCCTCTAACAAACAAAGAACATTATGACTCTGTAATGAAAGAAAATGATGGTTATGAATTTTCTCACACTGTAACCGAACAAATTGGTGGACAACTTAAAGCTGGATTTATTTTGACAGACATTTATGAGGATACTAACAGTGAAGGAAATCTAAAAGAGCACAATATAAAAACTTTCATGGCTACTAGGAGTGTAAAACCTATCTAAGGCCTTGAGCTATTTGCTGTTTAATAAGCCATATTGGTGCTTTCATAATGGTTAATTTGGTCCATTTAAAACCAATGCTTAATCCAAGGCTTAGTAAATCTTTTCTATAGGTAATTTGTATTGGAAATATTACTGAGAAATTATTCTCAATATTATTGGTAAAGGTTAACTCTGGAATTACAAAAAATTCATGGGCAGCACCCTTGTATTCAGATTCTTCAAAACTAAGAAATAACAAACTATAACCAAAAGCCAATCCAAATTGATAATTAGGATGCCAAATATAATTAACTGTAAAACCTAGGCTATTAAAAGCTTTTGGTATATAACTTCCATAAAGAAGACTTTTTGATATATATTGTCCCACTAAGCCCATTTGAAACTCATGCTTGTTCAACTGAAAAGCTAATAGACCAAGCTCTATTCTTGTACCAAAAGAAGTTCTTGGAATTATCAATTCTTCTATTCTTTGCTCGCTCAAACCGAAGGTAAAAATGCTTCCTCCTGAAATATCAATTGAAGGGCTGAAAAAAAGTCTTACTTGATCACTAGAAAAGACAGAAACAATAAACGCTAGTAATAAGGCAAGAACTATTATAAGTTTTTTTCGGTTAGGCATTATCTATAATCTCCTTTTTTAATTCTTTCAATTTCATCTCTAAAAGTAGCAGCTTTTTCAAAGGCCAAATCCTTTGCACTATCAAGCATCAATTTTTCTAATTCTTTGATATATTTTTTTCTATCTTTTGGATTGAAAATGTTGTAACTCTTACTTCTAATTTCAATCTCCATTGAAACATCCGCTTTAACTTCTTCCTCTTTGCGTTTTAAAATGTCATCAATCGCCTTTATAATGGACTTTGGTGTAATACCATGTTCCTTATTATAAGCCTCTTGTCTTGTACGTCTAAACCTAGTTTCATCAATTGCTTCTTTCATAGCAGCACTTTCTTGGTCTGCATACATTATAACACGTCCATTAACATTCCTAGCAGCTCTTCCTATTGTCTGAATAAGTGCAGTGGAAGACCGCAAAAATCCTATTTTATCGGCATCCAAAATTACGATCAAAGCAACTTCAGGAAGATCAAGGCCTTCTCTTAGAAGGTTAATACCAACTAAAACGTCAAAATTTCCCAATCTCAAATCTTTAAGAATATCTACTCTTTCAAAAGTATCAATCTCAGAGTGCAAATATCGAGCTTTTACATCTTTTTGAATTAAAAAATCACTTAAATCTTCTGCCATTTTCTTGGTAAGAGTAGTAATAAGCACTCTTTGATTCTTAGCAACACAATTTTGAATCTCTCCATAAAGGTCTTCCATCTGACCTTTTGTTCCTCTCACATAAATTTTGGGATCTAAAAGCCCTGTTGGTCTAATAATCTGCAATGCCGTATTGGTAGAAACTTGTTTTTCAATTTTTCCTGGTGTGGCTGATACAAAAATCCTTTGGCTAACAATTTGGTCAAATTCTTCATATTTTAATGGTCTATTATCCAAAGCAGAAGGAAGCCTAAAACCATAATCAACTAAATTAACCTTTCTATTATGGTCTCCCATATACATAGCCCCGATTTGAGGTAGAGTAACATGGCTTTCATCTATAAAGGCCATAAAATCAGGTGGAAAGTAATCCAATAATACAGCTGGTCTCTCACCAGGAGCCCTGTTACTTAGCGGTCTAGAATAATTTTCTATTCCACTGCAATATCCAATTTCTTGAAGCATTTCAAGATCATATTCAACTCTTGTTCGAATTCTCTCTTCTTCTAAAGGTTTACCTGTATTTCTAAAAAACTCGCATTGATCTTCCATTTCAGATCTAATCCTACCTATTGCTGAATCAACTTCGGATTTTGGCATAACAAATTGCTTGGCAGGATATAGTTTGTAAACCTCTACTTTTTCTTGAACATCTCCCGTAAAAGGATCAAACCACTCAAGAGAACTTATTTCATCCCAATCAAGACGTATTCTTAGAGCATTTACTAAATAAGAAGGGTAAATTTCTATTACGTCTCCATGTACCCTAAAACAACCTCTTTCAAGTACCATATCATTACGTTCATACTGCATTCTTACCAATTGATCCAATTCTTTTTTATGTTCAAAAATCTGTCCAACTTTAAAGACATGAGTCATATCCTTAAAAGAAACAGGATTTGCTAGACCAAAAATACAAGAAACTGTTGCTACTACTATTACATCTCGTCTTTCCATTAGCGAAAAGGAGGCACTCATTCTTAAACGGTCAATTTCCTGGTTAATTGCAGAATCTTTTTCAATATAAAGGTCTTTTCCAGGAACGTAAGCCTCAGGTTGATAATAATCATAATTTGAAACGAAATATTCTACAGCATTTTCAGGAAAAAAAGTCTTAAACTCCCTGTAAAGTTGAGCGGCAAGGGTTTTATTATGAGAAAGGATTAAAGTAGGTCTTTGAAGACTTTCAATAATCTTGGCCATTGTAAAAGTTTTTCCACTTCCGGTAACACCTTTGAGCGTTTGATATTTTTCTCCCCTTTTAATTCCTTCAACTAGATTATCAACAGCACTTCCCTGGTCACCACTTAGATCATAATCACTATGGACTTTAAAAGGCTTGTCACTAAATTTAACCGGCCCATGAATATTAGAAACTGCCTCACCTGCCCATGAAGAATCAACTTCATTAGGGGGATAGTTTTTTGTCATTTTGTTTACCTTATTAACCAACTCAGATTGTCTGAAGTTCTTTTCACCAATTCCAGTTTTAAAATCTTTTCATTTCCATTTCTATTAATGGTAACTTCTACAATATTTCCAGCTTTGGTATTGCTTAGGGCATAGTATAAATCATCAAATTCATTGATAGCTTCACCATTTAGGCCAACAATTACATCACCACCAATGTAGATGACATTATTTCCATAATGAACTTGGCGTGTGCCGCCCTTTAGACCGGCCTTACTGGCTTTCCCAGAAGGAACGACCTGACTGATTAGGATTCCTTTATCTACAGGAATTGAGGCGAATTCTACTAGCTGTGGGGACAATTGGACACAGACAATATCAATCCAACCTCTTTCAACTTTTCCATTTTTAATTAAATCTGGTACTACTTCTAAAACCAAACTGCTTGGAACAGCAAAACCCAAACCTTGGTATTCTCCATTACTTGAATAGGTAGAGGTGTTTATTCCTATTACCTTTCCTTGGGTATTTAAAAGTGGACCTCCCGAGTTTCCAGGATTTAAAGGAGCATCAGTTTGAATCATTCCCATAATTACTTTTCCTTGAGAATTCCTTACAGGCCTACTAATTCCACTTATCATTCCATTAACCATTGTTCTGTCGTAACCAAAAGGGTTCCCAATAGCTAAAACTTTTTGTCCAACTTTTAGATTTTCACTGGTTGAAAATTCCATAGGATATAATTTATAATCACCAAAATCTTCAATTTTGATTATAGCAAGATCATTTTCTTCATCTTTTCCAATAACCTCTGCTTTGAATTCTTCCTCATCAAAAAATGAGACTTGAATATTTAAGGCTTGATCAACTACATGAAAATTGGTAAGAATAAATCCACTATCATCTAAAACTATTCCACTTCCAGTATTATTCATCATGGCAATAGAATCAGTTTGTGTCGCCTCATATGAACTTGTTATATGAACAACCCCTTGGTTACATTTTTCATAGACACTCATATTCTGAAGTTCTTCAGCAGAATAAAACCATTTTTCATTGTCTCCATAAAAAATAGTAACGCCTTCCTCAGAATAATAGATGTCGTTTACATCTACTCCTGCCAGTTTTAAAAGTCCGTCTTCTCCGGAAGTTGTTAATATACCTTGAAGCGTTCTAATTAAAGTAGTAGCTTCTTGTTTTTTTTCAATAGTATCCGTCCATTTTGTTAAACCAATACCAATGATAATAAACACAATGATTGTAAGTACTATGAAAACTATCTTAAATCCTTTTGTTTTAGTAATTTTCATTTCCATCTCCTAACAATTGCACTATTTCACCTGATTCAAGTACAAAAATGGCTTCAAAACCTTTTAAACTTTTTATAAGTTTTGTTGCCTTATCAATACCCATAACATAACAAGCTGTTGAAAGGGCATCACAAGCTGTTGATGATTCATTTATTATTGTTGATGAAATAATACCATTATTGGCACTCATTCCAGTTCTTGGATCAAGTATATGATGGTAAAGTACTCCATCTTTTATAAAATTTCTTTCATAAGCACCACTTGTTACTACGCTTTTATCATCAACTGATACTATTTTAAGATAGGCGCCTCTCTCATCTAATGGATTTTGAATCCCAATATTCCATTTTTCATTATTATCCTTATGTCCAACTCCATAAATATTACCACCAAGATTTATCAAAGCAGAATTAATTTTATGTTCTTGGAGTATCTTTTTTACTAAGTCGGCAGCAATTCCTTTTCCAATTCCGCCGAGATCAAATTTCATTCCTTCATCTTCTAGATAAATGAAAAACTTTTCCCCATCTTCTGTAAGTTTAATTTTTGAAACATCAGTATGCTTCAAACCTTCTTGAATAGCTATGGGGTCAGGTAAAACTGCAAAATCAGGTCCATCCTTCCAAAGTTGAATTACACTTCCAAGAACAGGATTAAAATAACCCTCAGTCAAATTTGAATAATATAAGGCTTCTTTTACGGTGTTATAAGTTTCTTCTGAAACTTCAACTTTTTGTATTCCGGCTTTATCATTTACTTGTGATAATTCACTCGAATCTTGGTTCATACTTATTTTATTTTCTAAGTCTTCTAAAGAATTCCAAATTTCTTTAAAAGGAATCTTTTTATCACCTGTAATCTTACAAACAGTTCCAAAAACAAGTTTTTGTTCTGAAACCATCTCACTACTACAAGAAAAAAGAGTAATCATAATTATTATTATAACTATAAATAATGGAAAATTTTTAAATCTCAAATTTTAATTCCTTTTCTGTTGGAGGATTACATCCCGGTTTTGTGCAATTATAAGAAGCGGCTTTTGTAGCATAAATCAAAATTTGTTTTATTAAATGGCCATCCAATTTCATGTTTTTTCTACTTGGTTTAAAATAATCAATTTTATCAAGAGCATTAACTACAGCTCCCAAAAAAACATCTCCACATCCAATAGTATCAACAATTTTGCATTTTATAGCCTCTTGAATGTAGGTTTTCCCCTTATTAGTCAGCCAAACAGAACCTGAACTTCCCGTTGTAATTATGAGATTATCAAGGCCAGTATCCATAAATTTTTGAATTGCTTCTTCTTTGGTAAATTCCGGAAATAATAGATCAAGGTCTTCTTCACTTAATTTAATTAGATTACTTCTCTTAGAAAGTCTTAGAAGTCTAGATCTATAATCCTTTAGATCTACATCAAAGCCTGTCCTTACGTTAGGATCAATTACCAGTTTAATTTTATCATCCATTTTTAATACAAAGTCTTCAATTACTTTACCTAAAGGATTAAGCATTAAAGAAATAGAACCAATTACAACGCAACCCACTTCTTTATTTTCATAAAAGTACTTTTCAAGCTCTTCTTTTGTCAGACTAAACGTGGAGGTATTTTCATAAACAAACTTATATTCGGCATTTCCTTCTTTTGAAATTGTTGTCTCTGCATACATTGTTTTTTCTTTGGCATTACAAAATTCTGGTTCAAAAAAAACAAAATTATCTACTAAATGATTAACTATCTGCTTACCATAAGCATCTTCTGATATTTTTCCCATATAAAAAGCCTCACCACCAAGTTTTGAGGTAGCAACTGCGCTGTTTAGAGAACTCCCTCCAACATAGGCTTTTTTTTCTTTGATATCCATCAAAGCTTCTCCAATCATCATAATCATCATAAATATTGTTTCTCCTTTCCATCCAAAATCTTTACTACAAGTTCAACATATTTTTTTGCTGGACTCATATTTATTTTTGGAAGCAAAACTTCTTCAATTTGAAAATATCCAACGTCACTTGTCATTTGAACTAAGATTCGAATTGGATGTTTTTCTCCTTTTTCTAGTATAACTTTATCAATAGCGGCAGAGCTATATTTATGTATATCACCATATTTCGGAGCACTGTCTATTGCTATAGGTATTCTAGAACGGCCTTTTTCCATATCACATCCATCAGCTATTAATATTAGACCCGCCTCCAAGGAATGAATTTTTCTAGTTGCCATATGGCCAAATATTCCCTCAATAGCCATAGAACAAATCATATTTTTTTTATAATTTGAAAGTTCTTTAATTTGGGATAAGATTCTTGTAATTACAGGTCCTGCAATAACAGTTCCCATAAGTTCATGATCCTGTCTTCCGACGGACATTCCAACATCATGAAGAAATGCACTTAATTCGACGGCACAAAGGCTGTCTTCAAAGGTTCCAATCTCTTCTTTTTCTAGGCTAGTTTTTATTCCAGAATCTTTTAATAAATAAAGCATAGAAACTGCATTATAAGCTACTTGTTTCATGTGAACAGGGCCATGATCATTATAACCTAATCTTTTAATTGCAACAGTATTGGCATAATCTTGAAGATCTTGTATTTGTTCATCTTTAACCAACTTTAAAGCAATTTTCTCTGGAACTGAATTTTTTTCAAATAATTTTAAAAACTTTTTTTCTAACAAGCATTCTTTAGGTGATTTCATATAAAAATAATACCTCAATACAAAAAAAAAGTCACCTTATTTTTCTAACAAGGCAACTTTTAACTTTTTATTAATTCAATCCCATTTTCTTTTTCAGTTTTTGCCAAGAATCTTTGAGAGTAACTGTCCTGTTAAAAACAAGATGTTCTTTTGTATGGTCTTTATTATCTGCTATAAAATAACCACTTCTCATAAACTGAAGATATTCTCCTGCTTTAGCTTCTTTTAATGAAGGTTCTAGCTTTGCATTTGTCACTATTTTAAGAGAATCTTCATTAAGATCGTCAAGATAATTACCGGTTGCTCCACCAGGATTTTCTGTCTTAAAAAGCTTATCATACAATCTTATTTCAGCCTCAACGGAATATTTTGCACTTACCCAGTGACTAGTTCCTCTTACTTTCCTTTCATCGGCTGTCGTTCCACCTTTACTTTCTGGATCATAAGTACAATGAACTATAGTAACTTTACCATTTTCATCTTTTTCGCAGCTATTGGCCGTAATGTAATAGGCACTTTTTAGTCTAATTTCATTTCCAATATAAAGTCTATGATACTTTCTTGGTGGTTCTTCCATGAAATCTTCTTGTTCAATATATAACTCTTTGCTAAAAGGTAATTCTCTTGTTCCCATTGAAGGATCTTCTGGATTATTTTCAGCTGTAATATACTCTACTTTATCCTCAGGATAATTATCAATTATTACTTTTAAAGGATCTAAAACAACCATCACCCTTTTTGCTCTTTTCTTTAGATCTTCTCTAACACAAAATTCCAATAGAGAATAATCTACAACACTTTCAACTTTAGCTACACCAACGCGTTGGATAAAATCTTTCATTGCTTCAGGAGAATAGCCTCTTCTTCTTATTCCGCTAACAGTAGGCATTCTTGGATCGTCCCAACCATCAACAAGTTTTTGTTTTACTAAATTAAGTAATTTTCTTTTACTCATTACAAAATAATTTATATTAAGTCTTGCAAATTCATATTGGTGAGGAGTATGGTCAATACCATCAATTGAAGTAGCCCAATCATAGGCGGGTCTGTGGTCTTCAAATTCTAAGGTACAAATACTATGGGTTATTCCCTCAATAGCATCACTAATTGGATGTGTGAAGTCATACATAGGGTAAATACACCATTTATCTCCAGTTCTTGGATGAATAGCAAATTTTATCCTGTATAAAGCTGGATCCCTCATATTAATATTTGGACTAGACATATCAAGTTTTGCACGAAGTAGATAAGAACCTTCAGGGTGTTTTCCTTCTTTCATTTCTTGAAACAATCTAAGATTTTCTTCAATACTTCTATCACGATAAGGGCTATTTTTGCCTGGAGTGGTTAAAGTTCCACGATATTCTTTCATTTCTTCAGCGGATAGACTATCCACATAGGCCTTTCCTTCCTTAATAAGGTTTACTGCTATTTCATAAAGTTGTTGATAATAATCAGAGGCATAATATTCATGTTTGCCCCAATCAAATCCCAACCATTTTATATCTTTTTTTATAGAATCTATGTACTCAACATCTTCTTTTTCAGGGTTAGTATCATCCAATCTTAAATGGCAAACACCATGATATTTTTCTGCTAATCCAAAATTAATGCAAATTGCTTTAATATGACCAATATGGAGATAGCCATTTGGTTCTGGAGGGAAACGAGTAACAATATTGTTAACTCTACCTTCTTTGAGGTCATCTTCAATTATTTTCTCTAAGAAATTCCCAGCAACATACTCTTTTTCTTCTTCCATTAAATGTCTCCTTGCCCTTTCATAGGGGATTAAAAGATTTTTAAATACTAATTCTATAATACAAAATAGTCTAGCCTTATTGTTGTATTTAGATTTTATTTTCATTATAATCTTAATATGAGTTCAAACTATTTCTTTGATTCACATTTTCATTTGATGAATCTAAGTCACCCAGATTTTATTAGCCTTTCTGGATTTCTAAATAAAAACACAACTGAAATTTTTAAAAGTGGGGCTTTTTCTTCAAATTATATCTTAACTAGTAAAAACATTAAAAATTTAGCTCTTATTAACTCAATTTTGAACACCACTTTTGGTTTTGAAGCGGATATGAGTAGAACTCTTGAAATGATTGAAAAAGATTTGAAAGGCGAATTCTTAGATCCTAAAGATAATAAATATGATAATTTATCTGCCTATATAAAAGATGAAAAACTTGAGTTTAGAAATAAAAGCTACGATAAAATTGGAATATGTCCCCTAGTTATGGATTTTTCTAGAAGCAAGATTGAAGACAAAAGATATTATTACAGTTCTGAAAGTATTGATCGAATAACTCCTTACGCCGAAGATACGATAAACGCAATAGACCGTTATCATGAAAAAAACCCACAAGGAATTCTTGAATTCTTCCCTTTTTTAGGACTTAATCCTCCAAAACATGATAAAAAATTTATACAATATATGCTTGAAACTTATATTAATACCTCAAAATCAAGGCAAGGGGAAACTAAAACTAAACGTTTTTATGGAGTAAAAATTTACCCACCTCTGGGAACTAATCCTTGGCCAGAAGGGAATAAAGAAGAAATGGAAAAAGTAAATATTATTTATGATTTCTGTCAAAGTGAAAAAATTCCAATTATTACTCATTGTGATAATCAAGGTTTTAAAGGTTTACCGCCTAAAGTTTCTGACCTTTATACCTGTCCCAAAACTTGGGAAAAAGTTCTTAAGAACTATCCTAATCTTTACCTAGATTTCGCTCATGTAGGTTATCAATATAATATTCAGGATGATATTTCTACCCAACACTGGTACCTAAAACCTCCACCTTTGAAAAATGAGTGGTTTTTAGATATTATTCGTTTAATAAAGACCTATCCAAATGTTTATACCGATTTATCTTTTACAGGAACCATGAAAGGTTTTTACATTCAACTTATGCATCATCTCAGTAAGGATGACGACTGCCCTTGGCTTCTTTCAAAAATTCTTTTTGGTTCAGATTTTTCCGTAAATCTTATTAAAGTTTCCAGTTATCTTGAATATTATAATATTTTTGATTGTAGTTTCATCAATGATGAAATAATTAATCAGTTTGCTTCAAGAAATCCTCAAGAATTTTTAGGAATTACTAAATGACTCTCTTTTTCCATTTTTGTTAATCCTCTTTTCGTCATTAACAGGGTTATTACAGCTGTAATAAATTCACCTATAAAAAATGAGAACCATATTCCATTTACTCCAAGGAATAACGGAAGAATAAATACTAAAGGAAGAAATAATATTATTTGACGAAGTAAATTCAAAAAGAAGGCTTCTTTACCTTTTCCTGTAGCTTGAAACAAAGTAGATCCAACAGTAGATATTGCTACCAGAATAAGGGTAGAAAATATAATCCTAAGTGGTAATACTGAAATGCTTATTAGTTCAACATCACTTGTAAAAATGGACAGTATTAACTTTGGAATCAATAAAGCCCCTAAAAAGCCAATAGCTCCAATTATTACACAATAAACTTGTGATAATTTTAATGTTTTTTTAACTCTATCAATAAATCCTGCACCAAAATTATATCCAATTAAAGGTTGAGCACCTTGAGCAATTCCAAACATTGGCATTAAAAAGAGAGAAATAAATTTATTAATTATTCCATAACTAGCAATTAGAAGATCTCCACCATAAATAGAAAGTTGATAGTTTACTGCAATTGCAACAACACTTACACCAATCTGACGAACAAAGGTAGAAATACCTACAGAAAGGATTTG
>JBAYZQ010000004.1:0-38243 GCA_041672385.1 Sphaerochaetaceae bacterium | reverse complement strand
GTTATGTTGGTAGGTTTTGTTTACTTAGAAATTCCAACTTTTACTGAACCCAAAGAAAGTTATGCAATAAATGAACTGGATAATAATTCTTTATCAAGTGAAAAAGAACCACTTTCTTTTGCCGTAGCTTCAGATCCTCACTGGGGTAGTGAAAGAAGCAACAAAGAAGCAAGACAACAAATATTAGAAACTATCGGCTCATCAAATTATGATGCTTTCTTATGTTTGGGTGATATTTCTGAAATGGGGTCAACCGAATCTTATTACACAATTGCAGCAAAAGAATTTCAGGACAACTTAAATGGAATGCCTTTGCATGTTGTTTTAGGAAATCATGATGCATTAATCAATGGAACAGGTGTATTCAAAAAATATTTTCAAAAAGAGAAAGAAAACTTTTATAACAGAATTGACATTGGAAATCTTCACATAATAACTCTAAATCTTCTTTGGGATGCTGATGAATTTGATAAAACTCAAAAACAATGGCTTATTGAACAACTTGAAGAAATTCCACAAGCTGATATGACAATCGTTTTATCTCACTGTTTTGGCTATAGCTCGGGATATTTTGATCAAGATACTGGAAAAAATTGGTTTGATAATCAAGATATAATTGAAAATGTGGATTCTTTAATTGAAGAATATAACGTTGAACTGATGATTAGTGGTCACAACCATCTAATGGAACTTTTGAAACATGAAAATACTCATTATAGTATTATTGGAACGATGGGAGGAATTCTTGACAGTACATCAAATTACACCTCCCCTCAATCTATTTGGATGGACAATCAAACCTATGGATGGCTTGATATTCAAGCCTATGAAAATTATTTAGAATTGACTTATAAAGACCAAAATGGAAAAGACCTTTATAAAGCAACGATAAATAATAATTAAACAAAGGACTAAAATGAAATTTATTAATACCTTTAAAGAAGGTGATAGGGTTAAAGGAATCTATCTCTGCAAAAAAAGACTTGCTGTTACAACAAAGGCAGGTAAAAGTTTTGAAATATTAACATTACAAGATAAAACAGGTTTAATTGAGGCAAAAATCTTTAATCCGACAAATCCCAATTTTAAAGAATTTAAAGCTCTTGATTATGTTTACGTAACTGGAGATGTAAATATTTTTCAAGAAGCCTTACAATTCAATCTTCAAAGAGCACAAAAAGCTCCAGAAGGGTCTTTTGATCCTTCAGATTTCTTGCCTTCTTCTGAGTTCTCCCTAGAAGATATGTTCTCTCAGCTTTCTTCTTTTATTGAATCTATTAAAAATCCATACCTTTCAAAGGTTCTCAAATCACTTTTTTTTGAGAATGAAGAATTTATAAAAACTTTCAAGCACCACTCTGCAGCAAAAACGATTCACCATAGTTTTATTGGAGGACTTCTTGAGCATACCTTGGGAGTAACTAAACTTGCAGATAATTTTGCCAAAAATTATCCCTTTTTAAATAGAGATTTATTAATCACTTCAGCAATTCTTCATGATATTGGAAAAACAAAGGAATTATCGCCTTTACCAGAAAACGATTATACAGAAGAAGGAAACCTTTTAGGACATATTGTAATTGGAACAGAAATGATTGAGAAAGAAATCAGTAAAATTGATAATTTTCCAAAAGATTTAGAATTACAACTTAAACATTGTATTTTATCTCATCATGGAGAGCTCGAACATGGGTCACCAAAGAAACCAGAAATAGCAGAAGCAATTGCATTAAATTTTGCTGATAACATGGACGCAAAAATGAACGCAGTTAAAGAAATATTGAAAGGTGAAACTTATAAAGGCCAATGGTTAGGGTATCAAAAACTTTTTGAAACAAATTTTCGAAAGACTACTAATTAACCTTATTTTATTGGTAGAAAAGCTTAAAAATGTGATTTCTTAAAAAAAGTGTTTGTTTTAGGGCTAGACAGAATGGCTCACAATAAATAGAATGTCTTTGCTAGAGATCATAGCTCAGCTGGATAGAGCATCAGATTGCGGATCTGAGGGTCAGAGGTTCAAATCCTCCTGGTCTCATTTATTTTGGAGAGATGTCCGAGTGGTCGAAGGAGGCGGACTCGAAATCCGTTGTAGTGCATTTGTACTACCGAGGGTTCGAATCCCTCTCTCTCCGACTATTTTAGCATTTTGATTTTTATATTCTTAAAATTAGGAGAGATGTCCGAGAGGTCGAAGGTGTACGATTGGAAGTCGTATGAGCTCAAAAGGCTCCGAGGGTTCAAATCCCTCTCTCTCCGTTTACTGGAGGCAGATTCTGTGCAACTGGTTTTCACCCAACTCCGTCAGGACCGGAAGGTAGCAGCGGCAAGTGAAATACTTGTGTGACACAGGGGATTTGCCTCCTTTTTTTTAACCAAAATTTTAGATTGACATTTTAATATTCAGCATTTAGACTTTAAAACATATCGGAATATTAGGAGAATCCAATCATAGAATATAAAATAATTGACAAAACCCATCTCATTAGTCTTTGGACTGACATTTATAACAATGAAGGTCGTCCCGACTGGTCTCATATTTTACCCTACTACGATGAAAATATTTTATTTAAAGACACTGTGCAAGAAATTCATGGAAAAAAAGAATTTCAAGCTATGACAGAACGTCTTACTCAACGTTCAAAAGATTTAAAAATGAAAATTAATCATGCTTGTGAAGAAGGGAATATAATCCTACTTGAGTGGGAAATGACTTTAAGTTTCAAGAAATATCCAAATTCTTCCATATTTGGATTAAGTCGAGTTACCCTAAATGAAAATAGAATGATAATTGAACAAAGAGATTATTATGATTTATGGGGAGATATTTTTGATAATATTCCAAGATTTGGAAAAGCATACAGAAAATTTGTAAAAAAGAAGTTTGGATAAAAAAATGAATAAATACCTTAAAGAATATAAATGGTCAAACATTGGAGAAATGATAAAGAACGACAAAAGAGAAGCAGAAATTTGTGATGAATCTTTTTCTGGAAAATTAGTCGTGATATCTGGAACCACCTCTGGAATAGGTTATTCTACTGCAAAATTATTTGCTTCCCACAGAGCTAATTTAATCATTATTAATAGAAATGAAGAAAAATCAAAAGAACAATGTGAAACCTTTTCAAAAGAGTTTAATATTTCTTGCAATTATATCATTACAGATTATACAAACATATCTGAAGTCATAAATACCGGGAAAAAGCTCTCTACATTGGAAAAAGATATTGATGTTATTATTCATAATGCTGGAGTATTTCAAACAACAAGAACCTTTACAAAAGATGGTCTAGAAAAAGTCTTTCAAGTAAACTATTTGAGCTCTTTTATTCTAAACTATATGTTAAAAGAAAAATTAGCTTCTCAAAAAACAGCTCGAATCCTTTTTGTTAATTCCGAAGGCCATAGATTTGCTATTGGAGGATTAAGACTTGATGACTTGGATTGGAAAAAACACCACTATTCAGGCCTAAAAGGATATGGATCTGCTAAAACAGCTCAATTACTTTCAATGATACCGTTTGTCAAATATTTCGAAGGAACTGGTGTTACAATTAATGCTATGCATCCAGGCAATGTCAAAACTAACATGGGGGAAAACAATGGAAAATTTTACCGCCTCTCTAAACATCTTTTTGTAAATCCGTCATCAAGGTCACCTGAAATATCAGCTGAAGCATTGTATTACCTAGGAGTATCTAAAAAAATTGAAAAAAGCAATGGATGCTTTTTTAATCTTACAACCAAGGAAATTCCTGCCCCTCATGTTCTTGATAATGACATGGCTTGGAAGCTTTGGGAAAAATCTAAATTAATGGGAAATTTACAATGACAAAGAAAGATAAACAAATTGTTATTGTAGGAGCAGGACTTGCAGGGCTTACAGCAGCTGCTTATCTTTCCAGAGAAGGTTATTCAGTCCTTTTGCTAGAAAAAAATGAAAACTGTGGAGGTTTAATAACTTCCTTTTCACATGAAGGTTTTGTATTCGATGTAGGAGCAAGATCAATAGAAAATTCTGGTGTTATAAAACCCATGCTAAGAGATTTGGGAATCGAAATGGAACTTTTAAAAAGTCCAGTATCATTAGGTATAGGTTCTGAAATTCTCTCAATAACAAAAATGGAAGATTTAACCAAATATAAAGGCCTATTAATTAAAAATTATCCAGAAAATAAAAAAGATATTGATAGAATTTTCAAAGTTATTTATAAAATATCAAAAAGTATGGAAGTTATTTATGGCTTTGACAATCCAATCTTCAAAAAAGATTTTACACACGATAAAGAATATTTAATTCATGAAATTCTTCCATGGATTGGTAAATTCATATTTGCAGTAATGCACATGAACAGAATGAACGAACCTATTAATGAATTTCTAGAAAAATATACTTCAAACCAATCTCTAATCAACATAATTAGTCAACACTTTTTCAAAGAAACTCCTACGTTCTTTGCTTTGGGTTATTTTTATGTCTATCAGGAATATTTTTACCCAAAAGGTGGAACAGGAACTTTAACTCAAAAATTAGCAAATAGAATAGTGGAAAATGAAGGTAAAATCCAAAATAACACCATAATTCAAAAAATTGATCCTAAAAGAAAAGTTGTTTTTGATAACCAAGGGAAAGAATATAAATATTCAAAGCTTCTTTGGGGAGCTGATTTAAAGGAATATTATTCAATTTTAGATATATCCCAACTTAGTCAAGAAATAAAACAAAAGACTCAAAAACAAAAAGATAAAGTTATGGCAAGCCGTGGAGGAGATTCTGTTTTCTCCCTTTACTTAGGAGTTAATAAATCTTTAGAATATTTTTCTTCTATCTCTAACGGCCATTTTTTCTTTACACCTCAAAATACAGGGTTAGGAGAAATCAACAAAAAAGAACTCACTCATATTTTAAAAGATTTTGAAAAGCTTCAAAAAAAGGAAATACTAGAGTGGATAGATAAATACTGTAAATTAAATACTTTTGAAATTTCAATACCGGCCTTAAGAGATCCAAGTTTAGCTCCACAGGGAAAATCTGGACTAATTGTAAATCTTTTTTTTGAATATGATTTAGTAAAAAAAATAAAAGATGCTGGATGGTATGATGAATTCAAAAAAGAATTAGAAAAAATAATGATTGAAACTTTAAATAATTCAATATATCCAGAATTGAAAGATAATATTATTTTCCAATTTTCTTTTTCTCCTTTAAGCTATCAAAATAAGGTTAGAACTGCAGAAGGAGGAATAACCGGATGGACTTATCAAAGACCTTCTCCTGCAATAAGTGATTTGAAGAAAATTGCAAAATCTGTTAAAACAACAATCCCTGATATATATCAAGCAGGTCAATGGGCTTATAGTCCCGCTGGTATACCAACTGCAATTTTAACTGGATGGTATGCTTGGGATGCTATCAACAAAATTTTAATTGAAAAATAATTTCCTTATTTTAGTCTTTTCCAAACCAAAGGAAAGACAGGTGAGACTTTTTTCCTGTACCAGTTGTAATCTTTGTATTTTTCACGGCTAATCCCCTCAGTAAAGGAAACAGATCCAACAAAAAGTAAGGTCAAAAGAACAGGTCCAATAATAGTTAAGTTAATTAAATCTCCAACAGTTGAGCTACATAATAGATAAATAGACCACCAAAACCCTAATTCCCCAAGATAGTTAGGATGGCGACTAATAGAAAAAAGCCCAGAAATTCTAAAACCCAAGGTATAGTCTTTAGCAAACTTTTCCTTTTTTAAAGTCCTTCCATATTTTGACTCTTGAAAAACCCATTGCTGTTGATCCGCGACCGTTTCCAGAACCAAAAACATGATTGCTAATAAAGCAAAAATGTAAGTAAAAGTATTTGATTTAACTTCACTTTTCGAGATTAAAAAGAGAGGAGAAGTAAAACCAACAAAAAGAGCCTGTTGGTAAAAAGCAATAAAGAACAAGCTAAATATTTGCCAAACAAATCCTGAACCCAATTTTTTCCTCAAATAAGCCCATCTATAATCCTCTTTCTCATTATATCCACCTTTTCTTGAGAAGTTAAAGGTAAGACGAATACCCCAAATCGTAGCCAAACCAGCTGTAATGAGAAGAACTGCGTTTGGAGTCTTAAAATAATAAATCCATGCCATAAAAATTGGCAAAGTACTCCAAAGTCTATCAGTCCAAGAATATTCCTTTGTAAAAACGTTGAATATAAAAGTCAAACAAGCTGAACAGAAAACTATAATCGAAACTGCAATTAATGCATTCTCTGAAATCCCGTATAACCCAACGCAAAGCCCGGCTATCAAAATGAAAAACAAAATTATCTGTCTATTTCTTTTCATAAGGAAGACTATACCAAATTTTTATATATTTTTTCAAGAAATTTTGTTTTTTTCTGATAATGTTTGACGATAATAAATGCTTAGGGTATCTTGTAATTATGGATTTTTTAAAAAAAATATTTAAAAGTAGAAAAGAAACAAGCCTAAAGGACCCTAATGAAAAGGCCCTTGTTGTTATACCAACAAAGGTTGAAATCAAAGAAAATCCTGAAGAATCCTTAATTGATAAGGAACTTATGAATCTAGATTTTTCCATAAATGAAATTGAAATTCCAGAGAAAAAAGAAGGCTTTTTCTCATTTTTTACAGGAATAAATGATACTATCAATGATATTTTTGATAAAACCAAAAAAATAACAAAAACAATCAAAATAATCGGAAAAACAGTTGATTCCCTTTCAAAAAACAAAGAACTTCCAGAAGAAATTCAGAATTATATTATTATTACTTATAAAAAACTATATGATCTTTTGCGTGGTTACATTGCTGATCAGCTAAAAAAGATGAAAAGACGCTCTTTAGAAAATAGTATAGTAAATCTTGGAATTTTTTTTATTGCTATAGTTTTTCTTACTGAAAACAATAGTCTTTCAATTTTGTTGGCTTCTATTTGTTTAATTATTACTTTTTCACGTTTTTTATATAGCATAATCAAAACGCTCCCTTCTATTTTCAGGTTTTTAAGCTGTTGGTTCAAAGCTGGTTTAAAAAATTTAGATGAAGGGATTTCTGTCTACCTTAAAAAAACTTACCAACCCCTAAAAATTGCAGAAGAATACAAGTCAAATTATAAATTTTTAAGTGGAATCCCAGGTCTACCAAAAATGGTAAAAGACTACAGAGAAGGCCTTAGAGGTGAGATCTTAAACTTTTTCTTGACTTTAATTATTGCAGGGGTTCTACTTTGGGTTTTTAGAAGACTTTTGTTAATAAGTGCAACAGATTTAACCTTTTGGCAATTATTAGCTTCGCCATTTACTAGAATATTAAATCTTTTAAAAATTTAAAATTTTTTAAAAAAATAACCACAGTGTTTGTTTTATGTAGTATATTTATACAAAAGGGGAAGAAATATTATGTTGTTAAAAGGAAAAGGTGTATCTGGAGGAGTAGCACTGGGACGAGTCTATGTTTATAGACCCTTTTCAATAGAAGTTAATCCAGCTTTTTTCAAAGGAAAGGATGAAAAATATATAGAATTGTATGAAGATGCAAAGAAAAAATCTGAAAAAGAACTTGAGGCTTTGGTTTTAAGAGTTAAAGAAGTAGATGAAACAAAAGTCGAAATTTTTTCAGCTCATCTAGCTATCCTACTTGATGAAGATATCGACCATCAAATAAAAAATGAAATAACCGTAAATAAAAAGCTTCCTTCTTATGCAGTTGAAAGCGTTTTCAATAACTATATTGATACTCTTGAAAAACTACAAAATTCTTCTTTTAGAGAAAGGATTTCTGACATTAAGGATGTAAAATTTAGGTTTTTAAGAAATCTTTTCGGGGGAAAAGAACAAAGTATCTCTTATCTTAGCGAACCAGTAGTAATAGTTTGTCACGATCTTTTGCCTTCTGATACTGTAACAATGGATCGCTTAAATGTACTTGGAATTGTTACTGAAATTGGAAGTAGTACTTCACATTCGGCAATTATTGCAAAAAGCTTTTGCATTCCAGCCGTACTTGGTGTTCCTAATTTAATGGAAAAAGTTAAAAACCATCAAGAAATTATTCTTGATGCAGACGAAGGGGATGTCATTTTAAAGCCTACAGAGCAACAAATGATTGAATATTCAGAAAAACATACTAGATTTATGCTATTAAAAGAAGCTCACAGAAAATATTTAAAATGTGGCACTTTTACAAAAGACAAAGAAAAAATTGATCTTGGATTAAACATTGGAAATGGTTCTTTATATGAATGTGAAAAATTCCAATATGTTGATTTTATTGGCTTACTTAGAAGTGAATTCCTCTACATGAATAATGATTCTCTTCCAACCGAAGAAGAACAACTTGAAGAATATAAAAAAGTCCTTGTTTCTGCTGAAGGTAAATCTGTAACAATTAGGACTTTAGATATTGGTGGAGATAAAACTTTAGACTATCTTTCTTTGCCAATAGAAACAAATCCATTTTTAGGAATAAGAGCAATAAGATTTTGTTTTGAGAATGAAGAAATATTTAGAACTCAATTGAGAGCTCTTTATAGAGCTTCAGTTTTTGGAAATTTAAAAATTCTTCTTCCCATGATTGAAAGTCTTGATGAAATTCGAAAAGTAAAACGAATAATAAATGAAATAAAAGAAGAACTTGACTCCGAAGATTATCATTATGATAATAATGTTGAGCTTGGAATAATGATTGAAGTCCCTTCAATTGCAATAATGGCTGATAAAGTTGTAAAGGAAGTTGATTTTGCTTCAATTGGAACCAACGACCTTTGTCAGTACCTACTTGCTTGTGACCGAGGAAACCCTAAGATGGTAAACTATTATCAAAACTTTCATCCCTCACTATTCCGTTTAATTGACTTTGTTTCTGAAGTATTTAACAAAGAAGGAAAAAGTCTCAGTGTCTGCGGAGAATTAGCAGGAGATATTCTTGCTTCTTTGGTAATGGTTGGAAGTGGTATTAAAAAACTTTCTATGAGTATAATTAGTGTAGTGGAGATTCGAATGAACTTAGAAAAATACACTATGAAGGAACTTAAAGAAATTAGAGACCATGTAATAGATTTATCTACTGAAGAAGAAGTAAAAGAATATCTTTCTAGATGTCAAAAAGAAAAAGACAAAGTCTCTATTGAGTAAAAAAATGGCACCCTATAAGGGTGCCAAAACATACAAAAGGAGGTATGAAAAAATTTGTTGCTCTATTAGTAATATGCAACTATCATGCCAACCTTAGAAGCCGTTATTAAAGCCTTATTAAAGCTTATTAAATTATTTTAGATGTGCAAAAAATGCTCACCTTCCTTTAGCGTGAAATTATTACTCATCTAAAATTCTAATTTTTTGAAAATTTTTATAAATTTATAAAATCTTTTCAAAAATGTAAAAAAAAGATATAATAATTAAAATAGTTAAGAAAGGATGTAAAAATGTTTTATACAGGTTTCGCCGATGAGGCAGCAACAAAATTAGAGGGACAGATTAAAGCTGTAAAGCAACTAGGTTGGCACGACATAGAATTGAGGACTATTGAAGGAAAAATGGTTCACGATTTATCATTAAAGCAACTTGAAACTGTCAAAGAAGAGATGGACCAAAACTCAATAACCTGTTGTAGCTTAGGTACTTCAATTGCAAACTGGGGAAAATCTATAACAGAACCTTTTGAAGAAACAAAAACTCTTGTATTAAGATCAATTAATACTATGAAATTGCTTAATATAAAATATGCTAGAATTATGAGCTATAATGTAATTAAAGATTCTTCAGGACGTGTTAGCGAAGATCAAATGGAAGGGGAAAGAATTAAAAGACTTAAATGGATTTGTGATTCTTTTGAAGATAATGGAATGATGGCACTTCATGAAAATTGCTTCAATTTTGGTGGGCTTTCATGGAAAAATACTTTAAAACTGATTAAAGCCGTTCCAAACTTAGGATTAATTTTTGACACTGGAAATGCACCAATGACAATCGACATCTCAACACCTTTTCCTTATGGCTATCAAAATTCTTTAGATTTCTACAATAATGTAAAACCTTTTATTAAGCATGTTCATATTAAAGATGGCTATAGAAAAGAAAATGGCACCGAAGTTTATACTTTCCCAGGTGAAGGTGGGGGGCAAGTTAAAGAAATCCTTTCCTTATTAAAATCTTCTGGATACGATGGTGGATTAAGCATTGAACCTCATATGGAAGTTGTTTTCCATGATAGTAGCGTAAAAGCTAATGAAAACGATATGAGAGATAATTTCATTGAATATGGAAAACGTCTTGAAGAAATGTACAATTCTCTTTAATTTCTTTTTAAAATTAAACCTAAGATTTCATTAACAGGTAGCAACGCCGCACCAAGGGCTGCTGCCTGATTGTTTAAAGTAGCTTTAACAATAAAATCTGGTAAAACTCTAAAACTAAAAGGAATTTTCATTATTTCCTTTTGAAGCAAGAAACAAAAATATTTACTACTACAACCTAAGGTTCCCCCAATTATTAAATGCTTAGGATTAACAATATTAATTAGACTTATCATCACATAAGAAAGATTTCTTGCCATTTCAGATAAGCTTTCAATTATAATAGGATTATCCCTTTCCTCTTGTGACCAAATTAATTCCATTGTAAGATTATTCTCTTCAATAGCTTTCCAAATAACATCATCTTTTAGACTTTTTCCTTCTTTTATTTGGTCATAATAGGCTTTTTCAACCTTTTCCATCAATCGTTCTGTTGAAACCTCAGTTTGTAAACATCCCCTCTTTCCACATTTACAAAGCCTTCCTTTTGGATTAACTATACAGTGCCCAAGTTCCCCAGCAGCATAATCTTCACCTTGAATTAATTTTCCATTTGAAATTATAGCAGCACTAATACCAGAAGATATTCCAATAAAAACACAATTTTCAAAATCTTTCATATTGCTGAATTTATACTCTGCTAGGCCACTTGTTTTATGACGATTCATAATAATGGAATCCCAACCCGTTTTTTCTTTAATTATCTTTTTAAGAGGAATGTCTTTCCAGCCTTGGTCAGCTGCTTGAATAATAATTCCACTTTTATTATTTACAATTCCAGGAACCCCCAAGCCTATTTTAGGAAGAAGTCGACAATGACAATCATCGACAGCAATTTTTATTCCTTCAAAAAGCTTTTCAAAAACATCATCACCATTAATTTCTTGAATGTAATTATAGACCACTTTTCCATTTAGATTTGTTACAATAAAGTCCCAGTGATTATTCATAAATCCAATTCCTAAAGAATGCCAATAGGTACTGTTAATATATAGGGGAACTGCAGGTCTTCCACGACCATCAATATTAGCTTTCGCTTCTGATATTAAATTTGAATTTAAAAGATTACTTACAATAAGAGAAATTGTAGTTTTACTTAAACCTAATCTCTTTGCAAGAGTAGCTCTAGTTATAGAAGGAATCTCTTCAATCAAGCTGAAAACATTCTTGTAATTAATTAGAGAATCTTGAAGTTTTATTTTCATGTTACAAATTGTATCATTATTTTTTTGATTTTACCAGTTTTTTTGTATCAAAGTTCTCATAAGCTTATTTATAGTAAATACTAATAGATATGTAATCTATTGAGATTTTCCAATAAACATTGTATAGTTTGTACATGAAAAAGAATATTAAGCAAATATTGCTACTAACTATATTATCTGTTATTTTGCCTTTTTGTATTTTTGCAGCAGATCCTGTTGTTAATTATTATCCAAACACCTCTAAATCTTGGGAAGTTGGATATAACGGCCTTCATACAAGTTATCTTACATTAAAGCTTGGTACTATAGGTATTCAAATGGGAAATAATGATGGGTATAATCTTCTATTGACAGGACTAGGGGAATTTACTTATTTAAATGCAATTGGAAAAGACAGATGGAATGCTGTAACACAAACAACAACTGCTAAACTCGTTGCCTTTACAAGTATTAACGGAGCAACTACTGAAACATTTATTTACTCTGGAAGCAATAACGATTTTCCTTATCTTTTAAACGGACAACAACATCTAAAAAACAAGAATATTACTATTGACTTAGTTGTAATTACTTATAATCTTGCTTCTTGGTTTTTAGCTGATTCTCCAATTTCGTTAAGTACAGATCTTCAATCATGTAATGTTGCCTTTACTAATAACTCAAATAGTAGTATATGGGATTCAAGTAATTTTAATAATTTTGAATTTAATTCAGGATCTCTTCCTAGTGATGATGAACAAGCTGATATTTTTAACGGTACTGGTGGTGGTACGGGAACCGCTGGCTCTGGAAGTGTGGTTGAAATTCCTTATGGGAACAGTAGCACTAGTGCGAATGAATTTTATTTAAGTAATAATACAAGTCCTATTTCTTCTTTAAACAACGCAGTTGGACTTTTGAAAGAAGAGGCTGGAAATTTATATCTTACAGTAGTAAAAGGAGTTGCAGATATTACAATTTTGGTTAAAAAAGCTGATAATACTAGTTCAACCCTTGCTTTAAAACGAATTGATGGAACTGAAGAAATCCCTTATGTTCTTTACTTTGGAAGTGAAGGTCCTCTTTCTGTTAATAATACTTTTGACTGGTACGAAAATACTCTTGGATCTTTTCTTAAAAAAATATATGTTTCTGGAATTAATCAAAACACATTAAATACTACCCATGCTGGAGAATATAGCGATACTATTGTATTAGAAATTATAACAAGCAATTAAAGTCTATTGGTCTGCTTAACAAAATATGTTATATTAAAAAATGAAAGGAGGCCATAATGGCTTACGAAGTAACTGCGACTAGAAAAAGGCCGCAGCAGTTTGATGCTCTTATGGGGCAAGACTTTGTCAAAGCAACAATTACCAGTGCAATTTCAAAGAATACCATTGCCCACGCATACCTATTCAGTGGCCCTAGAGGCGTAGGAAAGACCACAAGTGCCCGGTTACTTGCCAAAGCATTAAACTGTGTACAAGGTCCAACAACCACCCCTTGTGGAGTATGTTCAAACTGTGTAGAAATAACGAAAGGTTGTAGCCTTGATGTAATTGAAATTGATGGTGCTAGCAATACAAGTGTAAACGATATTAGAACAATTAAAGATGATATACAGTTTCCACCACAAAACTCAAAATACAAAATATATATTATAGATGAAGTTCATATGCTTTCTACCAATGCCTTTAATGCACTTTTAAAAACAATTGAAGAACCACCTGAATACGTTATCTTTATATTTGCAACTACAGAAACAAACAAAGTTCCTGCCACTATAAGATCAAGATGTCAACAATTTAATTTTCAACTCCTACCCCTTGAAACGATAAAAAAACTTTTAAAAGAGGCCTCAGATGAAATAAACATCAAAAGTGATGAAGAAGCTTTATTTTGGATTGCAAAAGAAGCAACTGGATCTATGAGGGATGCTTATACTCTTTTTGACCAAGTAGTAGCATTTTCTGATGAACATATTACTATGGAGAAGATTAAGAATAAACTTGGTTTAACAGGAACTGATAGTCTTAATGATATTATGGAATACGTTGTAAAAGAAGATGGTAAAAATGCTATTCTAGCCACAAAAAAATTACTGGACCGTGGAGTCAGTATTGAACAGTTAATTAAAGATTTTGCACAGTATTTTAGAAGTCTTCTTTTAATCGATAATAATATTGATAATGAAACAATTTTGGGTGAAAATAAGAATAGCTATTCAAAGAAGGTAATTTCGGCCTATTCAAAAAGACAAAAGGAAGAAGCTCTTGATCAATTCTTAAATCTTTACAGAGATATTCGATATTCACTTAATCCAAGATTCGAAATTGAATTGGCTATAAGCCGCCTTTGCTCTTTGAAGTATTTTAGCACTCCTTCTTTACTAGCAGAACAAATTGCAAGATTGAAAAATGATCTTATTAATGGAAAAATAACTCCATTAAATCCAGTATATCAAAATTACAAAGATATAGAACCTGCAAAGACGGACCCAATTATAAAAGAAAACTTAGAAACACCTAATACTTTAATACCGGAAACTCCTGTACAAGTTGAGGAGAAACTAGAAATAACTTTAGGCAATCTTATTGATATAATTCATCAAAATCTTCCAAAACTTAATATTGCAATTAAGCAAACAGAAAAACTTGTTGAAACAACAGACAAAATAGTTTTTTATTTTAAAACAGAGTTTACAAGAAAAAATATGGAACAAAATAGTTCGGATTTGAAAAATATATTAGAAAAGTATTTCAACTGCAAAAAACAACTACAATTTGAAGTAGAAACAAAGAAACCTACCATCAAAGAAAATATAAAATTTGATGAAACAGAACAAAGAATTCAAAAGATTCTTGGAGGACGAATAAAACAATGAATATGAACCCTTATGACTTAATGAACAATTTAAATAATCTTCAGCAGAAAGCAAAAGAAATTCAGGAAAAACTAAAAAATATTTCCTGTACAGGTTCTTCCGGATTAGATATGATCCAAGTAACAATGACAGGAGATTTCAAAGTCACAGAAGTTAAGATTGATCCTAAAGTTCTTGAAACTGGAACACCTGATATGCTTGAAGTATTAATTTCCTTTGCAGTGAATTCTGCAGTTGATAAAATCAAAGAAAAAATAAAAGAAGAATCACAGCAAACCTATGGAATAAATATTCCAGGCTTAAACCTTTAGGAAGAATAAATGAACTCACTTGAACAACTTACAAAAAGTCTATCAAGACTGCCAGGAATTGGTCCTAAAACTGCAACTAGACTATCATATTATTTGATAAATAGTCCTAAATCCTATAATCAAGATTTGGGGGAACAAATTTCTTCTATTCAAGATAAGATTTTCAAATGTTCTATATGTGGAAGTTTCACAGAAACTGAACCCTGTGATATTTGTAGTGATCCAACCAAAGATAAAACATTACTTTGTATAGTTGAACAACCTCAAGATGTTGTCACTATTCAATCCAGTGGGGTTTACAACGGACTTTTTCATGTGTTAGGAGGAGCTTTAAATCCTCTTGAAGGTATTGGCCCCAGAGATTTATCTTTTGGAAAACTTAAACAAAGAATTGAAAAAGGAAATTTTAAAGAACTGATAATCGCAACTAATCCTACTGATGAAGGTGACACCACAGCTGCCTTTATATATAGCTTATTCAAATCACAAGAGAACCTCTCAATTACAAGACTAGCAAGTGGTTTACCTGTAGGAGGAGATTTAGAATATGCAGATCGCTTAACTCTAACAAGATCTCTTAATGGAAGAATCAAGTTTTAATAGCTTCCCACTTATTTTATATTTCTAACTTTTTTGATTTTTCCATAAGCTTCATTAATTGCTTGAAACTTTTGGGTTGCATATTTTGTAAATTCTTCTGGAAGTCCTTTTGCTACTACCATATCAGGATGAAACTCAATACTTAGCTTGTGATAAGCTTTTTTAATTTCAGCTTCACTAGCATTTTCTTTTAATCCAAGAATCGTATAAGCCTGAGTTAAATCACTGTCAGCAAAGCCATATTGTTTCTTAAAATTATCAAGAGTAGCTCTTGAATAACCAAAAATACCACCAGCAGAATAAATCAAACGTTCTTCATTGCTTGATAAGGAGCCATCAGCGACTGAAACTCCAAACAAAATACCAATCATTGTTTGGACCAATGCTCTATTTCGACCAAAATATTGATAAAACTGCTGAGCAAAACTTTCAAAAGAGTAAGAGGTTTTTAAAGCCTCCTCAAATATTTTATGGGCAAGTTTTGAAGATTCCTCATCAAGTTTTAAATTATCTCTAATAAAGGAATCAACTTTTTCTTTGGATTTTTCATTTAAGCTTCCATCTACCATGCATAATTTTGCCAACATTGAAAAAACACTGACAAAATAAACCATCTCTTGTTGATTTCGTCTGGTTTCAAAACCAGGTCTAGACCGCTGCGGCGAATAATAAAATCGTTGATTACTTCGATTTGAATCATCTTGACTTATATTTCCACTCTTATCAATCATATGGCCGAAAACTAATCCAGCTACCATACCAATAGGTCCACCCAAGGCGAACCCAAAAAAACCACCAATTACAGTTCCAATCCAACTCATTTTTTACAACTTATCAATTAACATAGAACACTTACCACTAGGAATAGGAAGCGTCTTTTTCTTTTTTTCATCTAGGATTTCAATAGTAAAATAATACAATTTTTCACTTTCAAGTCTAATTTCCCACCCTCGTACATTTTTATTACTTAATATGGTAATGAAGTTTCTTTTAAGTGATAGATTTTCAATACCCATCACCTCCAGACTCGGAACAGTCCAATAAACAGTCTTTCTAGGAAGAGAAATTTCAAATCCAATTATATTTTCAATCATAAGGGTAATTGAAAGGAGACACACTTGTGAAAGGTCTTTCTTCACAGGAAACCCTTCTTTTTCACCCTTAACCCAATGAGGAATCCCTTCTTTATCTGAAAGATAAGCTCCCCAAACGTCCCCATTTTTATCTTCTTCAGGGCTTAAAGTATCAATGACAAAATACAAAGTTCTAATTGCACATTCACGAGCAAAAACAGCCTCTCCATATTTCTCAAGCCCTTTAATAACCATATAGGTAAAAGCCGGAATAACAGAACCGGTATGACCATTGCCCTTTTCATTGTAACATACACTGTCAGCACTTACACAAGGGAAAGGATTATCAGTTCCAAAAAATTCAGGGTCTTTTAGGTACTTGATTAAACTAGCAGCTCTTTCATCATTAGGAATCTCTGCAAGCATAGTCCAAAAACATCCAATATGCTTAAGGTCTAATTTATTTTCAGCTTTATCAAGATCAAAATAAAACTTCTTCTCTGAATCCCACATAAGATTATTAATTCTTGTTTTAAGAGCAAAATACATCCTCTTAAATCTAAAACTAAGTTCCTTATCATTAAGGATGTCCCCAATATAAGACATATAAAGTGCATTCATAGCAAGTTGAGCATTAAAATCTACCGGATAAAATACATCATCTCTAGGTAAATTTCCTAAATCCAACGCCTCTAAGGGGACACTGAATAAACCGTTTTCCTGTCTAAAAGTAGCTTTTATCCAGTCAAAATACTTTTCCAACTTTGGTACAATTTCTTTAAGTCTCTTTTTATTAGCAATTTTATGATAAAAGAAAAATTCTACATAGGCCAACAAGGGAATACAAATTCCTTCAGGGTTTTCTTCAGTCAAAACTGGTAATCCATTTTCAAGGCTGTAATCACATCTAATAGCTCCATCTTCTTCTTGTCTACTATAAAAATAGTCAATCATCGGAAAGGGAGAAAAAGTCTGGTTACTATAATTCAAAAAAAGAGAACTTAAACAATTCTCATAAAGATTAAAAGTTGTTTGTCCTTCACAGCCCAAATAAACTCCTTCAAACTTATTAGTTTGAGAACCTTCTTTTCTGTTATCTAAAATCCTAACCCAAGATCTATCATATAAATCAATGAAATCTTGGTCATAAAAATTAATTTTTGGTAGTACTTCATTACTCAAGAAAATAAACTCCTTAAAAAAACACCCAATTAACATAAGCCAATTGGGTTCATATATCATAATACATTATGTTTTGGATACAGTCAAGGATTAAAGGAAAAAATTTTTTTTATAACTCTTGATACTGGAAATAATTATTTTTTATCAAACATTTTTTTTCTTTTTTTTTAGTAGAAACTGCTTACTCAACAAACTATAAAGATTAAGCAAACTGCGGGGAACTTAAAAGTTTTATAGACCCTTGGTTCAAAAATAATTCTGCTTTTCTTATGCTTCTTGAAATCTCCTCTCCGTCAACATGAATAGGAAGAGTTCCGTTTAGTGCTTCAATTTTGACATGAATACATCGCACACAACAAAAATTAGGAAACTTCAATTGTGACCCATTTAAGAATTTCAAAGCATTTCCAAGAAGCTTATTTTTGGGAATTTCATTCTTAGTAAAAACGACATCAAAAAGACCGTCATCTATTTCAGCCTCTGGTCCCATATAAAAAGCACCACCCATTCTTTTGCCATTACAGATAGATATTTGTTGCGTATTAATTTCATAGAGTTTTTCATCCAAAAAAAGATTTAGTTTAACAGCTCTAGGAGAATTAAAAAGTATCTTTATTAATGCACATACATAACTAAAAACACCACTTATGTGTTTATAATCACTTGCAACAAAATTGACCAAGGGCTCAAACCCAAGCCCACATCCATTAATAAAATATCGACTTTTTTTAAGATCTTCACAAACTAAAAGTCCTGAATCAATTTTCCTAATAAAACCATTTGCAATAACGGCAACAGCTTCTTCTATTTTTATAAGAAGCTTTGCCGAAAAAGAAAAATCATTTCCTCTTCCAATGGGAAGAACCCCAAAGGCACACATATCTTTTTCTTCAATAGAATAATCCTTCTTTGCTTGAAGAATTCCATGTACGCATTCGTTACAGGTTCCATCACCACCAGCAGCAACAATGACTTCCTCTTTATTAATTACTGCATTATAAGCTAGCTTAATTGCATCTTCTTTCTCTTTAGTTAAAATCAAATTGACTTTGATTCCAAAAGAAGCAAATTCTTGAAGAATCTTTTTTTTCATTTTGATTGCTTTTCCCTTAGCTGCATTAGGATTCAAAATTATATAAACTGAACGTACTTTCATGGTAACTCCCAAATAAATATACGGTAATGATATCACAGAAAAGGAAAAATAAAATCAATTTTTATTTAAAATATTCAACATCAAACCCACAAATAGCTCCAAGTTTCTTTATATCTTCGATATGATTCCCATAAACCATGCATAAATGGTTACCATATAGACCTTCAGCTTGTCTTTTTCTAAAGTTTCTTACACCACCTTTTACGTAAAAATAACTCTCAGGACTACAGTAAAGTTCTTTAAATTCACTACCAAGAATTTCAGCTTCTGCGACTAAAACTCTATCGCCATGTCTATTAAATCTGGCCAAAGTAACGGTCTTCTGTGGAGCATCTTTGTAAAGATCAACCTGCATCTTTGATCCAAAACCTTCATAGGTAAAGTGACCCATTTGATAAGGAAGATTTTCTTTATCGTATCCAGCCATTTTTAAAGAAGGTACTGCATGGTGAATTTCAAGAACATCTTCGTCAAAAGTCATAGTAGGATCAAAAAGAAGCTTCGGCATTCCAAGAGTATTTGTAACATCACTGTCTTTTTCAACAAGAACAGAATTTCCCATATAAACTGCACTATTTGTAAGATAAGTCAAAAAAGTCATTGTAAGTAAAGCTCCAATGTCTTCTTCACAGGCTGATGGTATTTCTTCATCTTTTAACAAGGAATGACAAAGACAAGGGGTAATTTTATGGGAATAGGGTAATCTTGAAGCACAAAGTTCCTTACATGAAATTGTAAACCCATTGCAATCATAATCTTCCATCATTGCTTTCACAGCTTTATAGAATTTTACATCACTAGAGACAAACTCTTTCTTAATTGTATTTTTTGTAGAATCAGAAAGAATTTGATCGGCTTTTTTTTCAATATCTTCAGTCATTTCCATATTGTCCATTAAATCAAAGATATTTCGAAAAGTGACTCTGTTATTTCTTATTCCATAACGTTTAAAAAGATCCAAAAGATCTGTTGGGTTAGCATAACCAGTAGCGGTAATTTGTTCTGTGGCTGAAAGAATCAACCACTTTGTACTTTTTACTGCTTTTTGTACTTGGAGAAGACGAAGTCTTTCATTGTATTCCTTATAATCATGAGCAAACCAAGAATCTAAACCAAGATCAATATAGTAGGGGATTACATCAAGAGGTGTAGGCCCTTTATTTATCATTGTAACAGGTTTTTGGAAAATATCTAAACCTGGAACTCTGTAAGTAATTAAGAAAAGGTCAGTTTCTTGATTATCTTCTTTTACTTTATCCAATTCTTTTTGAGGAACCACAAATTTCTCATCAAATTGCATGTAAACAGGTTCAAGAACATTAGCATATTTGCTATCAATATTGTCCATAAGTTCTTTTTTCCAAAGCTTAAATTGTTCCTTCCCGGTCCTTACTTCAAAGATTGGATCAAGTTCTTCCTTTGTTCCAACCCTACAGGGCCCTTCCCATATCCCAGTATGTACCATATTACTGAAAACTGGTTTTACATTAATTCTTACATCAATTGCTTTCTTCACTTTATTCTCCTATTTGAAACTTGGGTTTCGTCTATTACTATTTTCAAAATTTTATTTATACTTTCCATTCTGTGTTCATCAAGCAAACCTACAACTTTTATACTTTTCATCAACAAGAATTCTGAATTATTGACTTCTTCAAAAGAAGCTTCTTCATATATTTCTTTCATTGCAACTAAAAGTCCCTTAAGAATTAAAGAATCACTCTCAACTTCCATATGAATTTTGTTTTCCTTTGACCAAACTTTAACCCAAGCTTTCGAAATACAACCTTCAATTAGATATTTATCGCTTCTAGGGCCTTCTTTAAACAAAAAAGCTTTATTAAAGAAATAATCAAATTGCTTCAACTCTGTATCCAAAGAATCAAGTTCTTTAATAATTTTTTCTTGTCTACTTATTAAGGTTTCCATTTGCTCACCCTTTCTTTAATTTGTCGTAAGCTAGAAATCAAGAAATCTATTTCTTTTTCTGTGTTAAGAAACGAAAGTGAAACACGCACAAGGCTTTCTACATCAATTCGAGCTAACAATGGTTGAGCGCAAAGTTTTCCCGAGCGCACACAAATTTCCTTTGTTGCAAGAAACATCGCAATATCATTTGAATTTATACCTTCCATAGAAAAACTTACAATTGGTGCACTGTTTTCTTTCCTAGAAAACATTTTTACTCCTTCAATTTCACTTATCCTGTTAAAAAGATAGCTTTTCAAATTCTTTTCTCTTTCTTCTATATTTTTTAAACCTTGTTTTTCCATCCATTGAATAGCTCCTCCCATTCCAACAATTCCAGCTAAATTCAACGTTCCAGCTTCAAATCTACTTGGAAGGGGTAACCATTCTTGTTTCATAACATTTAGAACCATATCTCCACCAAATTTTGGAGGATTAAGGCTTTCCATTATTTCCGATTTTCCATAAAGAACTCCAATTCCTGTTGGTCCATAAATTTTATGACCCGAAAATACTGCAAAATCACAATTAAGTTCTTGAACATCTAATTTTCTATGGGCGATATACTGAGAAGCATCAACAATGACAAAAGCACCTTTTTGATGTGCTTTCTTAATAATGTCTTTTAAATCAATAAAATCTCCTGTAACATTTGAACAAGCGGTAATAGTTAATAAGCCTGTTTTTTCATCAATTAAATCTAAAACGCTTTTTATTCTTAATTTTCCATCTTTTTCAGAGGTAGCAATTTTAACTTCTGCTTTTCCCATAATCCATGGAATAAAATTAGAATGATGTTCTAATTCAGTTGTAACTATATTTTTTCCTTGAAAGTCCATTGAACAAAAAAGGCTTTTAGCAATTAAATTGAGACTTTCTGTTGCTCCAGAAGTAAATATTATTTCTTTCTTACTTTCAGCATTAATAAAACTCTTTACTAAAGCTCTCGCTTCATCAATTTTTCCTTCAGATCTAAGACTTCCTTTATACCCACCACGGTGAATATTAAAGCAGTCCTTTTCATAATAATCTGAAGTCAAATCAATACAGGTTTTACAGGTTGGTGTTGTGGCTGCATTATCAAAATATGTTATTTCTTGCTTTAATAAGGGGAAGTCCTCTCTTAATTCTTTAAGATTCATTTACTTCCCCTTTTTTAGAAAACTCAACTAAATCTTCAATGTCACTACATTTATCATATTGATCATCGTTAAGATGAAATTTAAATTTCTTTTCTATTGCCATTACCAGCAAAGCTTTTTTTTGGATTATTGCATTAGTATTATGGCAGTCAACTTTTGTTAGAGAAAGAAGTTGTTTTGAATTAATTTTCTTCCCTTGCTTTGCTAATAATTGGTTTTTAAAACTAATTATTACAAGTTTTTCAAGATTAGTTTCCTCTATATCTTCTGGTAAAGATAACAGGTAAAAAACCTCTTCTTTAATTTTTAAATTTTTCTTTTTTCTCATAACAAAATAAAGTATAAACCTTTATTTCATATATTTTTCTAACTTATTCTCTTTTTTTTTGCAATTCTTGGAAAATTCAATTAACACAAACCAAAAATGATGTTATACTTTCAACATGAATACACTAAATAAACTAGAAGAAACAATTTATGCTGATTACGATATTCAGCATAAAATTACTAATTATAATGAAAAGTTCTGTTGCCATACGCATAAAGATTTCGAAATATTCTTTACCAATTGTGAAGGTGTAGTGGGGACCATTGGTCAAAAAAACTATACTTTGAAAAAAAACACTGCTGTACTTTTAAACACATCTGACTCACATTGGTTTGGTTGCACAAGAAAAAGTGATTTTGATAGGTATGTAACCTTATTCAAACTTGAATTTTTGAACCATGTCTCAACCCAAAATACAAATCTTTTAGATTGCTTTTATTACAGGCCTTTTCCTGATCCACAGATTTTAGAACTTACAGAAGAAGAAGCAACCAAGCTTATTCAACTTCAAGAAGCCATTATAAAAGTTATTAACAGAAAAAATCCTGAAAGCTTTGGGAAAGATTTAGAAATTGTAATTAATTATGCTGAATTACTTCTTCTTGTAAACAGGATTTATCGAAAACACCATCATATTTATTCAACAACCACAATTGGAAAAGAACATAAACTTGTTTATCAAATTATTAATTATATAAATAGAAATTTCTTTGAAGAGATAACATTAGATAATCTTGCAGAAGAGTATAGTATTGATAAATTTACCCTGTGTAGAATTTTCAGCAAGGTTACTAGTGTTTCACCAATAAAATATTTAATAAATTGTAGGCTTAATAAGGCTAAAGAACTTCTTCAAACAGATATGACTATTGAAAAAATTTGTTTTGAATGTGGTTTCAACAATCTTTCAAATTTCAGTAAATCCTTTAAGGCGCATTACTTAATTTCTCCGAAATCCTACCAAATGAATGCCCGAAAAGAAAAACTAAAAGCATAAAAGGAGCTACCAATGGAATACGGTTATTGTACAGGTTTCGCAACTATACCTCTATGGGAAATTAATAAAACTCTTATTCAGGAAATTTCTAAAGCAGGTTACGATTTTGTTGAATTTCCTTTAATGAGCTTAGTGGAGCTTTCTGATGAGGATTTTAATGAAATATTGGTGTTAGTAAAAAATTTAAATCTTAAATGCAATTCAACTTGTAATTTTTTTCCTGAATCAATAAAGCTTCAAAAACCAGAATTTAATGAAAAAGAGTTTATCTCTTATCTTGAAAAGGCTTTTGAAAGAGCCGTTGCTTTAGGTGCTGATAAAATAATTTTTGGAAGTGCTGCAGCAAGGAAAAGGGATGAAAAAAAGACTTCAAAGGATGAAGCAAAGCAACAAATAATTAACCTTTTAAAAGATTTTATTGGCCCAAAAGCTGCTCAAAATAACATTCATATCCTTATTGAACCTATGAGTTATTCAGCAGGAAATGTCATTAATACAATTCTTGAAGCAGACGAAATCGTAAAAAAGACGAATCACCCAAATGTAAAGCTTATGATTGATTTACTTCATATGCAAAATAATAATGAAGCAGTGGATACTATTTTAGACGTTTTAGTAGATGTAGAACACATACACGTGAGCGAGTTAGAAAGAGGCCTTCCTTCTGAGAAAATGAATCCGTTCCTTCTTAAAGCTTTTAAACTTTTAAGAAAAAACGGATATAACAATACAGTTTCTTATGAAACAGTAAGTGGATCCTCAAAAGAAATGGCAAAAGCCCTTAATCTTCTAAAGACCCAAATTCTTTAATACTCAACTTTCACACTAGTATGAGTTTCGGAGCTTTTGTAAATTGCTTCGATAACTCTTACTGACTTACTAGCTTCCATACCTGTAATCAAAACTGGAGTTTTATCAACAATTGCATCAACTACATTTTGGAAACATTTTTGGTGACCAGAAGAATCAATTGCTTTAGGATCTGCGGCTCCGCCTCCAGTTGTAGTAACATTTGAATACTTTTTGAGTAGAGCTTCGTCCTCATCTGTGCTATCTAAAAATTTCCAATAATTTAGATTCTCTTCTTCAATTACAGCACTTCCTTGACTTCCACAGATTTCTATTTTCTTATAAAAACCCGGATAAACAGAAGTTGCACCTTCAATAGTACCCAGAGCTCCTGAAGCAAATTTTACAACTGCTACAGCTGTATCTTCAACTTCAATTCTCTGATGAGCTAAATTCCCTGTATAAGCCATAACCTCAGTAATTGGTCCTGCTATCCACTGTAAGAGATCAATTGCATGTATGCTTTGGTTCATTAAGGCACCACCGCCATCCATAGCCCAAGTTCCTTTCCAAGAACTTGAATCAAAATACTCTTGAGATCTATACCATTTTACAAAAGCACTACAAAGTGTAATTTTTCCAAAACGACCATCATCTACTGCCTTTTTTACGATGTTAGGAACCTCATGATATCGACTCTGAAAAATTCCAGCAAGAATTACATTATTTTCTTTCGCACAAGCAATCATGTTATTACATTTTTCAACTGTAATTGCCATTGGTTTTTCAGTAATTACATGTTTTTTATGTTTCATAGCTTCAATCGCTAATTTATCATGTGTTCCAGAAGGGGTAGCTATCGTTATAACCTGAATATTTTGATCTGAAAGAAAAGCTTCAAAATCATCATATCCTTTTACTCCAGTTTCTTTGCAATATCTACATAAGGCAGCTTTATTTGTATCATATACAGCAACGATTTCGGCTCCTTTCAGCTCTTTTATTGCTGAAAGATGAAACCTAGCAATCATGCCTGTTCCAATAATACCAAATCCAACTTTTTCCATTTTATTTTCCTTCTTGTTTTTCGACTTAACTAAGCCGATTTTTTCTTTTTAAAGATACTATTTAAAATTCTAATAAATGTTTTATTCTGACCTAAAATTAGAACAAGAATAAAAATAATGAAAATAATTGATATAGGTCTAGTAAAGAAACTTCCCCAAGACCCATCATGAAGAATCAAAGATCTTCTCAAATTTTCATCTGCCATATTTCCTAAGATTACTCCCAACAGCATAGGCGCTGATGGAATCCTAATATACGCCATTCCAACTCCAATTACTCCAAATACAATCATCATTTTAATATCAAAAAGCCTGTTATTTACAACAAAAGCACCAATAACACATAAAATGAAAACTATAGGCATAAGAATTCTATCATCTACTTGAAGAATTTTAACTGTGTACTTTGAAATAATATTTGCTAGTAAAAGCATTACAAAAGAAGCAAAAATCATAAACACTACAACATAATATAAGAATTCTGGAGTCTCAGTCATCAAAAGAGGACCAGGCCTATAACCATGCATCCAAAAGGCAGCCAATAAAACAGCTGCAGGAGCACTTCCAGGAACAGCAAGGGAAAGAACAGGAATAATAGCACCACCAATAGCAGCATTATTTCCACATTCAGAAGAACAGATTCCATCATAGCAACCTTTTCCCCATAATTCCGGTGTTTTTGATTTCTTCTTCTCAGCCCAGTAAGAAACCCATCCTCCAGTATCTTCACCTACTCCTGGGATAGCACCCATACTCATTCCAAGTATCCCACTTCTTAAAATGTTAAACCAGTTTCTTTTAAGAATATTATTTCCATCTTTAATTTTATATTTTGTAATTGGTTTAGGTTTGTGTTTTGCCGAATTAAAAGCATTTATAACCTCAGGAAAACCAAATAAACCAATCATTACAGGAAGCAAGGAAATACCGGAAGTAAGATTAATTTGCCCAAAGGTAAATCTTGCGAAAGAATCCATTGTATCTCGGCCAACAAGAGCAATAAGCAAACCAAAAAATCCAGAAATCCAACCTTTAATTGGATCTCCTCCACTGGTAAGGTTCCCACAAATAACAACACCGAAAACTGCAAGTAAAAACATTTCTTGTGAGTTAAACTTCAATGCCAAACTTGTAAGTAAGGGTGTAAATAATACTACACAACAAATACTTATTAAAGTTCCATAAAATGAAGAAGAGGTTGCAACAAAAATCGCCAAACCACCTTCACCTTTCAAAGCTAATGGATGACCTTCAAGAGCCGTTGAAGCAGATGCCGGTGTTCCTGGAATATTTAAAAGAATAGCTGACTGGTTTCCACCAGAAATAGCTCCAATATAAATTCCAAGTAAAACAAGTATTGCATAAGGACCTTCAAAGGAATAGGTAAGACCGGTTAATAAAGCCACACCCATTGTAGCAGTTAAACCAGGTAACATACCAAAGATTAAACCAACCAATACTGATAAAAAGAGACAGCCAATTCCTAAAGGAGAAAATACAACTGCCAAAGACTGTGTTAAATAACTTACAAACATTTCTTCCTCCTAAGGCATTGGTACGTTAAAAACGTACTGGAAAATCACAATAATTAGAACATCACCCAAAGCCGCTATAATAATGGCTTTTATTATGTTCTTTAATTTATACTCTCGACAATTAAATATCAGTAAGGCTGCAAGACCAACAAAGGTAGCAAACCAGAATAAATATTTTCCCAGAAGAAAATAAACGTAAATAATACATATTAACAATCCAATTATTGCTCTATGAAAATTCTTACTTTTAATCGTCCTAATAAATGCATCTTTAATTTCAATATTTCTTTGTTTTAAACTACTTTCTTTTAATGAGTTAAAAAAAAGTATTACAGATAAAACGAGAAGTACTCCTGCAATAATAATCGGCAGAAAACCTGCAGAAGCATAAAAGTCAATTTTCTGTTCTCTCCAATAACCTATACTTGTAATTATAGTGGCTACACTCATTACAAAAAGAATTATGGCAGTAATAAAGTCCAAATGTCCGATTGGTCGTTGTTTTTCTTCACCCACAACGTCCTTAATTTCTTCATCATCCATATTTTTTTCCTTTAAATTTAAGAAGAGGTGTCAAAAACATGACACCTCATTCTACTGTCAACAAACAATAAACTAAGGACGTGAATAACCAAAGTCAGCTGGTGACTTCTTTGCAATTCCTGCATCCAAAAGAATATAACCTACACTAGCAGCTTCTGTATCTCTAATTGCATTAGATTTTTTAACATCCATATTCTGCAATAAAATAACACCTTTCTGGTCAGCAAAATCTTTTGCACTTTGAGTTGTACATGCTTTTTTGAAAGCATCTTCAAGAATAGTTTGTGCCTGTTCAGGAATATCAGCTGGGAATAATAACCCAAAAGCATCTCCACAAGGAAGAACAGCTTCTGTTTCTGGAATAAAATTCTTGATTGATGGAATTACATAAGAAACACCAGAAAGTGCTAAGTCCTCTTCAGTATTTGCAGCCAAAGCAATTAAATCTCCACTTCTAAGAAGGTCAATCATTTCATTAGAAAGCTGAGGAGTAAAGTTAACTTCACCAGCCAAAGTAGCTGTTACAGCTGCAGAACCACCAGAATATGCAATATGTTTATAATTTCCCATTTTTGCATCTGCTGATTTTAGCTTTTCCATTGCTACAAATCCAGAAGAACCAACACCAGCTGTTGCTGCTGTAACATCAATTGAAGGATCTTGCATAGCTGCATACAAAGCATCAAAAGTTTTGTAAGGGCTATTCTTTGGTACTGCAATAATACTTGGAACATAATAAGCTGCCATGAAAGACCAATCCTGTGGAGCCCAATCAGCTAAACCAAGAACTCCGTGATTGTATGGAGTTGCATTTGCAATCAAAGTATAACCATCATGTGGTTTGATAAAACAATCGTTCATACCAACTGTTCCTGTAGCACCAGGAGTATTAACAACACTGATTTTTACTCCCATAGTCTTTGCCATGTCTGCTGTAAGAAGCCTACCAATTAAATCTGAAGAACCACCAGCATTCCAAGGAACAATCAAAGTGAGATCTTTACTAGGGTAATTAGCAGCATCTTCAGCTGTTGCTTGTGCAAAAACTGTTGCCATTGCCATTAAAACGACACATAAAATAATCGCGAATTTTTTCATTTTTTTCTCCTTATCTTTAGAATCAATTAAAGTCTAGCACCTATATCATAGCATTTTTTGCAAATTTTGTAGGGATTATTTAGCTATATTGTAAAGAAAAGTTAAAAATTTGTTATTCCTATATGTCTTTACTATAAATTGATTAATTTAATTCAACTTCTTCCTTTCTTTTAAGCTTTAGTATAAAATCAAAAAGAAAAGAGGAAAAAATGGTTTCAAGAAAAGATTTTTTACCAACCAGTAAATTAGATTTACAGGAAAGAAAAATTAAAAATGTAGATATACTTTTTATTACTGGTGATGCTTATGTAGATCATCCAACTTTTGCTGCAGCTCTTCTAGGAAGACTCCTTGAACATCAAGGATATACAGTGGGAATTATTGCTCAACCACGTTGGGACTGCCTTGATGATTTTATAAAACTCGGAAGTCCAAATCTATGTGTTATGATATCAGCAGGTAATATAGATTCTATGGTTTGTCATTATACTTCAGCTTTAAAGATAAGAAGCCAAGATGCCTATTCTCCAGGGGGAAAGGCTGGATATAGACCGGATAGAGCTCTTATTACATACTGCATGAGAGCAAAACAAGCTTTTAAAGATGTTCCTATAATAATAGGAGGGATTGAAGGATCCTTAAGGCGTTTCGCCCACTATGATTATTGGCAAGATAAGGTGAGAAAAAGTATTTTATTTGACAGTAAAGCAGATCTTTTAGTTTATGGAATGGGAGAAAACCAAACTTTAGAAATAGCAAAAAGATTAAAGAATGGTGAAAATATCAAAGATTTGACTAATATTCTTGGAACAGCTTATTTAAGACATAAAACAGATATTGATCAAACAAAAGAATTTCCTCAAATTTTTCTTCCTTCTTTTGAAGAAGTAAGTGAAAGAGATATAAAAAGCAATACCCCTACTGAGGAAGGTAAAAAAGCTTATGCTTTAGCTTTTCAAAAACAAGAACAATATGAGAACCCCTTCAAACCTGTAGTAGTTGTGCAAAATTGTATGAAAAGTCAAGTAATAGAAAATCCACCAGCTCTTCCATTAACTGAAAAACAAATGGATAGTCTTTACAATGATTTATTTTTTACTCGATTAGCTCATCCTGATTACGAAAAAGATGGAGGTATTCCAGGTTTAAACGAAGTTCAATTCTCAATAACTTGTAACAGAGGTTGCTTTGGTGGATGTTCTTTCTGTGCAATAACTGCCCACCAAGGGAGAATTATTCAAGCTAGAAGTACTGCTTCAGTAGTAAAAGAAGCAAAAGAACTTTCAAAACATCCTAATTTTAAAGGTTATATTCATGATATTGGAGGACCAACAGCAAACTTTCTCGCTCCAAGTTGTGATAAACAACTTAAAGATGGCCCTTGTTCAAATAGACAATGTCTTTTCCCTACCCCCTGTCCTAATATTAAAGATTCCCATGAAAAATATCTTGAAATGTTAGATCAAGTAAAAGAACTTCCTGGAATTAAAAAAGTTTTCATTCGTTCAGGAATTCGTTTTGATTATTTAATGTTAGTTGCAAAACCTGAGATGCAACGTCGCTTTCTTGATTCACTGGTAAAAGATCATGTTAGTGGACAACTTAGAATAGCACCAGAACATGTAGTGGATGAAGTTCTTGAAAAAATGGGAAAATGCCCTGTTTCAGTTTATGAAGATTTTGTTAATGCTTTTAATGAAGCAAATAAAAAGGCTGGTAAAAAACAATATGTTCTTCCTTATTTAATTTCTTCCCACCCAGGTTCTACTTTAAAGGATGCCATTGAGCTTTCCTTATATTTGAAAAAGCACCATTTTATACCAGAACAAGTCCAAGAATTTTATCCAACACCTGGGTCAGCAAGCACTTGTATGTATTATACTGGACTGGATCCACGCCTTGGTAAAAATTTTGAAAAAGTATATGTTCCAAAAGGAAGAGAAAAGCACCTACAAAGAGCTTTATTACAATTCAACCGTCCCGAAAATAGACACCTTGTAATTGAAGCTTTAGTAAAAGAAAAAAGAGAAGACTTAATTCCAGTATTATTAGGAAAATAGAACCTTTCTTATTTTTAAATTTTACAAAACGAAAGCAAAAGAAATCTTTTATTCTTTTAATGGCTTTTTTTCATTATTATGATATCATTGTTGTTGGAGGAAACTTTATGAAAAAATTTCTAATTATTCTAGTTATTTTGTCGTTGTTCACAGGTTTTGTCTTTGCTGAAGCTCAGACAGAAAAACAAACATTTCCTGATCCTGAAAAGAATTTTAACATTGTTGTTGGTTTCAGTGCTGGAGGTGGTACAGATTTAATTTTCAGAGCCTTTGCTGAAGAATTTAAGAAAGCCACAGGTCAAAATGTTATTATTACAAATATTCCTGGTGGAAGTAGTGCTATTGGTACAAACGAATTGCTTAATGGTGAAGCAGATGGTTATTCTTTATTGGGTGCAGGAACTCACACAGTTAGTGCAACTCTTCAAGGAACAACAGAAGGCTTTAAAGAACTTGATCATATTGCAAGTTTGAACTGGGATCCTTTCATCATTGCAGTTAATAAAAAAAGCCCTTATAAAACTTTTCAAGAATTAGTAGAAGCAGCTGAAAAAACTCCTGGAACAATTGTTTTAGGAAATGCTGGTCAAACAGGAGCAACAGGAGTTGCATCTATTGGAATCAATTTAAATTTTGGAAAAACTTTTAATGTAACATCATTCAATGGTGGTGCAGAACTTATCCCTGCAGTTCTTGGTGGACATGCAGAAGCTGGTATTTTCAGCCAGAGTGAAGTTATTAACAACCTTGATGGTTTAATTCCTCTTGTAATTCTTACTCCAGATAGAAGTATTAAAGCAGAACTTAGTGATGTTCCAACTCTTGAAGAATGCGGTTACGATTTTACAGTTCCAGGTGGTTCATTTAGAGCTATTTGTGTAAAGAAAGGAACAAGCGCAGAAATAGAACAATACTTGGCTGATATGGCTGAAAAAGCTTTTAACAGTGAAGGTTTCCAGAGTTTTATGAAAGAAAAAGGACTTATTCCATTCTTTAAAAAACTTGAAGATTACACTGCTTATGATCAGACTCTTATCGATGCCTACACTCCTATCTTAAAGGAAGCAGGCCTCTACAAAATGAAATAATAGGAACTTCCAGATGTTTAAAACTCGAAAAATTACCCCTTTTGCCTTTTGTGTTTTTTCACTTGTTTACATTTTTTATGTAGTACAACTTGGTGATAGTAGGATGCTAGGTGATAGCATTGGAGGAGATCCAGGTGGAAGAATAATTCCTTTGGTTCTAGGAATATTTATGTTTATTTCTTCTTTTTATATTTGGCTTACTGACAAGAAAGTTAAAGATGAAAACGTAGAAAACAAACTTAATACAGTCGAAAAACATCTGTTAATTTTGACTATTGTTTTATCATTACTTTATGTATCTACGGCACGTATTTTTGGTTTTATCCTAAGTACGAGTTTGCTAATTTACATTTTAACTTTTGCAAATCTTACTTTAGGTTTGCAAAAGTCTAATTTAAAAGCCTTTTTTTCAGGAGCTATAATTTCTGAAATCATTTTAATTGCTGTTTATACAGCAGGAAGAAAACTTACTAGATTCCTTTTAATAAACGGAAGAAAACAATTGATTCCAGCTTGGTTGGGAAGCAGTGTTGCAACTTTGTTATTAACCATTCTTCTTGTGAGTGTTCTATTTTTTATATTCAATATCCTAATTAACAAAATTTTCAAAAACAAAAACCTTTTTACTCAAGTAAAAATGTCAGGGGCTATTTCAGTCTTAACAACTGAATTTTTATATTTAATGTTTAAGCAATTTTTTCTTGTAGAATTAATAAAAGGTATCATCTACTGGTAGGAGGAAGTTATGGATTTTTTTCTTGCAGGCCTCTCCCAGGTCTTAAATGTGTCAACAATCGCTTGGATGGCAGCCGGTTCAATTCTTGGAATTTTACTAGGAGCTTTACCGGGCTTAACAGCAACGATGGGAATAGCTTTGGTAATGCCAATTAGCTTTCAATTACCTACTGCAACTGGAATAGGATTATTACTAGCGGTTTATTGTGGAGCAGTATCAGGAGCTTCAATTCCAGCAATATTATTAGGAATTCCTGGTAATCCTAATGCAATAGCAACTGTTATTGATGGGAAAAAAATGACAGATAAAGGCCTTGCTGGGCAGGCCCTTGGTGGTGCAGTAATAGCTTCTTTAATTGGTGGAACAGGAAGTTTAATTTGTCTTATTTTCTTTTCACCTTTAATCGCCAAAGCAACTTTAGCTTTTGGTCCAGCTGAAAAAACAACTTTGGCTTTAGTGGGACTTGTAATTATTGCTTCTGTTTCCGGAAAATCTTTGTTAAAAGGTCTCTTTATGGGAGCTTTTGGAATGATTCTTTCTTTTTTGGGTGCAGACCCTTTTAGTGGAGCTTTAAGAATCCCCTTTGCTCAATATTTATCTCAAACTCCTTTTACCAAAGGTTTTGATTTAACCAGTTCTCTTATTGGACTCTTTGGTGTTTCTCAAGTTCTTTATGAACTTAAAAATATTGATAAGCCAAAGGAACCAGTCAAACAAGTTGAAATAAAAAACCTTTTCCCTCCTTTTAAGAAAATTAGATCAATGTGGAAAATAATTTTAAGTTCTCTTGGCATTGGGACTGTTGTAGGAGCAATTCCTGGAACCGGTGCCAGTATTGCAGTCTTTATGTCCTTAGATTCGGCTAGAAACATTATTAATGCTTCTAATGGAAAACTTGAAGAATTGGGAACAGGATGTCTTGAAGGCGTTTTTGCTCCAGAAGTTGCAAATAATGCTGTTACTGGTGGTGCTTTAATTCCAGCCCTAGCTTTGGGAATTCCTGGAGATAGTGCTACGGCAGTATTAATTGGTGCTTTGATGATTAAAGGCATTGCTCCTGGATATCAACTTTTCCAGCAAAACATGAGTCTTGTCTACGCGATCTTTATTACAATGTTCATTGCAAACCTATTCATGGCATTGTTCCAAATTGCTGGAGTAAGGATATATCCAAAAATTTTAAAAGTCCCAGGAGGAATACTTTTCCCAATCGTTCTTGCTTTAAGCTTTATTGGATCTTATGCAATTGCCGGACAAGCAACTTCTGTTGGTATTTATAATATGGGAATTGCAATCTTTATGGGTTTAATTGGATATGTCTGCAAAAAAGATGGCTACCCTATTTCACCTATTGTACTTGGTTTAATTTTAGGCCAAATGTTTGAAGAAAATTTCAGAAGAGCAGTTAAACTTGCTGCTGGTAATTATTTTACCTTCTTCACCAAGCCAATCTGTCTTTTATTTATCCTTTTAGCCATTTTGTCCATTGTTTATCCAATAATAAAAAAGAAAAGAGAGAAATAAAATGGATTTAACTTTTTTGGGTTATCAAGGTTCTTTACAATCAGCAGAGTCTTCAAATACTTCGTATGTTTTAAATAGCAAGGGTAAGCTTTACTTATTTGATACAAGTTCTTCTCCTTGTCAAGAATTAAGAAAAGCCAATCTTGATCCTTTAAATCTTGAAGCAATATTTTTAACACATGCTCATATAGACCATATTTATGCATTAGTTTCTTTATTACATAATTTATGGCTTCTAAAAAGAAAAGAGCCTATTAAGATTCTATCCAACGAAGCAACAATTTTAAAAGCAAAACAACTGTGTGCTTTATTTGAAATTGAGAAAAAGAAAGGTATTTTTCCAATTGAGTTTATTGTATTAGAAAAGAATTCAACAACAAAATTGAATGGCCTTTCTTTCTTTTCTTTTGAAGTAGAACATGGAGTAGAAACTTTTGGATATGCTGTTAAAGAAGAAAATGAAACAATGGTCTCTTTCAGTGACTGTATTTATTCCAAAGAAATTATAGAAGAAACTAAAAAATGTTCAATTTTAATTCATGAGGCAGGTGGAACTCATCAAGATGAAAAAAGGTTAAAAAAAGGCGGCCATTCAACTGCTGAACAGGCCGCTTTAAAAGCTAAATCTTTAGAAGCTGGAAAACTTTTTCTGGTTCATCTCCCACTTTCAAAAGAAATTCAAAGTTCCATTGAACAAGAAGCAAAAAAGATTTTCCCAAATGCTTTTATTCCGGAACTTTTTAAAAGTTATGAAGTCTAAATTCTCAAAGAAAGATTATAAGCTGATCTTGTTGCTTCAAGGACTCTTCCTTCTTTAAAGCTATCACCAACATTATAAACTTCATCAGCAACATGTTCTGCTTGGCTTGCAAAGAAAAGACTCTCATCAGCTTTTCCACCAAGTGCCATTACAACCAAATCTGCATCAAGCGCTTTCTTTTCAACTTCTTTTCCCAATTTCTTTGCAAGAGGGTTAGGAATATTGGCAGGAAGAATAGGTTGCCAACAGTTATAAGGATTTGGAACATTTTTAGAAGTATTCTGTTCAACAATAACTTTGTTTTTATCAAAAGATACTACTTTAGCACAATTCATAAGCTTAATGTTTTCTTTTTTCATGTAATAGAGTAAATAACCACGATTTGCAGTACAAGCTCCTTTCATGAAATAATCAAGCATTTCAACAACAGTAACTTCTTTTTTTAATTCTGTCTTTAGATAGAAAGCAATTTCACACCCAACAACTCCACCTCCAACTACAACAATTTTCTTTGCTTTTGCACATTCCTCTGGATGTTCCAGTAAAGTAGTTGCCTGAACTGTTTTAACTTTCTCAATTCCTGTAATAGGTGGGTTAATATCCTTTGTTCCTATAGCAATAACAACTGCATCATACTTTTGCTCTTTCAAATAGGCAGTATCAACATTAACACCTTTTTTCAAAGTAAAATTACTGCTTTTTTGAGCTTCTTTAACTTGATCGTTAAGATAAACAAGATAGTTTGCAATATCAAATTTGATTTTTGGAATACTACCGGCATTTATCTTTCCACCAACTTTTTCAGTCTTTTCTAATAGTTCAACAATGTGTCCACGTTTTGCTAAAGTCAAAGCTGTAAGAATTCCACCAGGGCCAGAACCAACAACTCCAATTTTTTTGATTTTACTTGCTAAAGGAAGAGTATCAGGAAGCACATCTTCAAAGCCTGTTCTAGGATTAACAGCACATTGTGGATGCCCACCTTCAACAAACTCATTAATACAGCCTTCTTGACAACCAATACATGGTCTTATTTGTTCAACTTTTCCACTATAGGCTTTAAGACACCAATCAGAGTCTGCAAGTAGCGGTCTACCGAGCATTATCATGTCGCATTTTTCATCTCTAAGAGCTTTTTCTCCTAAATCTGGATATCCAAGTTTTCCAACACCAACAACAGGTACTTCAACACCTGCATTTGAGATAATCTTCTTTTCTTTGAAATGTTTTTTTACAATTTCTGAAACATCCAAGAAGCATCCTGCTGGCATTCCTTCAGGTGGATGTGGAAGCCACCAGTTATCATAACACCCAAGATCCACGTCAAAAATATCAACTCCACATTTTACAAGATTTTCCATATATTCAAGAGTCTGAGCAACGCTTCTACCTTTTTTGAATTTATGAAGAGGTTTTTCTTTCATTCCCTCTTCACCATAAGTTTCATTTAATGCAAGACTTAAATCAATTCTATACATTATAGGATAATTAGGACCAACTCTTTTTCTTATCTCAGTAATTAAATCTAATCCAAATTGCTGATAATTAGCGTATCTTCCCATTTTTCTTCTGTTAAAAGCTGGGTTTGTGCACTGTTCTAATAGATATCCTTCATGCCCATGAAGATAAACTCCATCCATTCCACAGACCTGAGCATCTGCTGAAGCTTGCCCTGCGTTGGAAATAATTTTTTTCATATTATGGTCTGAGAGTCTCATACATGGGATTTGAGAAATATAATAATTTGGATTATAAGAAGCAGAAACAGGAAATTTTTTCATTGTCATAAGACACTGCGGGTTTCCAACTCTTCCCAGTCCTGGAGTTAATTGAATAAAGATTTTACTTCCATAGGCATGGCAACCTTGTGCTAAATCTCTCCAGCCTTGATAGTTTGTTCTACTTCCATCAATTCGTGGAAAATAAGAAAGATTGTGTGGTTCTGTAACACTATGATCAATTCCATGACTCACTGGAATTAACCCGGTTGTTAATAATCCTACACCACCTTTGGCTCTTGCGAAAAAATACTGTAACATTTTATCGTTTGGACGGCCTGTTTCCTCACACATATCAATGTTTCCCATAGGTGCCATTACAACTCTATTTTTAATTGTAGTCCTATTGATTTTAATAGGAGAAAATATTTTATCATAGGGGTAAAGGTCTTTGGTCATTCTACCTGTTCCACCAGCTACATTTTCACAATCTTTTTTTACCCAAGATCCGTAGCCGTCAATTAATTCTTGAATCTTTTTATCAGTTTTCATAGAGCCTCCTAACTTTGTTTTTATACTATCACAGTTATATTAAGGTGTCAAAAATATTAAAGATGATAAATCGTTCTATTTTCATTTATTCAACAACTTTAGAACCTCTTTTTCTACTTCGTTTTTAGGTTGGAAAGAGCTACTGTGAATTAATTTTGTGATTAATTTTTTTCGAATTGGAATATGTCTTTTTTTAGCCCATAGAACATATCCACATTCTTTGGGCAAGGCTTTTGAAAAAATCACTCTAAAAATATTAACTCTTCGACATCTTTTCTGTTTTTTAAATCGATAAGAATAAACACGACATGTGTTTGTTTTTGTATCAAAAAAACCACAAGAAGAATCAAGATCAATAAATAAAAATTCTTCTGTAATGATCTTTTCATAACAGCAAAGGCCACATCTTTTACATTTGGCTTCCCATTTTTTCATTATTTTGAGATAATTTTAACTATTTCACCAAAAAACATTCGATGATAATCTTTTAAAGGATAAATCTTATTATCAAAAGAAGGATCATCCATATTTTCAGGTCTTACATCTGTATGAAAAACTTTTTTACAAACTATAATCTTTTCAGCCTGTTCAAACGCTACACTTTTTTCTATAGCAAAAGGTGTTAAATGACTTAAAGAGACTTTATCAACTTCATTTCCATGAAGGGTCCCACAAAGATTTATTGCTTCTTTCATAGTTTTTGGTAAAAAAGAAGCTGTAAAATATTCATTTTCATTAAAAAATCCGTAAGAATATCTTGTATCTCTTACATAAACCACAAGACTTGGTTTGCTCCAGAAAACTCCAAAATTCCCCCACCCAGCTGTCATAGTATTAAATTTATTTAAATTTCCAGCTGTAATGAGAAAACCTCTTTTTATTTCATCAAATTTTGGAAATTCAAAATCTTTAAAATTTACGTCTTTAAAATTATTATTCATAAAACACTCCTTATTTTTCTTTCTGATGATAGAGTAAAATACCACCTAATTGAGTATTTAAAAAATCTGCAATTACTTGGCATTTGGCTTTCAATAGAAAGTAGATATCTTTATTTTCCTCTGTAAGAGTTTCCAAGTTTCCTTGGCCCTTAGAGATTATTAAATCAGCTTTGTTGTATAAATCAAGAAATTCTTTGCTAGTTTTACTTATTATTGTACCAGGAGCATTACTTCCACTTTCAATAATTTGAGCATATTTTTCAACCCCAGAGGCTATAGCATCTTCTTTTACAGCATCATTTATTATTGGATTACTTCGAACTGAGTAATAAATCTTTTTTCCCTTAAGTTCTTTTAATAAAAACAGATCAAATACAGTTTCTCCTGCATTATCAGCTATAAATAAAACAGTTTTAGCTTTTTTTATATCTTCTTCAAAATCCTTAATATCCCATATTGGACAATTAGAAGTAAATTCATTTTCAAGAACTTCTTTTAATCCGGCATCTTTGATAATTGCAGAATCAAGCAAATTACCAACCACGGAAAGTTTTATTGCAGATTCAATAGTGTTTGGACTTTTTTTAATTAATTCTTCCATTCTTTTATAAAGAGATAAGGCCAATTTAATATCACGCTCTTTAATTTCTTTATAAGGGTCAGCATTTTTGGAAATTCTTTTTACAATTGTATAAA
>JBAYZQ010000003.1:0-45234 GCA_041672385.1 Sphaerochaetaceae bacterium | reverse complement strand
CTAACTTGTTTATAAGCATCTTCAACACTGTCTAACTTTGGAGAATTCTTCATTAATGAAACATTTGTTTGAGTCCAAACTGGAGCCAGTTTTGTTCTAATTGTCTCTACAAACCCATCAATACAAACGGTGAATAGATTTCCCAAAGCAGGAGCCATATTTAAATGTTGGGTGTAACTAGGACTACCTGTACCATCATCTATAAGATAAGTACCTACAAGAGTCTCTTTCTCTTCCTCGTCACTCATAGAACCAGTGGTAATTATTGAATTTTGAAGAACATCAATTACGCTATAACTTAAATTAATTGCAACCTCTTGGTGAAGGTAATAATCTTTTCCTATTGAATCTCCATTAGAATCAGTTTCTGTTTTATCCTTTTTATAAAGGTATTCCTCATAATCTAGATAAGTTATCTTAGTAGCTAAGATTGCATTTATTCCTTTTTTGGTGAATAATTCCTTCGTATTACCTAAATTATTACCCACAGAAATTAAATCAGAGGTAAGTTCGGGATCTGTAAGAGTGAAAAATTTACTGTCCTCTAGAGAATCAAATAATGCATCTTGACAATACTTTGCTACACAAGTTTGAATAGACATAGGTGTAAGACTTGGTAAATCAATCTGACGATCCAAATCTATTTCGGTAATCTTATGACTCCAATAAATAGAATTATTAAAAGGTTGACAGGAGGTGACTGCTAAATTTTTGTATGCTCCCATATTAACTTCGGAAGGAACTAGATTACGTACCTGAACTGTTGTTGAACAGCTTACAAAAAGTAATGAACATAAGACCCCTACAATCAATAACTTATTTTTGTTTTTCATCTTGACTCCATCTTTAGATATGATAGCAATTAACTTTCAAATTGTCTACATTAATAATAATCTCATAAGTTATAGAAAATTTACAAATTTTTAACAAATATTTATTGACACCCAGACAAACTGGTAATATCTTATGCACATAGAAAGATAAGGAGGAAACCATGAAAAACCACCGCAAATTTGATGACGATTGGGATGAAGATTTCTACGATGAAAATAAAGAAGATGTAGATAAAGATCTTGATGAAGACTTTGAAGATGATGAAGAAGAAGATGATTATGATGATGTAGATGATTTTGTAGACCCATTTGACGCTCCAGAAGTTATTGATTTCGATGATGATAATGACTATTACGATAGTGATGATTCAACAGAAACCAATGATGATGTGATTAAAGATGGATTCTACTATGAAGATGAAGATGAAAAATAAAAATTAATAAAAAGAAACTTCTTTTAAAAGCACAGTCATAGTTTTTTTTGATTGTGCTTTTTTTAAATTTAAGAGCACTTTTTCAAAGCTTTCTTTGTTATAAGAAATATTAATTAAACTTTTTTCAAGTTCTTCAACAGTTCCTTCTTCAAGAGTATCTGAAAAGATTTTAACTTCTTTTACTCTACCTTGGGCAATACTTAGGTTTAATTGCATTAAGAAATCTTCAAATTTGATTTCAACTTTAATAGGAAACTCACCTACTTTTGAATAAATCCAGTTTTTATCTGAAAAATGTTGAAAATCATCTTTTATGTCTTCAAGGTAATTTTCACCATAGGTAATTATCTTTTTGCAGGAACCAAATTCTAAAACAAACTCGTCTATCAAAGTTTTCTCAAAAGTTTTCATTTTGAAATCAGGTTTAATAGTTTGAATATTAACAACTCTGGCTGAAACTGATTTTACACCTTTTGATTCCAATTTAATTTTACTGGGAGTAAGATACTTTCCCATGGCAGAAAAATCAACATTAAAAAGCATTGTCCCATGATAACTTACAAAACTATCAGAAAGTTGAAAGGCACTTCCTGAAATCTTTTTTCCTTCAAGTATAATATCATTTCTACCACTTCGTTCAACTTTTAAATTTGAAGCTCTAAGTGCTTTTAAAACTACTTCCATTTTATCTAAATACTTGAAGTTTTCTCTTCTTCCTGCAACGGTAAAACAAAGGTTTCCTAAGTCTTGATAAACAGCCCCACCCCCACTCATGCGTCTTGCTAATTTTACAGAATCTTTTTCCATATTTTCAAGATTACATTCAACAAAAGCATTTTGGTATTTACCAATAACTACGCACTTATCATTTTGCCAAATATAAAGTAGAGGCTCTTTTTCTGCTAATTTAAGAAGCTTTTGTTCTAAAGCAAGGTTAAACCATATATTTTTAGAAGAGGATTTGAAAACCAAACTCATTATATTTTTTCCTTGAATGAAAATTCACACCCACAGTACTGCTGGCGGTAAAGTCCTAATTGGTTACTTAGTCTAACTGATTTTGAAAAACCGTCCTTTTTTTTAAAATCTATATCCATAAAGGGAGGATAATCTTTTCCAATCGAAAAAATTTGTTGACTATTTTTAAATCTACTTACTGTTAAGGTAGTAGTAAAAAAATCTATTTTTAATTCTTTTGCTTTAGCATCAGCCAATGAAAGGTTATAAGCAAAACACTTTGCACAGCGAAGTCCATGTTCAGGACAATCTTCAAAACCCTCTATGGCTTTCCTCCAAGCTTGGTGGTTATAATTTTCATGACCAACTACTTTTAAATCATAAAATGTAGCCACTTTCAAAAGTTCATTGTATCTTTTTTCCCATTCGTTCTCAGGAAAAATATTATCATTTTGATAGTAAAGAACTATTTTCCAATTCATTTCAAGTAAACGTTCTATTGAAGAAGTAGAACATGGTCCACAGCACGAATGTAATAAAATAGTTTTTCCCTTACCGTCTTGTTCTTCTAATTTCTTTCTCATTCTAAAACTTCTTTCCTACTTTTATAGATAAAAACAATCCATTATTCAATTGATCCCAACCTAAGTCAATAATCAAAGGAATACTTTTAAGACCTATCAAACTTATGGTACTTGAAAATTCAATTCCAGTTGCAAAAACTGGAATTATTAGGCTTTGACTAACATCGTTTATTATACCTGCCCAAAGAGAATCCAGATATATACTAATAAGATTATCTTTTAAAAGTAATAATTCTCCGAAGCTAAAATCTTTCATAAAACTTGGTTTCCAACTTATTCCAGAAGAAAAACTTATTAAGAAGTTGTCAGGATTAACAAGACTCGACGAAGGGCTTCCCTGGTTTCTAAGATCACTGTCATAAGTTCTAAATTGGTCATCTGAATAGAAAAATGGAACATCTCCTTTTTCATCCAAGGCATATCTTAAAGTTAGACTATTTGTAAAATGATAGTTAGATTCTCCAAGTCTATAATCAATATTTGCCTTACCAAAAGTAAACGTCCTCATTTCTCCTTTTTCCCAGGTTAGTAAGTTCAAACCTGTGCTACCTCCAAGTATGATTTTCTTTTTGTTGTTAAATTTGAAATCAGCCTGAAGTGTGATCAAATTTCCGTTACCATCCCATTGTATGGCACTATTTTCATTTTGGTTAGCTATTTTTTCCCAAGTTTCTCTTAAAAGTAATTGGGCCTTATCTCCAAGAAAGGCTTTATATTCGGCTTGTTGATTAAAGTAAAAAGAAGTTTTTAAATAATCATCTCCTTGGGATCCATTCCATATAACTGACAAATCCATAGAAAGACGAAGAATATCAAACAAATAGTAATTTTGATTTATATTAATGGTAGGATTAGCATTTTTACTTTCAAAACTATTATTTAAGGAAATTCCTGCTAAAACTGATAAATCCCAATCTTTAAATCTAAAGCCATATCTTAAACCAAGAATTACGTCATCTCGAAGATAATAACTATCATTCTTATATCCAAAAGTATCTAAACCTAAACCCAATCTTACGCTAAAGTCTTCCATGTAGATATGGTTGTAATAAGAATATGTTTTTTGTTGCTTTTTTATTATTTGATCATAGTTTTTTCTTTTTTCAATTAAATCTTCAGTTACTCCACTATGAGGGATACAATTTAAATTATCAATTCCACGAGCTTCAAAGATTGTTTTAGCATTTTTATAACCTTCAGCAATCAATTCATTAAGAGCGGAAAATTCCATAAATGAAATACTTTCGACGTTACATCTTATCCAAATAGCGGTATCTTTATGCTTTAATATATCTATAACACCCTGTCTTCTTTTACCAATATCAATACTTGTATTTAAGGCAGTCAAAGGATTTTTCAAATTAATTGAAGAGTTATCATAAAACGTAGTTGAAACTACATTAAATGGAGCGTACTGATAAGCAAGGTCTAATGGAACTAGGTTAGCAATTCCGCCATCTATTATAAGATGTCCATTATACTCTGAAGATCCAAAATAAAAAGGAAGGGCAAAACTAGCAATCAAGACATCACCCAAATCCCCTTCCATTACATGAATTTGACGTTTGGTAATCAAATCTTCTTCTACTACCATAACAGGAATAGTTAGATTCTCAATTTTTGTATCTTCAGGAATAAATCCGTCCAAAAAAGATTTCATCTGGTCGGCAACCAAAATTCCTTGGTTTATTGGGATAGTCAAGTCAAATAATGAACCAATTGAAATATTGTTGAAAATATTTGCAATTTGATCAGGAGAAAGTCCAGCTCCATATAGAAGTGCAATAATACTTCCCATTGAATTACTAATTATAAAATCTGGAACAAAGCCTATTTCTTCTAAATATTTTAGAACACCTATATGGGCAAAAGCTCTAGCAGAACCACCACTCAGCACTAAACCAATACTTTCTCTGTCATCTCCAGTTCTTTTTTTAATTCGCTCAATAAATTCTTCTTCTCCATAGCTAATTGGAACATTTGCCAAAAGGAGGTTGTCTTCTCCTTTAATAATCGAAACACCTTGCGTTTCATCTGCATTATCAGCAAGATATTCAATTGCAGCATCCACAGGTTTTTGGGTAGCTTCAGAGGCAAAAACAAATGAAGAGGACAACAGTAAAAATACAAAATATAATATTAATTTTCTACTTTTCATTACATAAAAAATAACCTAGTTTCAATTAAATGACAATAAACAAACCAAAAAATAGTTGAATTAATTTTGGAAATTTAATATACTCACCCTAGTCCTGCCGGCGTGGTGAAATTGGTAGACACAATAGACTCAAAATCTATCGGGGGCAACTCTGTAACGGTTCAAGTCCGTTCGCCGGTAATTAGTCCATCAGAATGATGATTCTGATGGATTTTTTATTTAAATCTTTTTTATACTTTTTTCTAAAATCTCACTATTTACAAACTGATTATCTCATTGTAATGTATTATTATAATACAAATAGTTTTGAGCATAATAAATATATTTAATTCAATGCATAACATTCTTAATGTTTAATTTTTTTTGGAGGATGAACATGAATATTAAACGAAAAATGCTAATTATTTTATTGGCCCTTATCTTTTTGTTGGTAACAACCAGCTGTGTATCCTTCTTGGATTTTCAAGAAGATACATCAAAAATTTCTCCCGCAATTACCCAGGAAACAGTTACTGCTCCTGTCCCTCAAAAAACCTACCAAGTAGGAACAATGGGACCAGCAGGAGGATTGGTGTTTTATGACAAAGGCTCATATTCTGATGGATGGCGTTACTTAGAAATGGCACCAGAAGAAACCGATATGAAAGAGATGGCATGGGGTGGCAGTGGGATTGAAATAAAAAACACCTCCCCTAACATTGGAACAGGATTGGAAAATACAAAAATTATTATTTCTCTAATCGGTAATAATGATAAAAAGCAAGGGAACTCTTATCCTGCCCTTTTATGTGACTCATTAGTATATAATGGTTTTGAGGATTGGTTCTTACCATCGATTGAAGAATTGAAGCTTATTTATAATAATTTAATAGTACCTGAAATTGGAGGTTTTACAAAAAATGCATATGGATCTATTTATAGTTTATGGTCCAGTACCGTTGACACCTCTGGAAATAACTATTTAGCTTTTGCTTTTAATCTTAATTCTGACAATGGCAGTATCAGTGGTAGCAGTAGAGACTTCCCTGGACCGCATGTAAGAGCGATTAGAAGATTCTAATTAAGTTATATTATTTTTGGTTTTCTCTTCTCTAATTTAATAATACTCTTTAAGGAAAGAATTAAGGTGGAACTTAAAATTAGTATTATGCCAAAACCAAATTGAGCTGGAATTGTCTCTTTAAAAAAGAGGACTCCTATTATTACTGCTGTTAAGGGTTCAAATGCGCTTAAAGCACCTCCCACAGGACCTCCAATGTCTTTAACCCCTATTGCAAAAAATGCTACTGCTACGGCACAAAATAGGCCTGTTCCTAACATTCCATATAGAACCTGATAAGAGAAAGTCCCAAATAATTGTGATACGGAAATTCCACTTATAAGTTGAATGGTAGAAATAAATAAAAGAACTACACAACTTATTCCAGAATTGTAAAAAACAAAAGTTATATTATCAATTTGTTTTAAGTCTTCATCATTTATTAAAAAAGTATACAAAGCAAAAACTATTGCTGAAACAAAAGCTGAAACTACTCCCCAAAGATCAAAATGAGCGTTAAAGGGGTCTGTGACTAAAAGAATCCCACAAAAAGAACAAACAATTGCTATTAATAAAAAGGGGGTTAACCTATCCCTACCCGCTTTGACAGAAAAAATAGTAATAATTACTGGGTAGGTAAAATGTATTACAGTCGCTAACCCTGAGGGAATTCTTGCATAAGAAATAAAAAGAAAAAATGAGGTTGAGCAAAACAGCAAAGCGGTAATTATTAACCTCAAAGGAACTCCCTTTTTAAGATGAAGTTCTTTTATTTTACCACTTACCAAAAGCAAAAATCCATAAAACAAAGTACCCAAACAAAAACGTAAAGCAATAGATGGAATTAAATACATGCCACCGCTGCGTAACATTATCGCAAACAGTGGCATAAAGCCAAACATTACTGCCGAAACAGTAGTTAAAATTACACCTTTTAAGCCTGTATTTCTTCCCATGAATAGTTTCCTTTAGAAAGAATCTATACTTATTTTTTAGCTTTGTACAGTTTTATTGCAAAACCTTTTAAAATAAGCAAAATGAATATAATTGACAAAACAATTGAAATAAGTCCGTTTTCCATACCACTTACTTGTGAAGTCATTGCACTGTTAAAAACACTGAAGCCAAAACGTGTAACTAAAAAGTCCAAGATTAGACCTCCAACTATAGAAAAAATAATAACAGAAGAAATATATAAAGCTGTAGTTTTCTTTCCAAGAACTTTCTTAAGAATGATTATTGAAGCTGCATTGGTTACCGGACCTGCAAAAAGGAATACAAAAGCCGCTCCTGGAGAAAGGCCTTTCATCATTAGAGAAATTGCAATTGGAATTGAAGAAGTTGAACATACATACATAGGCAAACCAATAGCAACCATTATTAACATAGCAAGAATTCCATGATCTAAGCCTGCATCAACAAATATTGATGGAGGAAGGAAGGCCGATATTAATGCTGCAACAATAATTCCAATAACAAAATCCTTTCCAATTTCATCCAAAAAATCACCATAAGCATAAACAAACAGACCTAAAAACCTCTTAAAGCCTTTTTTTTGTTCTGGCTCTTCACAAGAAAGAGAGGAATCTTCTTCATGATCATGATCATGTTCACAAGAGCAAGAAACATTCTCGACGTCTTTATAAATTTCAGTTTTCTCAGGATTTCGGTTAAAAATCTTTACTACTATTCCACCAAAAATCCCAGCTAAAAAGGCTGCTATAGGTCTATAAATGGCAAAAAATGGTCCCATCAAAGCATAAGTTGCGGCAATACTATCAATACCTGTTTGGGGTGTAGATATCAAAAAAGAAGAAACGGCACTGTCACTAGCTCCATCTTTTTTCAGTTCAACAGCTGTAGGAATTACTCCACAAGAACATAGTGGAAGTGGAACTCCTATAAGAGATGCTTTTACCACGGAAGCAAAATTATCCTTTCCAAGAGTTTTCATTACTAGACTCTTATTAACATAGACTTTTAAAAGTCCCACAAAAAAAAGCCCAAACATCATATAAGGTGCCATAGCTAAAAAAGTTTGAATCAAACTATCAAAAAATAATTTAAACATCTAAAGTCCCCTTAGTATGGTTAAGGTGATCAATTCCCGCTTTTAAAATTTGCGAGATATGTTCATCGTCGATAACATAATAACTTTTCTTCCCATCTTTGTTGATTTTGACTAATTTATTGTGTTTAAGGGTCTTAAGTTGATGGGAAATTGCACTTTGGTCCATTTTTACAATTAAGGCTAAATCATGAACACAAAGTGGTTTTTCAAAAAGGGCAAATAAAATTTTGACTCTTGTAGAATCTCCAAAGACCTTGAAGAAATCAGCTATATCACAACATAAAATATCGTTGGGAACTTTTTTCTGAGCTTCCAAAGAATCTTCAACATTAAAAAAATCATCTTGCATTGTTTTCTCCTAAATCATATGAACGTTTGTTCATATGAACTTACACTCCTATATTATTGAATATAGCCTTTTTGGTCAACCCATATTCAAAAAAAACTATAAATTAGACAAAAAAAATCCTGAAAACAAACGTTCTCAGGACAAAAAAAAATTTTAATTATTTAAGAAGGGAAGCACTATCTTTTTCAATATAAAGGGTAGCTCCTACTCTGGTTCTTAAAACAGAGGCAGGGCAATCTTCTGAAATTTCACCTTCTAAGGTCTTTTTAACTGCTGGAGCTTTTAGCTTTCCAGGAACAACACAATGAAGTTTTGTAGCTGAAAGAAAAGCAGGAATGGTCACTGTAAGTGCATATTCTGGAACCTGCTCAAGTTTTTCAAAACAACCGTCATGAACTTGTTGAATTCTTGAAGTTTCAGTTAGTTTTATTACTTTTACCCAATCAGAATCATCAAATTTTGAAAAAGGAGGATCATTAAAAGCAATATGTCCATTTTCACCTATTCCAAGAACTATTAAATCAATACCTAAAGTCCTTAGTTTTGAATCATATTCTTTAGCTGCCTCAAGATAATCTTCTCTATCTGCATCAAGTAAATTTAAAGATTTAAAATTAAAATTATCAAAAAAATGTCTTTTAAGATAATTTCTAAAAGATTGAGGAGCTTGCTCACTTATTCCAACATACTCATCCATATGAAAAGCGTTAACTCTTCCCCATGGAATATCTTCTAATGTTTTTAAGGCATCAAGAGTAGTATCCTGACTTGGTGCTGCTGCAAACATTACAGAAATTTCATCTTTTTCACTTAAGAGATCCAAAATATCATCTCTTATAGCATCTGCAGCACTAATTCCCATCTGCTTTGCATCATTAAAAATTCTTACTTTTAATTTATCTACGTAATAATTTTCTTCAACCATCATTAAAGCTCCTATTTTTTAATAAATATTTAATAACATGTTATAATAATAAATAAAATAGGTCAATAATTTATAAAAGATCAAAGAGCAGATATAAGTAATTCCTTTAATTTAGAATCAAAAAATTCGTTTGTACAACCCAGAGGACTGTACTTAGAAAAATCTTCATCCAAAAAAACAATCTTAAGATAATTTCTAATGTGGAAAGGAACATTTTTCATTACTTCCTCGGTAAAGTAATTTTTAATGCCGTCATTTTTGAAAAAAGGACCATATACTATTAACCTTTCAGGATAAAAAATTCTAAAAGTTGTATTTAAACCAGCAGCCAGTGCTTTGATAGCATTTTGAATATTTTCATTCCCTAAAAGATTTAAATTCTCAATCTTTTCAGCAAATTTAAAATCATCATTGCCAAGATCACCAAATTCTTTGAAAAGCAGAGGCTTTAATGCCCATCCTGCAGCTACAGTTTCAATGCAATCATAATCTCCACAGCAACATTTCTTGTTATTTTGCTCTGCTAGTTTTAGATGTCCTATTTCGCAAGAACTTCCATAATTGGAGTGCATAACCTCTCCGTTGTAACAGTAAGCTCCTCCAATTCCATACCCCCAGTGCAGCATAAAAGTTGAAACATTACAAAAATCTTTTTTCTTTTTTAGAATATAGGAACTAAAAACAGCTTCCAACTTAGGATACATCCTTGTTGGAACTCCATATTTACTTTCTATTTTTTCGAAAGAAAGATTTTCCACATTTGGAAAGCGAGAATTAAAAATCCAAATTTTCTTAATCTTGTTGATTACCCCAGGAAGGGAAAATCCGATTCCCAAGAGTTCTTGTTTAGGTTCAACCGTTTGCTTTAGACCTACTATTATTTTATTTACGGCTCTAGAAAAACCTTCATTATCAACATCACCAGATAATTCAATTTCTTGCTTTTGAATCACTTCCCCTTCCATATTGACCAGACCACCTATCAAAGAACAGGTTTCAACCCAAAGTCCTATAACAAGTAACTTGTTAACTTGAACCGCTAGTTTTATTCGTGGCCTACCTTGTTTTGAATTTTTTAAAACCACATCTTCAAAAACAAGTCCATCATCAATTAAATCCTGAACTGCTGATGAAACATTGTTGGGTCGAACTTGAAGTTCTAAATACAATCTTTTTCTGGTAGCACCCTTACTAGCAAGAATAGTTTCAAAAACCTTTGCTTTCTCAATGTCTTTCTGTCTATACCCATAATCCTTAAAAAACTCTGAAATAATAAAATCCAAAATTTCCCCCATTCGCAAGTCTTCTTCATTATGAAACAAAAAATACAGTTTATCAACAACAATTTTTATTTATATTACATAAGGTTTTAAACTTACAAATTGATAAATTATTAAAAAAAATATATAAATAACATATGAAAATATTATTAACAGCTTTTGACCCTTTTGGTGGAATAGAAACAAATTCAGCTTTGCTAACGATGAACCAATTAAATATTAAAAATAAAAACCTTAAAATAGTAAAGAAAGTAGTTCCAACTGTTTTTTCCAAAGCCTTTTCTAGTGTCCAAGAAATTTTGGATAAAGAGGAATTTGATTACTGCCTTTGCCTTGGACAAGCCGGAGGAAGAGATGCTATTACAGTTGAAAGAGTAGCAATTAACTATGTAGATGCTAGAATTCCCGATAACGAAGGGAAACAACCTTTAGATTGTAAAATTAATGAAAACGGAGAAAATGCTTACTTTTCCTCTCTTCCTTTGAATAAAATTGTTACTTCATTAACAAAAGAAAACATTCCTTCTAGAATTTCCAATACTGCTGGAACTTATGTTTGTAATTTTCTTTTTTATAATCTTATGGGTTATCTTAAAGCTTATCCGTTGATGAAAGGTGGATTTATACACCTACCTTTTGCTGAAGAACAAAATCAAAATAAATTTTCAATGCCTTTAGAAAAATTAGTTAAAGCTGTTGAAATTATTCTTTATAATCTTGAGGTTTCCTAGATTCCTAGTTTCTTTGGTAGGTTTTGATAATATAAAATAATAATGAAAGAATCACTTGGAAAAATCTAGTATAAAAGTTTTCCTAGAGCAGCAAATATTCCTTGATCATTGAATAAAACAATTTCACTTCCTATAAAATCAACTTTCACCATATTCCCAACAGAAAAATCATTTGCTCCAAAAACCACACAATTAATTCTTTTTGAATCGTTCATTATTAAACCCAAAATTGTTTCCATTCCACTCGGAAGTGAAGTGTAAACTTCAACTTCAAATTTTCCTGTTTCACTAACTTTTATATATTCAGGTCTAATTCCGATAGTTACTTCTTCTCCTAAATTCTCAGGAAGCTCATTGTTACTTTCAAAGCTAAAATCAAAAAATTCATTAACAAGCTTAATTTTATGTTTTCCAATTTTATTATATTTAAAACTAATCAAATTTATTGCTGGTGAACCAACAAAATCAGCAACAAAAGTATTTAAAGGTTTTAAGTAAACATCTAATGGAGAATTAAACATTTGAAGTAAACCATCTTTAAGTAAACATATTTTAGTTGCTAAAGTCATAGCTTCAAGTTGATCGTGTGTTACATAAACAAAAGTTGCTCCAGTTTCTTTGTGTAACCTTTTTAATTCAGCCCTCATTTCCATCCTAAGTTTTGCATCAAGATTTGACAAGGGTTCATCCATCAATAAAACTTTAGGATTTGTAGCTAGGGTTCTTGCAATGGCTACCCTTTGCTGCTGTCCACCTGAAAGTTCAGCGGGATAACGTTTTATAAATTCTGAAATTTTTAAAAGTTCTAAAAGTTCATCAACCCTTTTTTTTATTCTTTCTTTCGACCATTTATTATTCTCAAGACCGAAGGCAATGTTTTGATAAACGGTCAAATGTGGCCACAAAGCATAATTTTGAAATAAAAAGCCAACACCCCTTTTCGCCGGTGAAATATCTATCAGTTTCTCTGATGAAAAAACAAGAACTCCATCAATGTAGATTTCCCCTGAAGTAGGAGTTTCCAATCCGGCTATCTGTCGCAACGTCGTAGTCTTTCCACAACCTGAAGGACCAAGTAATGTTATAAAATCTCCATCCTCAATTTTCATACTTAAATTATCGACAGCTACAAAATCACCAAATTTCTTGGTAATATTCTTCAACAATATTTCTGGCATCTCAACCTCCAATTCCTTTATCTATTGATGCTCCGGTCATTTTATTCACAATGTTATTAATTATCAAAACTATCAAAACTATCAAAAGGTTTATCCCATTTGAATATTGACTCCATCCTTTTTCGTTATAGTAAAAAAGCAATGTTGTAAGAACCCTAGTATTGGGTGTTACCAGCAAAACATAAAGAGAAAGTTCTCTCATGCTACCAATAAATGGAAGTAAATATCCTGAAATAAAACTACTTTTTTGAATGGGCACAACGAGATGTGTCATTCTTTTCAGCCAAGAAATTCCTTGGATTTCTCCCGCTTCTTCAATTTCTTTGGAAAGTTGCATCATTGCGTTTATTCCACTTCTTGAGGCAAAAGGCATATTTTTTACCGTACCAATCAAAACCAGAAGAAAAAAGGTCCCATAGAGCGGTGGAATAAAACCGTTTCTTTGACTGAACATGGCTAGATAAATTGCTGAAAAAGCCATAGATGGCATTAGATAAGGAAAGAAAGCTAAATTATCAAGAGTACTTGCAAGTTTTGTTCCTCTGGCTCTAACTACAGCATAACCAACAAGAAATCCCAAGGTTCCCGCACAAAATGCTACAGAAAAAGATAATTTTAAGCTATTGCCCAAACAGTGCCAAACGGTTGGATTCAATAGCATTCCTGGTTCACTATTGAACATTGAATTTTGTTTTGCAGTTCCAATCCAAAACTGTAAAGTAAAATTAGATACTGAATAATTTCCAGGTACTCTAAGCAAAGATTCAATTGCAAAACTCAATAAAGGTACAATTGAAATAAGCATTACAAAAGATACCACAATTATTGAAATAAGATTTTTACCCTGTTTTAAATTAATATATGCTATGTTTGAACTTTTCCCAGTGACAGTAGTATAATTCTTCCTTACTCCAGTCAGTCTTCTATTAAAAGTAAGGATTGATATTCCTATAAGAATCATAAGAACAGCAATACAATATCCTTGTCCATGGTTAACTCCATTCAAAGTTCTATATAACTGCATAGTCAAAACTTGATATCTTACCGGAAGCCCTAAAAAAGTAGGTACAGCAAAAGATGACATTGAAGAAGAAAATACAAGAAGTATTGTAGAAAGAATTGCTGGTAATACCATAGGTATAGTAATTTTAAAGATAATTCTTCTTCTTGGCGTGTTTAGCATTAATGCTGCTTCTTCAAGATTTGCATCCATATTCCTTAGTATTCCACCAATCATTATATAAGCAAAAGGTGCATAATGAAGACCCAGTACCATTGATATTGGAAAAGGTCCATAAGCAAACCAGTTTGGAGTTTGAAGTCCCGTGAATGCCGTAAACATTCCTGGAATTCCTCCAACAACAGAATTTTTGAACATATTATACCAAGCTAAAGCCAAAGTCCACGATGGCATAATATATGGAAAAATAAAAAGAGTCGAAACTATTTTTTTCCAACGCAGATTCGTTCTGGTTACAAGCCAAGCAACAGTTCCTCCAAAAACAATAGCTATAAGGCAAGAACACAAACTTGTTTGTAGCGAATGTAATAATGGTTCGTAAAAAACTGCAAAACTGCTGTCAGAAAACAATACTTTCATCCAATGAGAACTGGTATGAGTTCCAATTTCCTTTTTCAAACTCATAGTTTCTGAAGGATGAACTGTCACTGTTTCTATCAATATCGTTATTATGGGTACGAGAGTTAGATAAACCAAAATTGTTACCATAATTACAATAATTACATTTTGAGGTTTTTTCAAATAACGTTTTATTCTGTATCCTAAAGGCATAAATTACTCCAGATATTATAATAAAACCAACCTGCACACTAAATTGATACAGGTTGATTAATTATACTAAAACTACATTAGTTTAGATATGAATTCTTCAACTTCCGCACGATGTTCAGAACACCACTGAGGATCCTCATAAATCAAAGTCTTTGAAAGAATCTCAAGAGTTTGACTGTCATCCGGGTTTTCAAGGTCTGGATTTGGAGAATAATCGCCAATACTTATAAACGGAGCAAATCCATCAATTGTCAGTGAATACTCAATAAAAAGCCTTGCTGCAGCAGGACTCTTTGAATTAGATGGAATAAAAACATAAATAGGATAAATAAAACCATTGAACGGTTCTACATCTTTACAAACTTCAAGGGCTAAGTTTTTTGCTTCACAATGACGCAATTTATTTGAAGTAAACAAACCAATCAGTTGTTCTTTCTGACCCTTTGCTCCAATATTTTCAGACATTGTGGTATCACTTGTTCCAAGAACAAGACCATTTCCGAACCAAAGTTTAATCCATTCATAACCTGCATTCTTAGTAGTCAGAACAAGGTCTTTACCATAATAATTCTTATAAGAGACAGCAAGTTTTTTTGCCCAATCGTCTCTGGTTACCATTGTAAGAAAATTCATATTTACACTTTCACTAAAAGGATTCTTAAATTGAACTTTCCCCTTGTATTTAGGATCTGTTAAAGCCCATACATTATTAAAATTCTGTGGCCACTCATTATTTATAATGAAGTTCTTGGCACACATTTCCCATACTTGAGGGTTTTTATATTGATCCAGAAATTTTTCTTTCAAAGAATTTGGTGTATAGCTTTGAACATATCCTGTCATAATCATTTCAGGATATACACGGGCTCCGTCCTGTGCGTATACAACATCTGCTGCATCAAGATTTGCAGCAGCTTCTTTAGTTACTTTTTCAATCATTTCAATATCTTTCAATTGAGTTGTTTCAACTTTAATTCCGTATTTTTCACCGAAAATCTGCCCCACTGCACTGTGTCTAGAACTTGGAGTATAAATCATCAAAGTTCCTTCTTCCTGTGCAGTCTTAATCAGTTCTTCCTTAGTCATGTTATCATAGTCAACAACTTTTTTAGTTGACTCGGTTTGTCCTTCAGCAAAAACAGAGGATATTACCATTAAACCTACCAAGAGTAACACTAAAAATTTTTTCATTTTTTTCTCCTTTTATTTTTAAAGTCTGATTTAAATAAGTATTTTACCAGGCTTTATTAAAACTATTAAAAACTTCAATCTTTCTTTTTACAATTTCAGCACAAGCCTCTCTTACTTGTGTTGCCACTACTCGAGGATCGTCTCCTTTAATATTAAGACATCCTCTTTTCATTACTTTTAGGTATCCATTAACTTTTAAATCAGTTCCAACATTAATTTTTCTTATTCCACATTCAATTGCTTTTTTTAAATCTTCATCCTTTACACCAGTACCTCCATGAAGTACTAACGGACAATTAGTAATTTCATGAATTTTCTTAATCCGCTCAAAATCAAGTTTTGGTTCCGCTCTATAGAATCCATGAATAGTCCCTACAGCAATTGCAAGTGCATCAATTCCTGTTGAACTTACAAATTTTTCAACATCCTCTGGATCAGTAAATAGTGCTGATTTTTCATCCGTAGATATGTTATCTTCCTGTCCTCCTACATGTCCTAATTCAGCTTCAACACTGCACCCCTTTCTTGAGGCATATTCAACAACTCTTTTGGTAAACTCGACATTTTTTTCAAAAGGCATGGAAGAAGCATCGACCATCACAGAAGAAAACCCATTGTCAATGCATCTACAAATAAAATCAAAATCTGTAGCATGATCTAGATGTAGTACTACTGGGATTTGATAAGTTTCAGCATAAGCTTTGACCAGATAGGCTGAAGCTTTTTCTCCCATTTGCTGTATAGCGCCACTGCTTCCCATACAAATTACAGGGCTATTTCTCTCTGCTGCAGCTTTTACAATCCCATGTAAGTTATCCAGTCCAAAGAAATTGAAAGCACCTACGCAATATCCTTCATTTTCTGCATGCATCAATACATTCCGCAACGTAACTAACACCTTTTTTCCCTCCAAAGAAACAAAAATCAAATTTTTATTTCAAAAATTCTTTTTAATATTATTATCGGTTTAATCAGATGTCAAGCTTTATATTTATTTTTCATTCATAATTTATGTTCTTTTTATTTCGTTTGAACTTTTTTTAAGTAATATCTTTCTTTTATGTTCGTTTCATGATAGGATTATTTTTATAGTAATGATTGAATGTTTTTAATTTTTTTATAGAATAATAGCGAGGAATTTATGATTAAAAAAGAATCTATTAAAGAAAGAAAAAATAATATTCTTTCTTTTATAAATAAAAATTATAAAGCTAGTGTAAACGAACTAGCTCTGAAATTTGATGTTACAGAGGTAACCATAAGACGTGATTTGCTTTCTTTGGAAGAAGATGGAAAGCTCATAAGAACTCATGGAGGGGCAATAAGCAATAGAGATAAAGCAGTATGGCAAACTACCTCAATAAAATCCAGGATGGAAAAATTCTCTGAAAATAAAAGAAAAATAGCTAAAGCTTTAGCAAGTAAAATTGATAATGGAACTAGTATTTTTCTTGATGGTGGAAGCACGGCATTGTTTCTTACAAACGAGCTTAAAGAAAAGAAAAGTCTTCTTGTCGTAACAAACTGTCCCTCTATAGCAGAAACTCTAGCTGGAATAAATGATAATAAGGTAATTCTTGCTGGAGGCGAATTATACAGTGAGACAGACTTAACTTTAGGACCAACCTGTGAAAACAATTTAAAATTATACCGTACTGATATTGCTGTCATTGGAGTCAGTGGAATTCTTTTGAATGAAGGTATATTTTCATCAATTCCTCAAGAATGTGCAGCTAAAAAAATTATGATTCAAAATGCTTCAAAAGTCTATGTTATTGCTGATTCTTCAAAAATTGAAAGAACTGCTTTTAGTTTTATTGAAGATTTCACAAATATTGATATACTCTTTACCGATGATGAAATTACCAAAGATCAAATTGCTAAACTAAAAGATAAAGGTGTTTCTGTAGTTGTAGTTTAATCTTTTATTTTAACAAAAATTATTTTTTCATTTAATAATAGCTAACAAGATATTTATTTATTGCTTTTAGTTTTTATAAGAAGTAAAATAGCAAAACTTAGGTTTTTGGAGTAGATTTGATGAAAATAACTAAGAGGCAACTTTTTTCACTTTGGTTGCCTTTAGCAATAATGAATCTGGTAATGGCCAGTGAACAACCAATGGTTACCGGAATAATTTCTAGAATGGGAGATGCGGTAAATCAACTTGCAGCTTTTGGTTTTTCATTTTCGCTTGCCCTTTTAGTAGAAGGTCCAGTCATACAGATGTTTTCAGCAGCTACAGCAGTTTCTAATAATCAGAGCTCTTATGAAAAACTTCATAAAATAATGAATTTTTTGGCTTTAGCAACAACTTCCATTCATTTAATTTTACTAATTCCTGGCATTTTCAACTTTGTCGCCGTTAAAGCATTAAATCTACCTGAACAACTAGAATATGATGCGTATATAAGTTTTGCACTTATGCCAACCTTTTCTTTAGCTGTAGGTTATAGAAGACTTTGGCAAGGAGTTATGATTAAATGTGAAAGAACTGATTTAGTCCCCTACGTAATGTATATTAGACTAGTCGTAAGCATTTCTACTCTTTTGTTAGGTCTTCATTTTAAGTTTTGTAGTGGGGCAGCTTTGGGAAGCTTAGCCCTTGCCACCGGAACCGCCTCTGGAGCAATAAGTGCCTACTTCTATGCCCGACCCCTTATCAAGAAAATGGATATTGGACCTTATGAAGAAGATATGGATCTTAAAAACATGATAAAATTTTATATCCCACTTGCATTAACGAGTTGGATAACCCTTGGAGTTAGACCACTTTTAAATTTTGGTATTACTTTGGGTCAAAACCCCGTTGAGTCCTTGGCAGTGTGGCCAGTGGTTCTTCCTTATGTTTTTCTTTACAGTTCAATAACTCAATCAATTCAAGAAATAATTGTAGCTCAGTACCAAGAAGAAAGGAGAAAAACAATAATAGATTTCTCTCTTATAATTTCAATAGTCATGACACTATTGTATTTTATTGTTTTTGCCATCAAACCTCTTTGGAATCTTTGGTTTATAAAAATTTCAAATCTTCCTACAGAACTTCTTCCTTATATTCCTCTTTCTTTGTTTATAATGGCTATTAATCCTTACTTAACAGGTCGAATTTCTCTTTTCAGAGGAATCCTAGTTGCTAGAAGAAAGACAAAAATAATTACAAAAGGAGTTACTATTAATGTTTGCACAATGTTAATAGTTATTACTTTGGTTTCTTTAACTACAAAAATTCCAGGCGTTTACATTGCCTGTATAGCCTATATGATTGCTTTTGTCTTTGAATTTATGTTCTTAAAAAATAATGCTAGAGAACGTAAGTTACAATCTAAAAAGAAAATTATATACAGTTATAAATAAAGCTATTGTATTAGTCTTCTTCTAGAATATGCATACTTTTTTCTTTGAATCCAAAATCAATGGTATCTCCTGCTTTATATAGTTCTTTTGCGGATGGATTATAATCAGAAAATTCAATTTCCTTGTTTTGAAAATCTATCCAATAATCTTGGCTTACTCCCATATAAACAGTTTTCAAAACTTTTGCTTTAAAAACTTTTGCTCCAACATCAAAAGCTTCAGGTCTAACAACTATTTTTATTGAATCTCCAACTTTCCATTTGGTTACTTTTGAAATAGTAAATATTTTACCTTCAATTTCAAAAGAAGTAGATTCTTTTTTCTTTTCAATAATTTTTCCATCAAAGAAATTAGCTCTCCCTATAAAATTAGAAACAAATTCATTTGAAGGAGTTTGATAAATTTCCATTGGACTTCCCACTTGTTGAACAATTCCATCCTTTAGAATTACAACTTTATCACTCATTGCCATAGCCTCACTTTGATCATGAGTTACATAAATTGAAGTAATTCCCATTTCTTGTTGAATTCTTCTAATCTCATCTCTCATGTGAAGTCTTAGTTTTGCATCAAGATTTGAAAGGGGTTCGTCAAACAGTAATACTCCAGGATGAAGTACAAGCGCTCTTACTAGGGCAACTCTCTGTTGTTGCCCTCCACTCATTTGAGCTGGAACTCTCGTGGAGAACTCATCCATTTTAACAATCTTTAAGCCTTCTAAAACCCTTTGTTTTATTTCGTCTGCCGGCAATTTTTGAACTTTTAGTCCATAAGCAATATTGTCAAAAACATTCAAATGAGGAAACAAAGCATAGTTTTGAAAAACCATCCCCAATCCTCTTTTATCCGGAGTTTTTGAAAGTACATCTTCACCATCTATAATAATCTTTCCCGAAGAAGGCATTTCAAAACCCGCAATCATTCTTAGTAAAGTTGTTTTCCCACAACCTGAAGGCCCAAGCAAAGTCACAAACTCTCCTGGATTTATATCCAGATTTACATTTTGAACAGCCTTAACCTCTCCACGAGTCAACGTGATAAAAGTCTTGGTAATATTTTCTAGTTTTACACTTTTTGCATTAGTCTCTTTCATTTCTATCTTCCTTCATTAATATTTACGCCAAGTCTCTTCAACAAGAAATTCATGACTACCATAAACACAGCTACAATTACAATTAAGATAAGACAATACGCATTTGCAGCTCCATAATAACCCTGGTCTACTTGATTCATGATAGCAACAGTAAGCATTTGCCATTTTGCAGATACCAAGAAGATAATTGTACTTACAAGAGTCATACCTCTGATAAAGGCATAAACCAAACTTGAAAAGAAAACAGGCTTGATTAGAGGTACTGTTATAGAAGTAAACACCTTTTTAGTATTAGCTCCAGAAATTGTTGCAGCTTCTTCAATTGAGGGATCAATCTGTTTTAATGCAGCAATTGCTGATCTAGTTCCTATTGGCATGCTCCTAATTATCAAAGCCATTATTAATATAAAGCTTGTACCAGTAAGAATTAGAGGTGGCGTATTATACGAAAGCACATAGCCAAGCCCTAAAACAGTACCTGGAAGGGCTATTGCCATTAGAATAAACCATTCAAGCGCCCTTCTTCCAGGAAAGTCCTTCCTTACAATTATGAAAGCCGAAACCATACCCAGTAAAGCTGAAATAGGAGTGGCAATAAGCGAAAGTATAGTTGTATCTTTGATATAACGAGTTCCATATTTGAAAACATACTGAATCCAATGGAAGGAGAAGGAAAAATCTGCCCCCCACATCCTTACAAAAGTTCCAATTGGAATCATTGCATAGAGCATTAAAACAAAGAATGAAATTAAAAAACAAATGACAAAAACAGGAATAGTTGCCAATTTGTTTTTTATCAAAACTCTTTGTTTGCTTGCTTTACCAGTTACAGTTATATAGGATTTTTTCCCAACAACACTATTTTGTAAATAGAATATTACTATTGAAATTCCTAGAAGCAAAACTGCCATTGCAGTTGCACCCGTCATATCATAACTTCCTATACCTTGCTGATAAATTTGAACAGCCATAGTAGTATAATTACCACCTATTACAATAGCATTACCAAAATCCGCAAGACTTTGAATAAAGATTAAAAGACTTGCATTTGCTAACCCTGGAATCATCAAAGGCAATGTAACAGTTCTAAAAACTCTTCCTTCTCCACTACCTAAAGCTTGAGCTGCTTCTTCCACTGAAGGGTCAATATTCTGAAGCATTGCTACTAACATTAAATAACCGGTAGGGAAAAAAGACAAAACTTGAGTTAAACTTAAACCCCAAAAACCATATATATCAGGCCTAATCCCCAATAGCTTATAACTAATCAAACCACTTCTTCCAAATAAAAGTATAAATGCCAAGGATATTACAAAAGGTGGAGATACCATTGGTAAAATTGAAAAAATATTAAAAAGTTTTTTTAGTTTTATATCAAGATAAGTCGTTGCATAAGCAAAAAGAAAAGCAACTACAGTTCCAATTAAAGAAACCATAACTCCAAGTTTTAGAGTATTAAAAATAATATTAAGATCATAAAAACTTTTAAAAATTGAAGAGTAAGACTTAAAAGAAAACTTTCCATCTGGTAAAAAACTTTCTTGAAGAATCACAAACATTGGAATTATTATAAACATTACGACAACAATACCAACACAAACAATGCTTAGCATTAATACTGGATCTCGCATGGTAAACTTCAATCGTCTAAGATTATATTTGAATCTACTTTCAGTTCCCAAAGGAATATTGGGAAGTTGTTTTTCAACCATAAATTTTTCCTTAAAAAAACTCTGTCCTGAAAAAAATTCAGGACAGATTCTTGCACATAATTAGGTTGTAGGAACAGTTGTTTTTGTTAGTTCATTAAATTTCTCTAAAAACTCTGACCTATGAGCTCCCGACCAAGCATCATCCTGGGTTATTAATTTTGCACCTTTTATTGATGCCACTTCTTCAGGAGGTACAGCATCTGGATTTGTCAAAAACTGTAAAGCATTTACAGTTTGTCCAATTTCTTGAACATCGCTTCTAAGAACGAAATCTACAAATTGCTTAGCTTCTTCAAGTTCTGGAGCTCCCTTGATAATACCAACAGCTCCTATCTCATAACCAGTTCCTTCAGAAGGAGCACTCATTACGATATGATCATAACCTTCTCTCTTGAAGGAAATTGCATCATGAAGATAACCAATAGTAAGACCAGTTTCTCTTAACTGAACCATTCTTCCACCTGCACTTCCACTTTTGGTGTACTGGCGAATATTTTGATTTAACTTCTGAAGATATTGCCAGCCTTTCTCTTCTCCCATTACTTGTAAAACTGTAGTTAACATATTATAAGCGGTTGAAGAAGATCCAGGATGTGCCATTACAATTTCACCTTTAAGTCTTGGATCAAGAAGATCTTCCCAAGAATCAGGCATATCCATTCCAACTTTTGCTAACCAATCTTTATCGGCATAGAAACCAAGGTATCCTGTATAAATTCCAGTCCAATAACCTTTAGAATCTTTAAACTGTGCTGGGATCTTGTCTGTGGCAGGACTGGTATAAGGTACTAAAAGTCCTTCATTTGCTGCTTCAATAAAAGTAAGAGATCCACCTCCATACCAAACAGAAGCTTGTGGATTTTCTTTCTCAGCTTTGATTCTAGCAAATATTTCTCCTCCGCTCATACGAACAAAGTTGGTTTTAATACCAGTCTCAGCTTCAAAAGCCTGACATACAGCTGCAGCATGCTCTTCTAGCATTCCTGCATAAACTGTCAAATTTTTTGTTTCCGAGTCACCTGTTGCAAAAACCGGTAAAGCTAACAAAGAAATTAATAAGACGACAATAAGTAATTTTTTCATTTTTATTCCCCTTTTCTTTTAAGAACTAACTTTTTCCATTATCAATCAACAAATATCAGTTGTCAAGAAAAAAATCAAACACTAAACTAACAAACATTCCAATTAAACAACATATATAGGTAAAAAAAAACGGTTTTAATAAATTTTTTGTTGACTTTTCAACAATTTTACTTGTTCTTTACTGTTTTAATTTATGTTTATTAATGATTGTTTTAATATTTTTTTTAATAAAAATAAACATAAATAATCTTAAACAAACATTGACTTTATTGGATTTTACTTCTAACTTGTAAAGGTCGAGGAAAAAATGACAAAAGAATTTGCAGAAGAAAGAAGAGAAAAAATTTATCAGTACCTTAAAGAAAATAAAAGGGCTAATGTAAGTGAAATGGCAAAGAAATTTTCAGTTACTGAAGTTACTATACGAAGAGATTTAATTGCCATGGAAAATAAAAAAAATGACATTATTAGAACCCATGGTGGAGCAATTTTAAAATCTGAAAAAGTGGTCAGCAATCTTACAACTCTTAAATCTCGAATGGAAATTGCAAAGAAAGAGAAAAAAAGAATTGCACAATACATAGCTACAAGAATTGAAGATAATGATTCTTTATTTATTGATTCAGGTTCCTCTACCTTAGAAGTAGCCTACCAACTTTTACAGCATTCAAACCTTCTCATTGTAACTACGAGTTTACAAATTGTTCAAATCTTGAGTGGAGTAAATAACAACCGAGTAATAGTACCAGAGGGAGAATACAATAAAGATACCGACTATTTATTGGGTTCCGATACCCAAGCCTCAATGAAAAGATATCATGTAGATAAAGCTATTCTAAGTTTTACTGGAGCAATCGCTAATTCTGGGTTTTTCTCTGCCAACCAACATGAAACTTCAATAAAAAAAATAATGATTGAAAATTCTCAAGAATCAATTATTTGTCTTGATTCAACCAAGATTGACAATTATGCCTTTTCTTTTATTTGTCCTATTGAAGATGTTAGTTTAATTGTAACTGATAAGGGAATTTCTTCTGAAGCTTTAGAAAGCTTTAAAGAGAAAGGTCCTGAAATAATAGTAGTATAAACTACTAGGAGATAATTTATGTTAATGAACATGAAAGACTTATTAAAAGTCGCTAAAGAACAACATTTCGCTATTCCTGCTTTTAATATAAGTAGCAATATGATGCTTACTGGTGTAATAGAAGCTTGTGAAAAAGCAAATGCACCAGTAATTATAGAAATACATCCTGATGAACTTTCTTTTGTAAGGGACAGTTTCATTGAGGCAGTAAAGGCAGAAGCTCACAAGGCAAAAATTCCTGTGTGCCTTCACTTGGATCATGGTGGAAGTTTCCAAGACGTCATCAGAGCTATAAATGATGGTTTTACATCTGTAATGATTGATAGTTCACTTTCATCTTATGAAGAAAATGTAGCTTTAACAAAACAAGTTGTACAGGCTGCTCATGCTGTTAACATAAGTGTTGAAGCAGAACTAGGCACAATAGGTGCCACAATTAAGGGCGGCGAAGCCTCTACAGACAACATCATATATACAAAACCTGAGGATGTTTTAGCTTTTACCGAAGCCACCGAGGTAGACACTCTTGCTATTGCAATCGGAACAGCTCATGGTCTTTATCCTAAAAATAAAATTCCACATCTTAGGTTGGATTTATTAGAAAAGATTGTAAAGTTATCAAAAGTTCCTTTGGTTTTACATGGGGGAAGTAATAATAGTGATGAAGAAATTGCAACTGCAGTCAAAATGGGAATTTGTAAAATAAATATTTCAAGCGATATTAAAACCGCATTTTATGAAAAATGTAGAGAAGTATTAAAAGATGAAACTCTAAGAGAACCAAATGAAATTTATCCTCCTTGTATTAAAGCAATGCAAGAAGTAGTAAATCACAAACTCCAGCTGTTCAATACAGTAGGTAAAGCAGTTTACTACAAATAGAATTTTATGAAGAAATCTGAAGAATTATAAGAAAATATTGTTTCTCTTTATGTTTTTGATTATACCTAGATTATAAATTAATCAAGGAGAAAAAAGATGAAACACATTAAAAAAAGCTTATTAATTACGCTTCTTATCATTTTAGTCTGTCTTACTCCATTAATGGCAAAATCTTCCTTGGCTCAGAAAACCGATGGAACGATTGTTGTCTTAAATGAAGATAATAAGACCTATGAACCTTTTGTAGAAAAAACCTATGATGTTCCTACAGGTTACAAACTTAACAGTACAGGTGATCTTAATTTTATGGGACTTAATTGGGATGAAGGATCTTTAACCGCTCTTGGAAATTACGTTCAAGGTTCTTATACCACCGGAGAATTTTATCTACTTGAACTAAAAAAAAGTTTTGATTCTAAATCTGTAAACTTTGATAGAACTTATCCAAGTCCAATTATTAAACTTTCAGATGGAACTGAGTTAAAAGGTTATTATGAAAACATCGCCGCCTACAGCTCTTTTTCAAACTATCGAAATCTTGTCGGTATAAATCAAACCAAAACCCTAACCTACACCCTAAGATTTGATGTTCCAAAAGACAAAGAACCTGTTTCTTTGGTTTTCAAAGATGTAAATAATCAAAACCCAATAGAAACAAAACTTGGGACAAAAATTGAACTTTAATTTTTATCTCGCCGTGTCCCTCTTTTGGGATACGGCCTTTTTTTAGCCCTTGACCAATATCTAATTTTGAGAAATAGTGAATATATGATTATTCATGGTTTACAAAAACTCACCCTTTTAGATTATCCTGAAAAAACCGCCTGCACTCTTTTTAGTGGTGGTTGTAATTTTCGTTGTCCTTTTTGCCATAATTCAACTTTGGTACTGGATCCAACAAGTCAAGAAGTTATAGACGAAAAAGAACTTTTTGCCTTTCTAAAAAAACGTGAAGGGCTCCTAGATGGAATTTGTCTTACTGGCGGAGAACCCCTTATTAATGATGATATAGAAAGTTTTCTCGAAAAGCTTAGAAAATATGACTATCTAATTAAACTCGACACTAATGGTAGTTTTCCAGACAAACTTGAATCCATAATAAATAAAGGTCTAGTTGACTACGTAGCAATGGATATTAAAAATTCAAAGGAAAAATATCCAATGACTATTGGAATCGAAAATTATGACATTACTCCAATTTTAAAAAGCGTCGACCTTCTTTTGTCCGGTAAGATTGAATATGAATTTAGAACAACTGTAGTAAAACAATTTCACGAAGAAAAAGATTTCATTGAAATCGGAAAATGGCTTAAAGGTGCCTCGCGTTACTATCTTCAAGCCTTCAAAGATTCTGGAGATATTATTGGAAAAAACCTCACTTCTCATGATGAAAAAACTATGAAATCTATGCAGAATCAAGTAAGAAATTATATAGAAACTGTAGAACTTCGGGGTATTTAAAACACAATACTTAGTGGTCAATAAAAAAAAAGACACAAAATATAGTGTTTTCGCTTGCTTTTTATATTATAATATAACATACTTCTAAGAACGAAAAATATTAAAAATTAATAACAGGAGTTATGAAGTATGTATAAAGTTGTTAAAAGAGACGGAGAGGTTGTTAGCTTTGATATTCAAAAAATAGCAGAAGCAATAAAAAAAGCTTTCGATTCAAAAAATAAACAATACAATGATAATGTCATTGATTTCTTGGCACTCAAAGTAACAAGCGATTACGAACCTAAGATTAAAGATGAAATAATAACAGTTGAAGCCATTCAAGATAGCGTTGAAGCCGTTCTTGTTCAGGCAGGATATGCTGATGTTGCAAAATCTTATATTCTTTATAGAAAACAACGTGAAAAAATAAGAAACATGAAATCAACAATTGTTGATTACAAAGAAATTGTAAATAATTATGTTCACCTTAACGATTGGAGAGTTAAAGAAAACTCAACTGTAACTTACTCTGTAGGAGGACTTATTCTTTCTAACTCAGGAGCCATTACAGCTAACTACTGGTTAAGTGAAATTTATGATGATGAAATTAGTCAAGCTCATAAGAATGCTGATATTCATATACATGATTTGTCCATGCTCACAGGTTATTGTGCAGGTTGGTCTTTGAAACAACTTATTCAAGAAGGGCTTGGAGGAATTCCAGGAAAGATAACTTCTTCACCTGCAAGTCATTTAGCCACTTTGTGTAACCAAATGGTAAACTTCCTTGGTATCCTTCAAAATGAATGGGCAGGTGCACAGGCTTTTTCATCATTTGATACTTATCTAGCTCCATTTGTTAAAGTGGATAATCTTGATTATAACCAAGTTAAAAAAAGTCTTGAATCCTTTATTTTTGGTGTAAATACTCCTAGCCGTTGGGGAACTCAAGCTCCATTTAGTAACATTACCTTGGATTGGGTAGTTCCGAACGACCTTGCAGAACTTCCAGCAATAGTTGGTGGAAAAGAAATGCCTTTCAAATACAAAGATTGTAAAAAAGAGATGGACATTGTAAACAAAGCTTTCATTGAAATTATGATTGAAGGTGATGCTAATGGCCGTGGTTTCCAGTACCCTATTCCAACTTATTCAATTACCAAAGATTTTGATTGGTCCGATACTGAAAATAACAAGTTATTATTTGAAATGACCAGTAAATACGGAACCCCTTATTTCTCAAATTATATAAACAGTGACATGGAACCATCAGATGTAAGAAGTATGTGTTGTCGTCTCCGTCTTGATCTTAGAGAACTGAGAAAAAAGAGTGGTGGTTTCTTCGGAAGTGGAGAATCAACAGGAAGTATTGGAGTTGTAACAATTAACATGCCTAGGATTGGCTACCTTGCAAAAGATGAGAATGATTTCTACAAGCGTCTTGATAAACTAATGGATATTTCTGCACGTTCACTAAAAGTTAAAAGAGATATAATTACAAAACTTCTTAAAGAGGGTTTATATCCTTATACAAAACGTTATTTAGGAACTTTTAAAAACCATTTTTCAACTATTGGTCTTATTGGAATGAATGAAGCCTGCTTAAATGCAAACTGGATTAAAGAAGATTTAACCCATGAAAAATCAATCGAGTTTACTAAGGATGTTCTTAATCATATGCGTGAAAGACTTGCTGATTACCAAGAAGAATATGGTGATCTTTATAATCTTGAAGCCACTCCAGCTGAATCAACTGCTTATCGTCTTGCCAAACATGACAAAACTAGGTATCCAGATATAATTACTGCAAGTAGCGACGAAGACAAACCTTATTATACAAATAGTAGTCATCTTCCAGTCAGTTTTACAAGTGATGTTTTTGAAGCTCTTGATATTCAAGACCAACTACAGACTTTGTATACCTCAGGAACAGTTTTTCATGCTTTTCTAGGTGAAAAACTTCCAAACTGGAAATCTGCTGCTAATTTAGTAAGAAAGATTGCAGAAAACTACAAACTCCCTTATTACACTTTGAGCCCAACCTACAGTGTTTGTGCTGACCATGGCTATATTTCAGGTGAACATTTCAAATGTCCTAAATGTGGAAAAGATGCAGAGGTTTACAGCAGAATTACGGGATATTATAGACCTGTAAGAAACTGGAACATTGGAAAAAGTGAAGAATTTATTGAAAGAAAAAAATATGATGCAGTAAATTCAAAGCTTAAGAATGAAGGTAGAAAACCTAGGGAAGAAAAATCTTTACCTAAAGAAGAGAAAAAAATTGAACCAAAAGAAGCAAGTTATCTTCTTTTTACAACAAAAACTTGTCCAAACTGTAAAAGTGCAAAACTTTTCCTAGATAAGGCTAAAATTAATTATGAAGTCATAGATGCTGAAGAACAACTTGATTTGACAAAAAAGTTCAATGTCATGCAAGCACCAACTTTAATTGTTAGAAATGGAAAAGATTTCAACTGTTATGCAAATGCTTCAAATATAAAGGCATTTACAGAAGGATTAAATTAAGTTAATCAACAAATCAAATATGAATACTGCCGCGAAAATCGGCAGTATTTTATTTTATTTTAAAAAAACAATGTTTTAAACTTTTAAATTACATTATAATAACTTTGTTTTTATGGAGTTAAAAGAATGGACCTAAAAAATTATGAATACGATGCAATTATCGTTGGAAGTGGACCTGCAGGAATGGGGTGTGCCTTTTCTTTGAAAGAACAAAAACCAAATGCAAGAATTCTAATGATTGATAAATCTCCTTACTCCACTGGTGGAATGAGGAATGATTGCAAAATGAATTTTTCTTACCCCATAGGATTTCCAACTGAATATTGGTCAAGAGAAGAAAGTGAATTCTACCTTGAAAAGGTTATTAAATTTTTAAAGCCTGAGATGCTTCCAAAATCAAATGTTGAAATTTACAGTAAAAGAGCTGATAGACTTGGTTGTAGACTTCTTGAAATTCAGCAAACTCACCTTGGAACCGATGGTGGATTACTTCTTATAAAAAAACTCTTAAAGCAACTTGAGGATGAAGGTATTGAACTTTCCCTAGGTGAAGAAATGCTTACTATTGAAAGTGATAAAAAAGCCATTACTACTACAAAAAGAAGATTAAAATATAAAACTATCCTAATTGCTCCAGGAAGACATGGATTCAGTTTTCTACAGAGGGTAATGGATGTTTTAAACATAGACTTTATTGACAATATTATTGATATTGGGGTAAGACTAGAAACTCGTATTGAACATTACCCAATTGTAAAAGATTATTATGATCCAAAATTTTATTTCCCTGAAAAAGTTAGAACCTTTTGTACGAACAGTGGAAATGCACATGTTGTTCAAGAAAGGTATTTAACCAAAACTGGAGAATCCTGGTACAGCGTTAATGGCCATGCCTACAGTGCTGATAAGAAAACAGACAATGGTTTGGTAAATTTTGCAATACTTAAAACTGTCAGGCTTACAGCTCCTCTAGTAAGCGGGCAAGCCTATGCTGAAAGCCTTGGTCTTCAAGCAGCCCTTCTTGGTGGAGGTCATCCTTTAATGCAACGTGTAGGAGACTTTCGTTTAGGAAGTAGGAGTAAAACTAACAGTTTTAATGATGACCTTTTTGATTTTGAACCAACTTTAAAAGCCTGTTGTCCAAGTGATATTTCTTTGGCAATGCCTTCTAAAATACTCCGTTATATTTGGAAAGCAATGAAAAATCTTGACACTATAATTCCAGGAGTTCTACATCCATCTACAATTATTTATTATCCAGAAATAAAACTTTACGCCAACAAACCAAATTATTTGGATAATCATTTTAGAGTAACTGATTCTATTTTCTTTGCAGGAGATGGGGCTGGAACAAGCCGAGGAATAACTGGGGCTTGGGCTAGTGGAATAAGAGCCTCTGAGGGGATGAAAAATCTTATATAAGTTCAAATTACTTTATTTATTACCTTTTCTTTATATTTCAAAACAATCATTATTATGATATATTGAAAGCAAGGGAGTTCTTTTAAATGAATTTGAAGTTTGGGAAAATTCAGTTATTTTTATTATTACTTTTTGTAATGATTTTTACCTTATCTGCAAATTCAGAAATTGTTCGAGTCGCACTTTTTGATGCCCCTGGTTATTGTGATACTTCTACAAATCCCCCAACTGGATATGAAATTGATTTTCTTGATGAAATAGCTAAATATACTCAGTGGACTTATGAATACTATCCAACGACCCTTCAAGAAGGACTTGAAATGGTTAAAAATGGGGAACTTGACTTAATTGGATGGTTAGATTACAGCAAAGAAAGAGACGAATTTTTAAATTATGCAGATCTTTCTAGTGGCACTAGTTTTACGACTTTATTCACCCGAGATGATAGCAAATTAATACCTTATGATTATTCAAGTTATAATAATTTAGAAGTTGGATTTGTAAAAAAAACAAATACAATTAATCTTTTTAATAATTTTTCTGAACTTAATAATTTTTCCGTTAAAGCAGTTTATTATGATACCTTTGAAGAAGTAATAAACTCAGTTCTTGCAGGAGAAATTGAAGCCGGAGTAATATCAAACTATCAATTTGACACAGGAACAAGACCAATTGCAAAGATTGATCCTACTCCTTTTTATTTTACTACAACTCCTTTTGATACCATTCTCCTTGACCAATTAAACCTTGCACAAAAACTTATTGCTGAAAATAAACCAAATTTTCAGACTGAGTTAGCTACAAAATACAATAAAACCAAAACAGACGATATTATTGTTTTAGATGCTGACATTCAAGAATATCTAAATAATCATAATGATATCACAATAGTTTATGTAAACAACTCTAGTCCCTTAGTTATGGAAAATAAAAAAGAATTTTCTGGTTATTTAATAGATATAGCAAATATTATTGAGAAAAATAGTCGATTAAAATTCAATTACGAAGGTGTATCCACCATTGAAGAAGCTATTTCAGAAGTTAAATCGGGAAAAGCAGATGCACTACTTAATTTTAGTAATAAGGATCCAAGGTTAGAACAAAATTGTTTAATAGCAACCAATCCATATTTTTCCTTACCAATAATTGAGGTAAACAATCCACAAAATAAAAGTAATGATTTAAGTTATGCTATTCCAGATTCTATTCCTTTAAATTTAATTGAAGGAGAAGGTTTTTCAAACATTACAATATTTCCTTCAAACCTAGAATGTTTTGAAGCTCTTTCCGAAAAAGCCATCACTTCTTGTTTTATTGATAATTACAGCGCTTCTTATCTAAAAAATCATCTTAATTATTCTAATTTTAATATTTTAAACATTTCAGAGAAAAACATAGATGTTTCCTTTGCCCTAAGTTGTGAAGCCCCAAAGGCTTTGTTTTCTATTTTAAATCAAAGCATCGATTTAATTAGTGATAAGGCAATAACACAAATAATTAGAACAAACAACAATAACCTTATTAAAGATAATCTCTCAAGTCGATTTACTCCTATGGTGCAATCTGTTTTACCTTTATTAATATTATTAATGCTAACACTGGCTATATTAGTCTTTACAATAGTTCATATCTTTAGATTAAAAAGAGAGAATAAACAAGAAATTGAACGCTTACTTATATATTTGTTGAATACAAATGAACAGGTAATAGAAATAAATTTTGCTAGCAATAAAAGTTTATATTACAAAGTGGAAAAAGGAAAATTAAAAACCATTGGGATTAATGAAGATGCAAATAAAATTTTTTCTGAGGTTCTAAGAAATAATGAAAGCAGTGTTTCAAAAAGAACTTTAACCAGACAGTTTTTGGACAATCTTATTGAAAATCAAAAATGTATCGACTTTGAAGGTAAAGAAAAGATTGCTGATAATTTAGAGGTTTGGTATAAATATCATATTTTTGGAATTGCACCTTCTTTGAAGAGACCTTCTAATATTATTATTGTTAAACAAAACATCAACAAATATAAACTTTCAGAAACTCAAATTTTGAAAAAATTAGCTGAAAATAAGAAAAAAATGTATCAAATATCTGAAAATAGAAAGGATAGCCTTTTCTTTTTGGCCACCCAAATTCAAGTTCCAATTGAAAAACTTTTGAATTGTTTACAAGAAACACGACCAAAACTTGAAGGAAAAATTGATTTCCAGAATTCCTTGAACACTTGTAACCTTTCGGTCCAACATTTACAGTACATCATTGAAAGAATGGAAGAACTTTCAAATTTTGAGTTTAATAAAGTTAAACTTTCAAATTCTGAATTTAACTTAAAGAATTTAGCTTTGGACCTTCATCAAGAAATTGGAGCTGAATTAGCTGCCAAACACCTTAATTATAAAGTTAATATCGACACTGATATTGAAACAAAGCTATTTATTTCAGATCCTCAACGCTTAAAAGAGCTTTTAATTTTACTTTTGAATAATGCTGTTAGTTTTACCCCTTTCGGAGGTTCAATAGAACTCAATTTCAAATTAATAAAACCTGGTGTTAATCAAACAATTATAAATTTTTCTGTCAAGGATGATGGAATTGGAATATCTAAACCTTTCTTGGAAAAGATTTTTCTTCCTTTTGAAAAAGAAGATCCAGCGGGAAAAGGAATAAATGACGGTATTGGACTTGGACTAACCATTGCTCAGAAAATTGTTGAACTTTTGGGTGGTAGGATTGAAATTGAAAGTCAAAAATTAAAGGGTAGTGTTTTTTCCTTTAAGATTCCTTTGGTAAATTCAATTAATAAATTCCAGAATAAAAATATTAAAGACAAAGAAAATCAAGACGAAGTACCAAGTTTAAACTTTAATTTTGATGGACAGAACATTCTTCTTGTGGAAGACAATAAAATGAATCAAGATATTGCAGCTGCGATTCTTAGACATTTTAATCTCAAAGTTGAAACTGCCTCAAACGGACAAGAAGCACTTGATAAATTCTTACAAAATGAAGAAAACACCTATGCCCTTGTACTTATGGATCTTAGGATGCCTATAATGGATGGGTTTGAGGCAACTGAAAAAATAAGAAATAGTTCAAAATCAGATGCTCTTTCTCTTCCTATAATTGCAATGACTGCTGAAACTTACAGTGATATATCAGAGAAAATAACAAATAGTGGCATGAATGGATATATTTTTAAGCCTATCAAATTAAATCAATTTGCAAACATCCTTGCAGAGTTTCTAAAATAACCCTGAAAATTGTAACCTTTTTCTCTTTAAGTTGTTCATCCTAAGTAGCGAGGAAATTTAATGAAAAGAAATTTAATACTATTTGTACTTATTTCTATAATCTTTATAACAGGCTGTGCAACCGTTAATTCGGAGCAGTCTACAAACGAACCAGACTGGGTATCACAGATGCCTCAAAGTGCAACTTATTACTATAGCGTAGCCTCTCAAACCGGAGAATCTACTTCAGAGAACTTAAGTGAAGCTCAAGAAAAAGCAAATCAACAAATTGCTACTTGGTTAGAAAGCCAAGTTAGAGAACATTTAGAAGATTATTTTTCCGAAAATAAACAGATTCTAGACCAAGATACCTTAGATTCAACTATGGATGATTTAAAGTTAGAAATTAACCAAATAGCAATGAAAGATACAACCTTAATTGATAAATTTATCTCAAAGGATTCAGAAGTATGGGTTTTAGCTTGTTATCCTGTAAATAAACTAGATAAGTCTTTTCCAATTTTTGAACAAGAACTTGAGAAAAATTATATTAAAAACCAGGCAAATAACAGTTAATTAAGGGTTTTCCTGAAGACTCTCAAGGTGTTGTGAATAAGTTATACTGTAATGAATATTTCCATTAGCATCATGTCGATAATAAAAGTAGGGATTTTCTGTATAAAAAATTGTTGCTTTTAAAGCTTCCTCACTTGAACAGCATATACCTGTTATAGGAAGACCTTTATTTCTTCTAGTGTTATAGGAACTATCTGAAACAAAATCAGAAGTTTGAAGTGGATTTATCCAATCCTTTTTCTCATAACGTGTTGTGGCATCAATTCCTAGGGGCATTTCTTGATTAAGGCGATTTCTTATTATTCCAGAAATCATTTTCATTTGATCTTTATCATGAGTTTCTGCCTCTATAAGACTTGCAATAACAATTACGTCTTCGGTTTTAAGATTTTGTTTTTGAATTTCATTAGAATACTCACTTAACGTTCTTTGAGTTCCTTCGAACATTTTTTCAGCTAGTTGAGTTACAATTTCATCTCTATTTACAGTGTAAACTCCACTTTGAAACCATCCTTCACTAAAAGAGAGTTTATTTTTCTCTTTAATATGCTTTGTTTCTTCAATAAAACTATTTTTTTCAAAAAAACCTTGATTGGATAATTTTTCATCTATTTCGTTAAGTGTCCACCCTGCATATATTTTTAGAGTAACTTCAGTTTCTTTTTTGGGATGAGTAATTATATTAATATACTCGTCTACTGATAAACCATAATCCAATTGGTAACTTCCAGCTATAATCTTTTGGGTTAACTCCATTTTTTTTAAATCATCTAGCATCATTTCAGGATTGTCTACTAAAGCTAATTCAGCAAACCTGTAACATATTCCGCTGGCTACTTCTCCAGGTTCTATTTCAAAAGTCACACTTTTTAGACCTTCGATTTTTTCTAAACTTTGGCTCTTCCATGGAAAGTTACTTATTAGAAGAACTGAAAGCATTATTATCAAAATAATACACAGGACTATTAATACTATTCTTTGCGATGAGTTGGAAATTCCACTCTCCTGTGGTAGCTTGGAAGAAACCCTAGAGCGCTGACTCTTCATTTTCTGGACTTTTGAATGATTTGTTGTCTTTTTTCTAGAAGTATTCGAAGAATTTCTTTTTTTTTCTAAGTTCTTCTTCTTTTCAACAGGTTTAACCATTTTAAATCAACCCTTCTGCTTTCTTTTCAAGCTCAGTTTGAGTTTTTTTTAACTCTTTAATCTGATTATTTTCAATTTCAATATTATCTTCGGCCTTTTTTTGAGCTTCTTCAAGTGCTGATTTTTGTTTTTTTAAATAATTAAGTCTTTCCGTATATTGTGAAATACGGTTTCCGCTGGAAATAATATTTTGTTCAACGTCTAAATATTTCATTTGAATATCATAAAAACTAATTTGATTGCTATCTTTTTTTACTTTCTCTAACTCTTCTTTAAGAAAAAGAGGTACTTCTTTTTCCCATTGATCATTATTCAACTTATAAAGTTTTTCACCATATTTTTGAAAAGCACTATTTAGCAGGTTTGTATGGCTATTCTTATCCATTTTAAGTTCTCTTAAACGAATATTAACAACACCAACAGCTCCATAGCTTTTTTCTAAACTGTCAAGTTTGGCCTTATGCTCACTTATATTCTTTCGACATTTAAGTCTTAGTGCATTAATTTCATACAATTCGGCTAATATGGCTTGAGCACGGAAATTGGAAATATTATTTCCTCTTTCAGAATAATATACTAATTTTCCAGTTTTATAAAAAACCGTTTTAAGTAATTTTGAGTTTGTAGTTTTCTTTTTCTTTTTCCTGTAATCCAAAAGAGGCATAATACAATAGAAAAGCTCTTCAGATAATTTTCCAGAATCATAAACTTCAACAACATTTGCTCCTAACATTTCTAGAAGGCTTTGAAATTGTTTTCTAAAATGTTCTAGATTAGAGCTAAGGTTAGTTATTCCTTTATCATTTTTTTGAATTTTTTCAATGGTTTGCTGCACTTCATTAATTGAAGTTTGAAGACTTTTATCTTTGAAAATAAGGTCATCCAATTCTTTAGATAAATCTTCATCATCCAAATAAGGGAATATCTCTTTGTTTTTTACAATTTGCTGACCTAATTGTTCATAAGAAAGCTGAAGATTCTTTTTAGCTGTATCAATCTTCTTTTTCAAAGTATCAATCTGACTGGCAATTGTTATCATCAAACCCATATTATCATAATAATTCTTCCTTGACAAATACCGCTCTCCTTTATATTCTTAAAGAAATATAAAAAGTGGAACGGTAAAAATGGAGAAAACAGAATTCTCGAAGCAAATGGAGTTTACACATGCAAGTGTGTTTTTAGTTGATGAGAAAAATAAAGAAAAATTAGGAAGCGTTGAATCTCTCGTAGAAAACAGATTTATAGAATGTCCAGTTTCAAAAAGGACATTGTTTATTATTCCAGATACCTTTGTTGGTAATGGCCTTAATAAGAATCTTTCGTTTTTAGATTTAGATCAACCTGTAATAGAGGACTTAAAAACCTTGAATAATCCAGCATTAAGCATAATTTCCCACCCTGGAAGAATTATTGACCATTTAAGACGAGATAATATTTCGTTGTCAATTTTTGGGAAGATTATGATTTTTTGCTTTGTAGAGTCATCACAAGGCGACCAAACCTTTATTAATGATATTAGTTTCCTTTTATCTAAAGTAACTAACTTATCAACAGAAGTCGTTTATTTTACTTATTGCGACGAACTGCCAATCTTTTTCCCACCTCAAACCACTAAAATTCAATGGAAAGATCAAAAACAAGAAAAGGTCCTGAAAACAAATGAAGAAAAAGTCAAAATTATAAAGACGGAACCTAAGGTAATTACAAATCCCAAACTTGAACGATCTTCCTTTTACAAGGAGAAAAAACACATGGACAACAAAAACAGAAAAAGAGAATTAGACCTTAATGAAGATAGGGTTAAAGATTTATTATCACAAACTCTTAATTACACAAATCCTGAAGATCTTGAAAAAGCAAAATCTTTAATCAAAAAAAATGTTCCTTTTTTTAGAAGAAATTATTTTACGGCCTATATGCTTTGCCTTTTAAGTGCTAAACGTGGAAACGGAGTACATTCCTCAAAATACAACAGCAATCCAGACAGTATTTCTTTCTACATTAATTTGGGCTCACAGGACAAACTCACTCCGAAAACTCTTTCAGATTTTATAACTGAAAATTCAAAAATTAATAAAGAAGATATTCTTGGTATTAATTTTAAAAATGCCTATTCATTCTTTACAGTTGATAAATCTAAATCCTCAACTATTATCGACAGCATTAATGAGAAAGTACTCGGTACTAAAAAAGTCAAAGTTAATTTTGCAAATAGAAAGTAATGAAGATAATTAAAATCCCAGTTGGTCTTTTCCAGGCCAACTGTTATATTACAACCTTAGAAAACGGCGAAGTCTATGTTATTGATCCCGGTGGAGAAGCTGAAAAGATTCTTTCTCATTTAAATAGGCTGGACACTATCTTGTTGACTCATACTCATTTTGACCATATTGGAGCTTTAAAAGAATTAAAAGAAGTCTATCCAAAAGCCAAACTTTGTATGCATGAAAATTGTGGCTATAGCAAAGAAGAAATTCTCGCTGTAGCTAAAGAATTTTCTGATGGTCTTCTTCCTTTACTGAAAGAAGAAACAGATGATTTACCAAATTGTGATTTATTTTTAAAAGATAAAGATAAAATTGGACCTTTTGAAGTAATTTATACCCCAGGGCATAGCAAAGGAAGTGTTTGTTACTACAGTAAAAAAGATGATTTATTATTCAGTGGAGACACTCTTTTCCAGGGCTCCATAGGACGTTGTGATTTATTGGGGTCAAACTTTGATTCAATTCTTGAATCTTTAAACAAAATCCTCGCGTTACCAGATAATACAAAGGTACTACCTGGACATGGCGAAGCTACTTTTATAAAGGAAGAGAAATAAAACTAATTATTTTTCTTTCTTTTTTCTTCCGCATTCTTACAACTGTAACATAGAACAGCATAAGGAACAGCTCTAAGTCTTTCTTGTGGAATTGGTTTGCCACACAAAGCACAGTGTCCAAAGCTACCATTCTTAATTCTTACTATGGCATGTTCAATTGAATTTAAAGTTGATGCGTCCTGCCTATTGATGGCAAGAATTCCTCTCTTAGCAAGTTCTTCGGTAGCTAAATCAATACTGTCGCTATTATCAGATGTTCCTTCATTCACAAGTGAATTCAAAAAATCATCATTTTTTGCCATTTTTTTAATTAGAGCAGTTCTACTTTCTAAAAGAACTTTTTCCATTTCTTTTTCGAACGAAGATGAATCCTTTTCCATGAAACTCTCCTTTTCTTTTTAGGCAAATATGCAATCGAAATTGAAAATTGTCAAGTGTTTTTATAGATAAATTTTAAAGTTTAAATTTAATTATCCAAAAAATTAAATATTTCCTGCTTAAAGATTTCATAGCCCTCAACTGCTTTTAAATTTTTTTCTTGATTTATTATTTTTTCAGGTGCTCTAAACAAAACTCCAGCATCGCTGGCATGAATCATTTCTAAATCATTATAGGAATCTCCAGCTGAAAAAACCTTAAAACCCATGGCTTTTAAAGCCAGTACAGAGTGGTATTTCCAATTTTCTTGGCGCATAGAAATTCCGGTAATAGTACCTTGATTATCAACTTTTAAACTATTACAAAAAATTGTTGGATAAGAAAGCTGTTTCATTAAAGGAAGAGCAAACTCATTGAAAGTATCACTCAAAATGATTACTTGAGTTTTTTCTCTTAAAGAAGAAAGAAAACCTGCAGCTCCTTCAAGAGGTTTAATTGTAGAGATAACGTTTTGAATATCCTTAAGTTTATACCCATTATCTTTAAGAACTTTTATCCTAAAATCCATTAATTTGTGATAATCACTTATTTCCCTAGTTGTAACTTTAAGTTCTTTTAAACCAGTCTTTTTTGAAAACTCAATCCAAATTTCAGGGACTAAAACCCCTTCTAAATCTAAACAGACTATTTTCATAATAACATCCTTATTTATTATTTTTTTTATCTTTTGAAGTTGGTAGAATCACACTTTCATAAAAAGTACGTTTTTTAGTTTCTTCATTATTATCGTTTTCATTTTTCTTATTCTTTCGTTTCTTAATAACTTTACCATTACTCATTAAAATGGCTACTGGCATTGTCCCTTCCATATTGGCAAAGACAATTTGTAAAATACTCATTATTGGAACTGCTAAAAACATTCCTATAATTCCCCAAATATACCCCCAAAGAGCAAGCGAAAATAAAATTAAGAAGGGACTTAAATTTAGTTGATCTCCTTGAAGTTTTGGATCTATTACACTTCCAAATAGACTTTGAACAATCAAAGTCCAAATAGTTATAAAGATAATTGGATTCCAGTTTGGCATAAATTGAACAACTGAAAAGCCAATTGTGATAATTGTAATTATAATACTTCCTAAAGTTGGAATAAAATTCAAAATGAACGCAAAAACTCCAATTATCATAGCAACTGGAAGGTCAACAATTCTACAACCAATGTAGAAAAGAACTCCAGTGACTAGGCTTATTAAAGTTTTAAGAACAATATATTTTGAAATTTGTTTTGTTACTCTTTCAAAGATTGTTAAAGTAAAACTGGAACTCTTACTTCTTGTGGCTGCCAGAATTTTTGGAACAAGGGTATTTCTTTCAAGTAACAGGAAAACCACATAAAGAAGCACCATCATAACTGATTTCACAACATCAATTGTTCCTGTTGAAATTCCTTTTACAGTACTAGTAAGCATCTTTAACCAGTCAGTATCAATATTACTTAAAAACGAAAAACTAGTAGGGAAACCTTCAAAATGTCTAACTAAAAAGTTACTTATCAAATTATTAACCTCCTCTACTCTCTTTGAAAAAGTAGGAAGAATTTGAACTAAGTTTTGAACTGAAAGGCTTAAAACCCAAGAAGCAAGAGCAAGAAAAGCAATCATTAATAAAATAACTATAGTATTTGAAATAAAATTTGGAACTCTTAAAACACTTAATCTTTCGACTAAAGGGTTAAAAAGGAGAAATACAAAGAAGGCCATAAAAAAGGAAACACTAAATTCCCCAGTCCATTTTAAAATTGCAAAACCTAAAACTACAGCTATAAAAACTAGAGAATTCCTAATTCCAAGCATAGGGTCTTTTCTTTTTTTGTCCAAAGAATCACTTTCCACAATTTTAGAATATCCAGAGTATACACTATCAGTTTTTTCATCTTTAAAATCTCCAGAATTTATAGAATACCCCTTTTTTTTCTCAAAAATTTTATTTTGAAAAGTTTTATATTGTGATTCATAATTTTCTTTCATGCTTTAGAGTACTTTAGGTAGAAAAAAACCTCAAGACTTACTAATATTAATAATTGAAATTTGATAAATATTGGAGTATCTATGGAAGAGAATTTAGATCTCACGGAAGAATTAAGACAAAAAATCCAAATTGTACTGGTCGAACCTCAAGACGGAGCAAATATTGGAAGTTGTTGTAGAGCAATGAAAACAATGGGACTTTCTCGTCTAGTACTGGTAACTGATAGGTTTTATGATGAACAAAGAATTTTTACATTGGCTCTCCATGCAAAAGACATTTATAAAAATTGCAGAAGGTTTTCTTCTTTGGCCCTTGCTCTTTCTGATAGCACGCTTGCAGTAGCTGCAACTCGTAGACATGGTAAGAAAAGAAAAGGTTCCTTCCTTTCACCGGAAGATTTATCAAATTTAGTAAATAAGTCTTCAAAGGATGAACTTATTTCAATTGTATTTGGAAGAGAATCTGATGGACTCAGCGATGAAGAAGTTTCTCAATGTAATACTATGGTAACTATTCCAACAAGCCCCGCTTTCCCCTCTTTAAACCTTTCTCAGGCTGTTCAAATAATTACCTACACCCTTTACAAGGGAGCCCTTCCCTTTACTGGAAATAAAAAAACCGTTACTATAGAGAAACAAAAAGAAATAGCTTCTCATATAGCTAGGCAACTTGAAGAAAGTAAATATTTCAAAAGTTCCAATGAAATAATAAATACTGAAATTTTTTTAAAAGACATTATTGGTAGATCTGCCATGACAGATGGAGAAGTGCAATATTTAGATAAAATATTTACAAAATTAGCCCAAAGAAAAATTCATTCTATGAAGGAGAAATAAAATTTATGAAAAGCAAAGTATTCTTTACAGACTTTAGAACCAGTCAAGGAAACGGAATTTATGACAAACTAGATCGTATTTTTGAAGAAAGTGGTTTAGGTGATATAGATTTTGAAGGAAAATTTACTGCAATAAAATTGCATTTTGGTGAAAGAGGAAATCTTGCCTTTTTAAGGCATCAATACTGTAGTAAGTTGGTAGACTTTATAAAAGCCAGGGGAGGAAAACCTTTCCTTACAGACTGCAACACCCTGTATACTGGATCTAGAACAAACGCCCTTGATCATTTAGATACAGCAACTGATAATGGTTTCAATCCTTTAACTTGTCACGCCAATGTCATTATTGCTGATGGCCTTAAAGGAAATGATGAGGTAGAAATACCTGTAGAAGGAGCTGTTTATTGTCCAACAGCTAAAATTGGAAAAGCTATTGCTGAAGCTGATATTATTATTTCTTTGACCCACTTTAAAGGTCATGAAGCCACTGGTTTTGGTGGTACTTTTAAAAATCTTGGTATGGGATGTGGCTCAAGAGCGGGAAAAAAAGATCAACACAGTAGTGGAAAACCTATGGTACATGAAGAAAAATGTATTGCTTGTAAAAAATGCGTAACAGTATGTGCTCATGATGCTCAAGATTTTTCCAGTGGAAAATGTTTTATTGACCAAGACAAATGTGTTGGGTGTTCAAGATGTATCGAAGTTTGTCCAACTGGGGCAATTTATAAAACTGGAGATGAAGATTTTTCAATATTGAACAGAAAAATTGCTGAATATACAAAAGCAGTTATCAATGGAAAACCAAACTTTCATATTTCAGTTGTTATGGATATTTCACCTTATTGTGATTGCTATAATTACAATGATGCACCAATTGTCCCAGATGTAGGTATTTTTGCTTCTTCTGATCCTGTTGCTTTGGACCAAGCTTGTGCAGATGAGGTTAACAAAATGCCTGTCATTGGAAATTCAAGACTTGGAGAAATGCCTCATACTCACCACGATCATTTTACTGACTCTCATCCAAATACAAACTGGAGAGAGGGAATTGCCTGGGGTGAAAAACTTGGATTAGGTTCTAAAGATTATGAATTAATTAAGCTTAAATAAAGAGTTTCAGTTTTTTTCCAAGAATTGGATAAAAACCAAATGCCCAAAATCCTGTCAAGAAATAACGGAGAAAACCAAAAATCTCTTCGCTTGGCAGGATTTTTTTACTTGCCATTATAACAATTATTCCAATAACACCAACAATAAATCTTAAGATTCGTAAACTCAAACTCCCGTCAACTTTAAAATTAACTTTGTCTTCTTCCCAAAGAAAACCGAAAAAAGCTCCTCCCGATAGAGCAAGTGTTTTATAGAAATCAGTCCAAGCAACTTTATCTCCAATATTAAAAGAAAGAAGAATTGCTAAAACTAATCCAACTACACCCGTAGAAATTGCAAAAATTAGAGAAAAGGTTTTTGTCTTTGATGGAGATTCAAAAAGTCTATACATAACTGGAACTAATAAAAAACTCATTAGAATTCCAAAAATTAAACCAAACGCTACATCAATGGGCCAGTGAACACCAAGATACATTCTAGAAAGAGCCACTAGAACGATTATTACCGCTGATAGAATGGATATCCATCTCTTTCTAAATACTATAGCAACTCCTGAATAAAATGAGGCTGCAGTGGTTGTATGACCGCTCGGGAAAGAATAGCCTGTAGCGGTTTCAATTCTTTTGCCTTCGATATCTAAAACTTGAAAAGGTCTTGGGCTTCTTACTATGGCTTTTAAAAGTCCCATTGTAAGTATACTAAAAAGCATAGTTGTACAGACTGCTTCACCTTTTCGTTTATCAATACACCAAAAAATCAAAACTACAAGGCAAATAATTAATGTTTGCTCTCCAAACATTGTAAATATTTCAACTATTTTATCCAAAATAGGGGAATCAAATCCTCTAAAAAAAAACAATATCTTTTCTTGCATAAGTTCTACTCCTTAATGAATCATCTGTCTACGAGCTTGTCTTTTTTGTATTAATTTTATATTTGCCTCTGCCGTATCCATCATTTGATCAATTCCTTGAATTATTATCAATATTTCCCTGTTGTTAGAATCATCTCCATCGGTTAAATTTTCAATTATATTTAGACAACTTTTTCTTATCTTCATTATTTCACCTTTTGAGGTTCCAATTTCAATAATATTACTATGATCATATTGAAAAGCTGACAAATTTTTAATTAATTTATCGTTGTATTTTTCTAATCGTTTTAAAGTTGCTGCGATTTCTTCAAGATTTAGAGGTTGGTTGGTTTCTAGCTTTTCAATCAGTTTTGAAAGTATTTTCTTTATTACTGAGATGTTATCTAAAGCCCGGAGTAAAGGGTTTCCAGTAACTCCATAAATTTTTACAATAAACCAAATTACCAGCCAAGAAACAGCACAATAAAAAAGAGTTCCTATCATTTGAATAAACTGAGTATTTTTCAAAAGCTCCTGCATTATTTATCTCCTTCTTTATTTTGTCCTAGGCTAACTGGTACTCCATCAGGTCTAAAATTAAGTGTAACTTGAGGATAAGGAATGTTAATATCTGCTTTTTTCAAAGCAAGGAAAACTTTTTCTGTCATATCAAAACGAACAGTCCAATAATTTTCAGAGGCCACCCATATCCTTAAACCAAAATTTACACTACTATCTGCCATTTCAGATAGAACAAGAGAAGGAGCAGGATTTTTAAGTATCATGGAATTTTTATTTACAACTTCCATAATGACTTTCCTCGCCTTAAGGATATCTGTTTCATAGTCAACTCCATAAATTAAGTCACATCTTCTGGTTTCGTTTACGCTGTAGTTAACTATTGATGAATTAAATACTGTTTTGTTTGTTAGAACAACTCTTTTATTATCAAAAGTGTCTAACACTGTATGCATAAGTGTAATATCTCTTACCGTCCCACCATAGTCTCCAATATCCACGTAATCTCCTACTTTGAAGGGTTTGGTATTTACTAGCATAAGTCCATTGGCAGCACCACCTATGATATCCTGAATTGCAATACCAACGGCAAGACCTAAAGCAGAAAGTGCTGTGGTTAATCCCGAAAGATTGACGCCAAGGCTGGCTACACAAATTAAAATCAAGGCCAATTTCATAACATAATTTAAGACTGAGTGAAAAAAACCTACCATAGAATAATCCATACTACTAGCTAAAAGGCCTTGCTTTACCAGTTTTAGTAGCTGTTTTATTATTTCATTTCCAAAAATAAAAATAATAATTGCTTGGATAATAATAAAACCGGATGTCCGGAAAAACTCAATTATTGGCGTTAAATATTCTTCCATGCTACCTTCCTATATTGATTTGATTTATTTAAATCATATTCTAAACTTCCTTTAAAGTCCACTATTTTTTATTTTCCATTCATAAGAAGAAAGAAAAGGCCATCTCAAATGAATGAAATGGCCGAATTATAAGAAGTCTATTTCTATTCTTCTTCAAACATATCTTTTCCTACACCACAAACTGGACATTCATAGTCATCTGGTAAATCTTCCCATTTTGTTCCTGGAGCAATTCCATTATCTGGATCACCAGCTTCCTCATCATAAACGTATCCACAGACTTGGCAAACATATTTTTTCATATTAAACTCCTGCCTTCCATAGGCCATGTAAATTGCAGTAATCATAGGCTGCTACTACTTTATCATCATCACTTACCATAAAGGAAGCTTTTGGAACTCCGTCTTTAAGTTCTTTTCTCTGATTTCCCTGTTTTGTCTCTAGGGCAATCCATTTAATCATGTGCTTGTCTGTCATTGGATGAAGAACGGTTCCCACTGTTACAGTAACCTTATTACCTTCAATCTCAATTACAGGTACATGTTTTTCTGTAGATGCTTCCACTTCTCCTGGAATCATCTCACTCATCTCTTCACCACAGCAAAATACCGGTACTCCTTGGTAATCAGCATAGGCTATAACATTTCCACAATGTTTGCACTTGAAAAATTTCATAAAAACCTCCATGAATTATTCTTCTAACAGTTCGAAATCCTGATATCCATGTTTGCAT
>JBAYZQ010000002.1:0-45972 GCA_041672385.1 Sphaerochaetaceae bacterium | reverse complement strand
GGTTTCGTAGTAGCCCCTCAGACGCTGAGAATAGTTTACAATTACAACAAGCCGAGTTCCATAGTGAATTCGATAGTTGAATTGGACGTATTTAGTTTGGGACTTACAACAGATGGAGGGATAACTTATCCAATTAAGGTTTCTCTAGTTGACCCAGTAGATATTGAGAAAGATGTCGAATGGGGAAAAATCGAACTTCTGCCAGGAACGGCAGAAACCTATAAAGAATATGGACAGTTTAAGATAAGATTGGAAAAAGTAATTGATTATGAAATTCCAATTGGATCTTATTCTGGAACCGTTTCCTTTTCATTAGTTTCAGTTTAGAATAAGAAAAGAGGAGAAAAGGAATAATTAAAAATGACTTCTGGGGAGGAAGCTATGATTAAGATGAAAAAAACTATTTTAATATTAGTCTTGATGATATCTTCTATATCTTTGTTTGCAAAAGTAACTTTAACGCTGGAAATGAAGAGTGTGGTGTTGGGAAGTGATTTGAAATTAGAACTAATCTCTGAGACTGAAGATGGATCAAGAGCTGTAGATGATTTAAAAATTCAATTTAATGATTTTTCAGAATTAAACAATGATGAATCAGTTTATTCAAATGTTTATAAATTGATTTATAGCTATAATATTCCAAGAGAAGAGAGAGTACAACTTAAAATGAATACCTACAGTGATGGGCTTTGGCCTGTTGATGGATCTTACGATGGTGAAGGTGCTCCAATAAAAGTAACATTTGTTGATAAAAAAGGATCCGAGATAAATTGGAAATTCTTAGTAGATACTGGAGGAATAGTAGAAGATGCTTTATACCAAGATTTTAGACTTAAGTTAGATAAGGATATATTTGGTATATTACCAGCTGGTGATTATAAAGGAAAAGTAATTTTTGAAATGATAAATGTCTAATTTATTTCATAATGTATAAAAGTAATGTTTTGGAGCCCACAGTTAATGGTGGGCTCCTTTTTGTTTGCAAAAATGAAAAAAAAATTTGCTTTCTAGAATAAACTATGCAATAATAATTTTGTCGTTGCTCTATAAGAGTGTAACCCTTTAAACGGGGAACTGGGAGGTTGCCGCTATGCCATAGGTTTAGCGGTTTTTTTTATTGCAAATTGTAAATTTTATTGCTAAAGTAAACTCATCAGGAAAAAAAATGAAACTAAGTCAACCTAGTTCAGCTAGGCAAATAAATACCTATAGAATCTTAAATTTATTAAGAAAACAAAATGAGTGGAAAGTTCCTAAGAGTAACTTAGAGACTTTTACTTTAATAAATGATGAGATGGATGATTTAATCCTGTCAAAAGCTGAAATTTCAAGGATTCTTTCTTTAAACAAAGTCTCAACTGGAGAAATTATCAGTTCTCTTATTGAAGAAGGGATAGTTGAAGAATATGCAAAAATTGGAACAACTAGTGGAGGACGAAAAGCAACAGCAATAAGACTTGTAAAGATGGCTAGATTTGTGATTGCTATTGAGATTGGACCTAGAACAACAAATGTTAATCTTTGCAATCTTGCATTGGATGTTTTAAGATTTGAAAGAATCAAGACTAGAGTAGATAAAAGACAAGAAGATTTTGTAGTAGACTTGATTAAAAGCTGTATTAGGGCTCTCAAACCCCTAAAAGAAAACCAAATCTTGGGAATAGCAGTAACACTACATGGAAAAATATCTGAAGATAAAAAAATAATTGAAAGCTGTCCTTATTTACCGTGGAAGGATATTGATTTGGTTACAGCCTTAAATCAAAACCTTAAAATACCAGTAATATTAGAAAACTCTTTAAATGCCCTTGTTCTGGCCGAAGAAATAAAAGGAAATGAAACTTTAGCATATTTAGATTGGGGAGAAAGATTAGATCTTGCCATTGTGAGTGGTTCTAGAGTAATAAGCCGAAATTCTAATTTTGGACATTTGAAAGTATCAAAAACGGGATTATGTAGTTGTGGAAAAATTGGATGTCTAGAAGCTGTTGCTGCAACTTGGGTACTTGCACAATCTCCTGATTCTTCTTTGGCAGAAATTTGGCCAAGTGGTGTTGAAAAGAAAGTATTTGAAAGAGTGGCTTATGCCTTATCTGTTGCAAATCTAGTAACTGGATGTCAAAGAATAATACTTGGAGGTCAAAGCTCAACAATTCCTGATAGATATTTAGATATATTAAAAACAGATTTCAAACATTTGCTTCACAAATATTCTGAACCAGTGGAAATAGAGAGATCGAAACTAGGAGATAAAGCAAATATTTTAGCAACTGCAAGTGTAGGACTTGATGAATTTTTCTTTCATACAACTTTTCTTGATAGCCTTCAAGAGTTTATATAAGTTTTCGGCTTGATAAAATTGTTTCATAGTTTTAGAATATAAAGGCTGAGGGGTTTATGGATAAAAAAAAGAAAAAAGCATCTAATTTTATTAGAAACGGCTTACATGAATATGCCTATGGGGGTGTAGATAGAGATTTTTTTGAAAAAAATCGTTTAATAATTAATGAAAGAAATATTGAAATGATAGAACAATTTAGTCTCTTTATTTCATTAATTCTTTTTTCGCTAATTGCAGTTTCATTTTTTTCTACATTTATTGAACCTTTTAGAGTTTTTAATATAAGTTATTTCATAGTTTTTACCCTCATGTATTTTGTATCAAAGAAAATTAAAGATTATAATGAAAAATCTTTAATCTATTTAAGCTATTTATTTATGTTAACTTTAGTTTCTTTAGCGTTTTATCTAGGAATTTTTATTGATCCAAAGTATCCATTTTTTGGCCTTTTTTTTATAACTCAAATAATTTTACCAATAATAATTTTAGATACCCCTTATAGATTGTTTATTTTTTTAGTTTTAATGACTGCCGCCTTTGATATTTTATTATCAATCTTTAATCCAAGCGAATACTTGAATTATATTTTGTTTCAAACAATAATTTATTGTATGGTAGGAACCTTTATAAACTATAAAGTTGTTCAACTCAAATTGAATGATACCAAGATTATTAAAGGTGTTGAACTTGAAAGAGATACTGATAGTCTTATTCAAATTGATTCTAGAAGCAAGTTAACAAGAGACTTGGAAACCTTTGAAATTAAACAAATCAAAGGAATAATGATGATTGATATAGATAACTTCAAAAATTATAACGATGATTATGGACATCAAATGGGAGATTTTTGCTTAAAATCAGTCGGAAAAAAACTTCAAGAATTTGATGAAAAATTTAAATTGAAATCTGCAAGATATGGTGGAGAAGAATTTATAGCATACTCAACTTTTCATTCAGAAGAAGAATTTAGTGCAATTGCTAAAAATCTTGTAAAAGAAATATATGACTTGAATATGAATTTTGAAAAATCAAAATATCAACGAATTACTATTAGTTTAGGGTATACTACAATTAAAGATAATCCAGAAACTAAAAAGCAATATATCAGTTTTGCTGATACTGCACTTTATCTTGCAAAAGCTTTAGGAAAAAATAGAGCTGTTTCCTATAACAAGAGTTAGCCAATGAATCTATTACACTTAAAATACGTAGTTGAAGTCGAAAAAAGTAAATCTATCAGTAAAGCTGCTGATAACCTACATATGGGTCAACCAAATTTAAGTCGTGGAATAAGAGAATTGGAAGATTCTATTGGAATAACAATATTTAATAGATCTTCGAGAGGAATAACAGTAACGGAAAAAGGTGAAGAATTTATTCTTTATGCGAAAGCGATTTTAGACCAGGTTGATTATGTTGAAAGCTTTTATCGAAAAGATAATGAAGGCCAACAAACTTTTTCTATTTCTGTAGTTCGCTCTAGCTATATAATGCAGGCCTTTGCAGAGTTTTCAAAAGACTTTGATTTAAAAAAAGAAATTAAACTAAGATACAAAGAATCAAATTCTGAAAATACTATGAATGATATTATAAAAGGCGATTTTAACCTTGGTATTATTCGATATAGTGAAAAATACTCAAATTATTTTGAAGTTTTTTTAAAAGAAAAAGGCTTAATTTCCAATGAAATTTTGGATTTCACTTCCTTCATTTTGGTAAATAAGAAAAGTAGTCTTGCAAAAATGAAGAAAATTAGAAAATCTGATTTAAAAGAAAAAATAGAAATTGTATATGGTGATTTTTATATTCCAAATATGCATATAACAGAAATAAAGAAAAGAATTGTGAAAAATAACCTAAAACAAAATATTCAAGTTTTTGATCGTGCTTCTTGCTTTGAGCTTTTAGAAAAAAATGTAGAAACTTATTTTTGTTCTTCCCCTTTAAATCCCGAAGAACTTGAGAAATATCAACTAATTCAATTACAAATTGAAGGTGATGATGAAGTATTTAAAGATGTTTTGATTTCTAGATCTACCTATCGTTTTAGCCTAATAGATAAAAATTTTCTTAATTGCCTGACAAACACTGCAAGAGAAATTAAGAAGAAAATCTCAAATTAGATTAGTTAAATGACCTAATTAGAAGATGAACCTGACCTTATACCGATAAATATATATCGATATATAAATATAGCATTACACAAAATTTCATATTTTTGATAAATTTCAGTTGTTAAGATTTATCAGGAGTAAATAAAATGGAAACTGAAAAAAAAATTGAAATTACAAATTTAGAGTCTTTAGAAAAAGCAATAGCACAAACAAGAAGAGCTGAAAAAGAATTTGCCCTTTTTACCCAAAAAAAAGTAGATGAAATTTTTAAAGCAGCCGCAATAGCTGCAGATAAAATGAGAATACCTCTAGCAAAACTTGCAGTAGAAGAAACAGAAATGGGAATCGTTGAAGATAAGGTTATAAAAAATAGCTTTGCTGCTGAATACATATACAATACATATAGAGATACTAAAACTTGTGGAGTACTTGAAGAAGACAAAGCCTATGGCTATAAGAAAATTGCGGAACCTTTGGGACTAATAGCTGCAATCATTCCAACCACAAACCCAACCTCAACCGCAATTTTTAAAACTCTTTTGGCTCTAAAAACTAGAAATGCAATAATTATTAGCCCCCATCCAAGAGCTGTAAAATGTACTTGCGAAGCTGCTAGGGTTATTTTAGAAGCTGCAGTAAAAGAGGGGGCACCTGCTAATATTATAAATTGGATAAGTATTCCAAGTTTGGAAATGACAAATACTCTGATGAAAGAAGCTGATGTTATATTAGCCACCGGAGGTCCTGGAATGGTAAAAGCTGCTTATTCTTCTTCAAAACCTGCAATTGGGGTTGGACCTGGAAATACTCCAGCTATTATCGATGAAAGTGCAGACTTGCTTCTTGCGGTTAATTCAATAATTCATTCAAAAACCTTTGATAATGGTATGGTATGTGCTAGTGAACAGTCAGTTATTGTTCATAAAAATGTTTATAAAGAAGTTAAAAAGGAATTCTTGAAAAGAGGCTGTTATTTCTTAAATGCTAAAGAAACCGAAAAAGTTAGAAAAACAATAATAATCAATAACGCATTAAATGCCAAAATAGTTGGACAAAGTGCTTTTAAAATTGCTCAATTATCAGGAATTACAGTTCCAGAAGATTCAAAAATCCTTATAGGTGAAGTCGAGAGTGTAGAATTGAGTGAAGAATTTGCTCATGAAAAACTTTCTCCAGTCTTGGCAATGTACAAGGCTGAAGATTTTGAAGATGCATTAAATAAAGCAGAAAAATTAATAGCAGATGGAGGATATGGTCACACCTCATCAGTCTATCTTGATCAGAAAAAGAGTAGCGACAAACTGGAAAAATTCTATTCAAGAATGAAGACCTGCCGCGTACTTGTGAACACTCCTAGTTCACAGGGAGGTATTGGTGACCTTTACAACTTCAAGCTCACACCAAGTATGACACTTGGTTGTGGTTCTTGGGGGGGTAATTCAGTATCAGAAAACGTAGGTGTTAAACATTTGTTGAATATTAAGACCGTTGCTGAAAGGAGAGAAAATATGCTTTGGTTTAGAAGCCCCAGTAAAATATATATGAAAAAAGGCTGTCTTCCAGTTGCTTTGCAAGAACTAAAAACTGAGATGGATAAGAAAAGAGTATTTATAGTTACTGATAATTTTCTTTACTCAAATGGTTTCACAAAACCAGTTACCGAACGACTTGATGAAATGGGAATAGTACATGAAACTTATTTTGATATTCATGCTGATCCTTCTTTAGATAGTGTTATAAAAGGCTGTGAGATTATGAAAGCTTTCAAACCAGATTGCATAATTGCTGTTGGTGGAGGAAGTGCCATGGATGCAGGAAAGATAATGTGGGTAATGTATGAGCATCCAGAAGTGGATTTTGATGATATGGCAATGAGATTTGTTGATATCAGAAAAAGAGTTTATAAATTTCCAAAGATGGGGGTTAAAGCAAATTTTATTGCAATCCCAACCACAGCTGGAACTGGAAGTGAAGTTACAGGTTTTGCCGTAATTACTGATGATAAAACTGGTATGAAATATCCTTTAGCTGATTATGAATTACTTCCAAATATAGCAATAATTGACTCTGATATGCAGATGACAGCTCCAAAGGGTTTGACTGCTTCTAGTGGTATTGATGCTGTTAGCCATAATATTGAAGCAATAGCGTCAATGATGGCTACTGATTATACTGATGGCCTTGCTAAACAATCCTTACAAATGATTTTTAAATATCTTCCAAGAGCTTATGAAAATGGACAAACAGACTCAGAAGCTAGAGAAAAAATGGCTAATGCAGCTACAATGGCAGGTCTAGCCTTTAGTAATGCCTTTCTTGGGGTTTGTCATTCAATGGCACATAAACTTGGAGCCTTCTTCCATGTACCACATGGACTTGCAAATGCATTTATGCTGGATGAGGTGATAAGATTCAATGCCAGTGAATGTCCTTTGAAAATGGGTACCTTTCCTTCTTACGATCATCCACATACTTTAGAAAGATATGCTGAAGTAGCAGAAGCCCTTGGACTTGGTGGAAAAACCAATGAAGAAAAACTTGAAGCCTTGATTGATAAGATTGATGAATTAAAAGCAAAGATCAATATTCCTTCTTCAATAAAAGAATTTGGAGTGGATGAAAAAGAATTTCTTGAAAAATTAGATGATTTAACAGAAAAAGCTTTTGATGATCAATGCACAGGTGCAAACCCACGCTATCCCCTAATGAAAGAAATAAAACAAATGTATTTGAATGCATATTATGGTAAAGTTAAATAGGAGGGGGAGTATGTATAAACTTGATAAAATTATAGCAGTAAGAAACAATAAAACTGTTTTTTGGGATAAAACAGCAAATGTGGTAATTAAAGTGTTTGATGAAGATTTTTCAAAGGCTGATATTCTAAATGAAGCCTTAAATCAGGCACGCATTGAGGAAACAAATCTTAAGGTACCTAAAATTTTAGAGGTTGAAAAAATTAATGGTAAATGGTCTATTATTCTTGAATATATTTCGGGAAAAACCATTGAAAGATTGCTTCAAGAACAACCACAACAAACTGATGAACTTTTATTACGTTTTGTAAAATTACAGATTCATGTTTATGAACAAAAACCCCCAATGTTAAACCATCTTAGAGATAAAATGTTTAATAAAATTAACCAAACGGACCTTGATGCAACGACTCGTTATGATTTACAGTCAAGACTTGAAGCTATGCCTAGAGAGAACAAAGTCTGTCATGGTGATTTTAACTTTAGTAACGTTATTATCACACCCCAAGATGAAGCTTATATTATTGATTGGGCTCATGTAACCCAAGGAAACTCTTCAGCAGATGTTGCAAGAACTTATTTATTATTTAATCTGAAAGGACAAAAAGAATTGGGGGAAAAGTACCTTGATTTGTATTATGAACTTAGTAAAGTAAAAAAAGGGATTGTGCAAAGATGGCTTCCTATAGTTGCTGCAAGTCAGTCAATAAAGGGACTAACAGAGGAAAGAGAAATGTTATTAAAATGGGTTACCGTTTTTGATTATGAATAAAAGGAGGAAAAGATAATGAAAGTTACAGTATGTATTGGTAGTTCATGTCATCTTAAAGGATCTAGACAAGTTGTCCAAACTTTTCAGAATTTAATTAAAGTTAATAATCTTAAAGACCAAGTTGAATTGTCTGGAACCTTTTGTCTAGGAAATTGTCAGAATGGAGTTAATGTTACCGTGGATGAGAAGATTTTTTCGGTAAGCCCTGAAACTGCTGAAAGTTTTTTTAATAAAAATATACTTTCGGTAAAAAAATAAAAAATATTGGAGAAAATATGATTGAGTTTTTAAGTCTGAAAAAGTCTAACTGTAAGAACTGTTATAAATGTATTCGTCATTGCCCCGTTAAATCGATTAGGTTTTCTGCTAATCAAGCTCATATTGTTGGGGATGAGTGTATCCTTTGTGGAAATTGCTTTGTTGTCTGTCCACAGGATGCAAAAGTAATAATTGATGAGACTGAGACTGCAAAAGTAATTATAGCGGAAAATGAAACAGTAATTGCAAGTGTAGCTCCTTCTTTTGCGGCTTGTTTCCCACAAGTGGGAATAAAAAGTTTAGAAAAAGGACTTCAAAAATTAGGATTTTCATCGGCTGAAGAAACTGCTATTGGAGCTACTTTAGTTAAAACTCAATATGAAAAAATTCTTAAAGAAGGCAGTCGAGATGTTTTGATTAGTTCTTGTTGCCCTTCAGTTAATTTATTAATACAAAAACATTATCCAAAATGTTTGAAATACTTAGCAGATGTTAAATCACCTATGCAGGCACACGCAATTGAAATAAAAAAGAAAAATCCGACTGCTAAAATCATATTTATTGGCCCTTGTCTTTCTAAAAAAGATGAAGCCGCCCGCTATCCAGGTTATGTGGATTGTGTATTAACTTTTGAAGACATAATCAAATGGTTTGAAAAAGAAAACGTAACCTTAGAAAAGAAGAAAGATATTACAAAAGAAAGTCGAGCAAGATTTTTTCCTACTAATAATGGAATTATTAAAACAATGAAATTACAGGATGATTATTCTTATCTTGCAATTGATGGTGTAGAAAACTGTATAAAAGCTTTAAAAGATATTGAAGATTCAAATTTGGACCATTGCTTTATTGAAATGTCATCTTGCGTAGGAAGTTGTGTTGGTGGACCTGTTATGCAAAAATATCGAAATTATCCAATTAAAGCCTATCAGGAAGTTTCTACTTATGCTGGAAAGGAAGATTTTAAAGTAACTCCACTTGATTATGAAGAGATTTCTTTAAGTAGAGATTATATTCAAATTAATAAGAAAATACCTAGTGAAGATGAAATAAAAGAAATACTTGCAAAAATTGGTAAAACTACAAAAGAAGATGAGTTAAATTGCGGAAGCTGTGGATACAATACCTGTAGAGAAAAAGCTATTGCTGTTTACCAAGGTAAAGCTGATTTGACAATGTGTCTTCCTTATTTAAAAGATAAAGCAGAAAGTTTTACTGATAATATTGTTAACAATACTCCAAATGCAATAATAGTTGTAAATGAAGAACTTGAGGTTCAATTGATGAATTCAGCAGCCCGAGAAATTCTAAATGTAAAGACTAATTCTGATGTTTTGGGAGAACAAGTTGTAAGAGTCTTGGATCCTCGTCCTTTTATGGATGTTCTTGATTCTAATAAAAATTTAAGAAATTCAAGGTCCTTTTTGGCTGAATATGACAAATATGTTGAACAATCAATTGTGTATGACAGAACTTATCATATATTGATTTGTATTCTTCGGGATATTACAGAAGAACAACTTGAAAAAGTAAAAAGAGAAGCTCTTCAAAGCAAGACAGTTGAAACCGCCGATAATGTTGTTGAAAAACAAATGAGAGTTGTTCAGGAAATAGCCTCATTACTTGGTGAAACTGTTGCTGAAACTAAAATAGCGCTAACAAATTTGAAGGAGTCCATAACCAATGAATAATCTTTGTACTGACATTGGATATAGAAGTCTTAATAAATACGGTGAACAACTTTGCGGAGATCATATAGAAATTATTGAACCCTGTGAAAATTCATCTGTAATTGTCTTGGCTGATGGGCTAGGAAGTGGTGTAAAGGCAAGTATTCTTTCTACTTTAACCTCAACTATTATTTCTACAATGATGAGTGCAAATATGGAGCTTGAAGATTGTGTTTCTACAATTGCTTCAACCTTACCTGTCTGTAAAGAAAGAGAAGTTGCCTATTCAACCTTTACTATTATAAGAATTGTTAACAATAAAGAAGCAGAAATTATTCAATATGACAACCCTATGGTCATTCTTCTCAGAGATGGGAAAAATTTTGTTTATGATACTACGATAACAAATATTGGAGGAAAAGAAATATATAAATCTCGAATTCCCCTAAAAGAAAAAGATATTTTTGTATTAATGAGTGATGGATGCATACATGCAGGTGTAGGAATGAGTCTTAATTTTGGATGGCAAAGAGATGATATAATTAGTTTCTTAGAAACTTTTTATGACGTAGGTTTTACGGCTAAAACTATGACAACTATTTTGTTGGATGAATGTTATAAATTATATGAAAAGAAATGTGGAGATGATACGACTGTATGTACGATTAGAATCAGGGAAAGAGAGCCAGTTAATCTACTTTTTGGGCCTCCTTCTCATAGAGAAGAAGCAAATAAGATGATGAACTTATTCTTCTCAAAAGAAGGGAAACATATAGTTTGTGGTGGTACTACATCCAAAATTGCTGCTGATTTTTTAAAAGAACCTTTAATTACAAGTCTTGAATTTATTGATCCTGAAATTCCTCCTACAGCTGAAATAAAAGGAGTTGATTTGGTAACAGAAGGGGTCATTACGATAAACAAATTATTAAGTTATGCAAAAAATTATCTTGAAGATAACCAAAGTTATTCAGATTGGAGTTTTAAGAAAGATGGTGCCAGTAAAATAGCAAGAATCTTGTTTGAAGATGCTACTGATATTAACTTTTTTGTAGGACGTGCAATTAATCCTGCACATCAAAATCCAAATCTCCCTATAAATTTTAGTATAAAGATGAGACTAGTAGAAGAACTTTCTGAATGTCTAAAAAAAATGGGAAAGAAAATTAAAGTCAGTTATTTTTAAAATAGGAGTTGTTATGGCAGAAAAAAGATTTGACACATAGAGTTAAAAATAAGGCGAAGTTGACAAATATGGACGAGAAGCCTTTGAGAAAAATAATTTACGCAACCTATATTCTAAAAGAAGAATATTACTACAATTTGGGTTTACACCCACTACACTTGAAGAGCTTTATTCTCTTCAAGTGTTTTTTTGTTAACAATAAGTGGCAAATAACCAAATTAATAGTTTTTTAAGGAAAAATGCTTGTCGTTTAGTAACTTTTTTTTTATATTCTATCTGTTCGAATTTTGGAGGCGTATATGGAACGAAAACAATTTAAAACAGAAGTATCTGAATTATTGAATTTAATTATTCATTCTCTTTATTCCAATAAGGAAATATTTTTGAGGGAAGTAATCTCTAATTCATCTGATGCTCTTGATAAATTGAAACTACAGATGCTTACAGGTAAAATTAAAGTTGATGATGAACTTCACATTGATTTAAGTTTTACAGAAGATGGTGATAAACGTACAATTGTAATAAAAGATAATGGTATTGGAATGGACCATGATGAACTTAATGCTAATCTTGGTACAATTGCTCGTAGTGGAACAAAGACTTTTCTCTCTACTCTTAACGAGGAGCAAAAAAAAGATTCAAACCTTATTGGTCAGTTTGGAGTAGGTTTTTACTCAGTCTTTATGGTTGCTGATAAAGTTGATGTTGTTTCTCTTAAAGCAGGTGAAAAACAAGCTTATAAATGGAGTAGCAATGGTAAACAACGCTATACAATAGAAGAAGCTGAAAGAGAAGGCCAAGGAACTACAATTACTCTTTATCTTAATGATGAAGGGAAAGAATTCGCCAATAGATGGCAAATTGATAACCTTGTTAAACGTTATTCAAATCATATTGCTTATCCTATTTTTCTTGATTACGATGAAAACAAATATGATGATAAATATGAAGTAACAGGAACTGAACATAAAAGGGAGCAAATTAATTCAGCTAGTGCTCTTTGGACTAAATCAAAAACTAGTTTAACAGAAGAAGATTATAAAAGTTTCTATAAAAATACTACAAATGATAGTGAAGACCCTCTTTTTTACATTCATACAAAAGCTGAAGGTGTTACAGAATATATTACTTTGTTCTTTATTCCAGCTAAAGCTCCTATGGACATGTATCATGCTGATTACAAACCAGGTGTGAAACTTTATGTAAAGAGAGTTTATATTACTGATGATGAAAAAGAATTACTCCCAACTTATCTTCGATTTGTTAAAGGTGTAATTGATAGTGAAGATTTACCTTTGAATGTTAGCAGAGAAATTTTGCAACAGAATAAAGTAATGACTAGCATTCGTAATGCATCTGTAAAAAAGATTCTTAGTGAGTTTAAACAAATTAGTGAATCAAATCCAGATTTATATAACAAATTTATCGAACAGTATAATCGTCCTTTGAAAGAAGGTTTGTACTCTGACTATGCAAATAAAGAAATTTTAATGGAATTAGTTAGATTCAAAAGTTCAAATCAAGAAGGTTTTACAAGTCTTGCTTCTTATAAAGAAAGAATGAGTGAAGAACAGAAGAGTATTTATTATTTAACTGGTGTAAATGAAAATGCTTTGAGAAATTCACCATTGCTTAACAGTTATAAAGAGAAGGGTTATGAAGTTCTTTTAATGACAGATGATATTGATGATATTGTTGTTACAGGTATGCCAAATTACAAGGATATCCCTTTAAAAGCTATTAATAAGAGTAATGGAGATGCAGATTTTGTTTCAGTGGAAGAGAAGAAACAAGAACAAGAAAAATCTTCAACCATAATTGAAAAACTAAAAAAAGCTTATGGTAAAAGTGTAAAGGACGTAATTGCTTCTAAGCGACTTTCAGGAGTATCAGCGGTAATTGTTTCGGATGTTGATGATCCCTCTGTTCAAATGCAACAACTATTTAAAGCTATGGGCCAAAAAAATTATCCTGAAACTTCTCCAATTATTGAAATCAATACTGAAGATCCAGTAGTAAAGAAGATTGAAGTTGAAAGTGATGAAGAAAAAATAAAAGATTATGCTTTTGTTATTTTGGATCAGGCTTTCCTTAGAGAAGGAGTTATGCCTAAAGACCCTGTGGACTTTGCTACAAGGTTACACAAGATACTAAGTTACTAGTTAGAACCTAATAAAATAGCCCTTAATTGGGCTATTTTTTATCTAAGCCAATTAAATATAATTCAAAACTATCAGACCTGCAGGCCTTTGGTTTTATGGTTTTAGCTTTTGCATATTTTTTTCTCAGAGAATGAAGAACTTCTTGTTGGCCTCCACCTTGGAAAATTTTGATAACAAGATTTCCGTGTTTCTTTAATTGTTCATCAGCGAGGAGAACTACTTGTTCTGCAAGCCATTCGCTTCTAAAGGTATCAACAGTTCTTATTCCAGAAGTTTTAGGAGCTGCATCACTTATTATAGCATCATAGGGTCCCATAGCGATGAGTTGATCTCTTATTTCCTTGGAAAATGCATCTCCAATAAGTTCAGTAACAGTTGGTGGAATAGGATTAAGGCCCAAAGGATTTAAATCAACAGCAATTATTTGTCCTTGACCTTTTATTAGTTCTCTGTGGGTGAATAGAGTCCAAGACCCAGGAGCTGCACCGACATCTAGAACGCGGTCTCCAGGTTTTATAATATGATTAATTTTTTGAATTTCTTCAAGCTTATAAACCGACCGAGCCGGATAGCCTTCTTTTCTTGCTTTTAATGTGTAGGAATCTGCTGTATTTCTTTTACTTTTTGCCATAATAATATTGTAGCACAAATTTGAATTAAATAGAATTCTGTTTGTTTAATAAAAAAAGGTGTCTGACAGATAGGGTTTTGGGGTGGGGAGAGAAACCTGTCAGGCACCGAATTTTCAAATTTAATCAAAACTGGAAATTTACTTTACTTTATTCCAACTTTTCAAGCGTATTATTGCATAGGGCTAAATTGTTTTCTAGTAGTTTAATAAAAAATTAAATGAAAAAAAACCAAAAAAAGTTAAACCGGTTTTATTTACAAACTCTTATCTATAAAGGAAATAACTATTATCATTTTTTAAAAATTAACCTCTTTATTACATTTGTGAAATAATTATTGACCCTACAAGCTTTTCTCATTATCTTAATTCTATGGATAATGGTTTATTAAACAGAAAATTTAAATATACTTTTTCAAATGCAACCTACGTAATTTTAGGTTTAAACCTTATGGTTTTCTTTATGGTGTATTTGTTAAATATTAGAATCGGTGGAACTCCTCTTGGATATTGGTTGAGTCTTATTCCTTCTTTTGTGGATCGTGGTTATGTTTGGCAGTTTCTTACTTATATGTTTATGCATGGGTCTTGGTCTCATTTGTTTTTTAATATGTTTGGCCTTGTAATGTTTGGATTGATTTTGGAACGCGAGTTAGGAACAAAAGAATTTTTATGTTATTACTTTGTTTGTGGAATCTTATCAGGGATATTTAGCTATATTGTATATAAATTAACAGGAGTTAATCCAATATTAATGGGAGCCAGTGGAGCACTTTATGCCTTACTTCTTTTATTTGCCGTGCTTTTTCCAACAGCACAAGTAAGACTTTTCTTTTTTATTCCAATGAAAGCCCCAGTAGCTGTTTTAGTTTTCTTTGCAATTGAACTTATTTCTGAATTTACTGGATTAAATGTTAATCTGGCTCATATGACCCATCTTGCAGGACTTTTGTTTGGATATCTTTATTGTTTGATTCGTCTTAAAATAAATCCATTTTCTGTTTGGCGGAAAATGTTATAGTTTAGTCTTTATTTCCTAATCGTTTCATTGTATTATTTGTTTATGTTAACAGAAGAAATTATCAGAAAAGCACCAAAAGTAGAATTACATGACCATCTTGATGGAGGACTTCGACCATCGACTGTAATTGATTTGGCAAAAAAATACAAAATTAAAATCCCAACTACAGATGAAAAAGAACTTCAACAATGGTTTACACGTGGGTGTCAACAAAGAAGTTTGGCTTTGTACTTGGAAACCTTCTCTGTGACTATATCGGTAATGCAGACCAAAGAAGCTCTTGAAAGAATTGCTTTTGAGGCAGTTGAGGATTTAGCCAAGGAAAATGTTGTATATGCAGAAATTCGTTTTGCACCAGTATTACATGTAAGCTTGAACTTAGAGCTGGAAGATGTTGTTTTAGCTGTTCTTTTAGGACTAGAAAGAGGAAGACGTAAGACAGGTATGGAATACGGTCTTATTCTTTGTGCTATGAGGAACCAAAGTTCTTCTTTATCTCTTGAAATTGCCGAGCTTGCTGTTGCTTTTCGGAATAGAAAAGTTGTTGGATTTGATATTGCAGGGGATGAATTTGGACATCCACCAAAAAAGCATCTTGATGCTTTTCAATACATAAGAAATCAAAATTTTAATATAACTATACATGCCGGAGAAGCTTTTGGACTTGAATCAATATGGCAAGCTATTCAAGTCTGTGGTGCACAAAGAATTGGACACGGAACTAGACTAACTGAAGATATGAGCATTGAAAATAAACAAATTGTAAAAATGGGAGATCTTTCTCATTTTATTCTAGATAAGAGAATTCCACTTGAGATGTGTCTTTCAAGTAATGTTGGAACGGGAGCTGCTAAAGATTTTGCAAGCCACCCATTCATTCTTTTCTTTAGAAATAATTTTAGAGTTTTTCTTTGCACAGATAACCGCCTTATGAGCGATACTTCTCTGACAAAAGAAATGATGATTGCTAGCAAGGAATATGACTTAAACATTCATGATCTTGAGAAAATAACCATTAATGCAATGAAATCAGCCTTTACTCATCATGATCAAATTCTAGACTTGATTTTCAATTCAATTAAAAAAGGATATGCTTCTTTAAGAGAAGCATACAAGCTTTAAGCTTCATCTAATAGAGTTTTAACTTCGTGAATTATATTGTTTAATTCAATATCAAAACCCTTTGACAAATCTTTTCTCAACTTAGCTTCAATTTGACCTTCTTTTAGACTACGATTTCCTAAAGTAAGTCTAAGCGGAAGTCCAATTAAATCAGCATCAGAGAATTTTACACCCGCTGAACCTTTTCTATCATCATATAGTACAGTGAAACCTGCATGTTTTAGTTTGTGGTAAATCTCATCAGAAACTTTAGTATCTTTTATAAGACTGATAAGATGTATTTGATAAGGTGCAACAGCTAAAGGAAGTTTAAGGCCTTGATCATCATTATATTCTTCAGCGAGACAGGCTAAAAGTCGACCGATACCAATTCCATAGGAGCCCATCACAACAGGTTTGCGAACTCCATTTTCATCTTGGTAAAAACAATTCATCGCCTGGGAGTATCGCTGTCCAAGTTGGAAGATATTTCCTACTTCAATACCTTTTGAACAATTCAAAGCTTCACCACATTCGGGGCATAAATAACCTTCAGCTACACTTGCTATATCTGCAACGGTTCCATTATAGTCCCTTGAAAAATTTGTATTTAAAAAGTGAAAACCTGTTTTATTGGCTCCAGCAACTAGATTGTTTGAGTTAGCAACGCTGTCATCAACAATTACAACAATTGGTTGATTTTTAAAATCAGTACATCCAATTGGGCTTCCAAAACCAGGAATCATTCCAGCTTCAACGATCTCTTCTTCATGGGCAGGACGGAGGGAGTTTGCCATAGAAGCATTTAAAAGTTTGCTTTCTTCTATATCCATATCCCCTCTAATTAAACCGACTATCATTTTTTCTGTTTCTTTTCCAGATTTATCATCAATGAAGGTTCCAATCTTAAATAGAGCTTTTGCAGTTTTTTTGGAAGAAATATTCAAAAAGGAAGTTAATTCATCAATTGTTTTTGTGTTTGGAGTAGAAACTAACTTGATAGGTTTTTCTGTTTCTTTAAAATATTCTTTTTTGGAAATAGCAACCTGTCTATTAGCGGTATAGCCACATTTAGGACAATTAATAATTGTATCTTCACCAAGATCGGAAAGATACATATATTCATGAGAAACTTTACCTCCCATCATTCCACTGTCACTACCAACAGCTATTACAGGAAGACCGGCTCTTTTGAATATCCTAAAATATGCATCGTAATGAGCTTTATAAACCTTTTCCAAGCCCTCTTGATCTATGTCAAAGCTATAGCTATCCTTCATTGTAAATTCTCTAACTCTAATTAGTCCTGCTCGTGGACGAGGATCATCTCTCCACTTTGTTTGAAGCTGGTAAACAAGAAGAGGAAGTCGTTTATAAGAGTCGATTTCGTCTCTTGCAACATCTGTGGCGGCTTCTTCATGAGTCATAGCAAGAACCATGTCTCTGTTATTTCTATCTTTAAAACGGCTCATTTCTTTATCAATGCTATAAAAACGTCCAGTTTCTTTCCAAATTTCTCCAGGATTAACAACTGGCATTAAGATTTCTTGCCCGCCAATATTTTCCATCTCTTCACGGACTATATTTTCTATTTTTCTTATTGATTTTAATCCCAATGGTAAAAGGGAAAAAATCCCAGCAGCCATCTGTTTTATAAAACCAGCTCTTAATAAGTACTCGTATCCTTTACAGTCTGCACCATTTGGTGCTTCCCTTAAGGTTCTGGAAAAAAGTTTTGACATCCTCATAATAATATCTCCTGAAAAATCATCGTCCTATGATAACAGAAAAAAAACTATTAGTTAATAAAATATTAGTAGTTTTATTCTACAAATAACAAATTTCCTTTTTTATTCAAATAATAAGTTTGTTTTTGTTTTTTTTTATTGTAGAATATGGGGGAAGAGGAATTGGATATGGAGAAAAGAGAAACTTTAAGCAGTCGTTTAGGCTTTTTGCTTTTAAGTGCTGGTTGTGCAATTGGTTTAGGAAATGTTTGGAGATTCCCGTTTATAACGGGGCGTAATGGAGGTGGAGCTTTTGTCTTGGTTTACCTTGTTTTCCTTTTGATTCTTGGTCTTCCAATTATGGTTATGGAATTTTCAGTTGGAAGGGCTGCTCAAAAAAATTTAGAACCTGCAATTGAAGAGTTAGAACCTAAAAATACAAAATGGCATCTTTTTGGTCATGTTGGAGTTATTGGATGTTATCTTTTAATGATGTTTTATTCTGTAGTTTCTGGTTGGATATTTTCTTATACTTTCAAATTTGGAAAAGGCGTTTTTCAAGGAATGGGAAGTGCAGAAATAAGTAATTACTTTAGTGGAATTTTACAAAATATTCCAGGGCAACTTGGTTGGATGATATTTGCAGTAGCCTTAGGTTTTTTTATTTGCTCTAGAGGCCTTAGAAATGGCGTTGAGGGAGTTACAAAGATAATGATGCTTTGTTTATTTGTTTTGATGCTGATTTTGTCTATTCAGAGTTTTACCATGCCTGGGGCTAAGGAAGGATTAAAGTTTTATCTAGTTCCAGATTTTAATAGGATGGCTAAAGTCGGGGTATCAAAAGTTGTCTTTGATGCCATGGGTCAAGCCTTCTTTACTTTGAGTATAGGGATGGGAAGTATGACTATCTTTGGTTCTTACATTAATAAGGAACACTCTTTAACTGGTGAATCTTTAAGGATTATTGGCCTAGATACAATGGTTGCTATTATGGCTGGTTTGATAATCTTTCCTGCTTGTTTTACTTATGATTTGAATTTAAACGCCGGTCCTGGGCTATTGTTTGTTACTCTTCCAACAATTTTTAGCGAAATGCCAGGGGGAAGATTTTGGGGTTCTTTATTTTTTGTTTTCATGAGTTTTGCCGCCTTATCAACCTTGATAGCTGTATTTGAAAATATAATTAGTTATTGGATGGACACAAAGGGATGGTCAAGAAAGAAAGCAAGTTTGATTAATGCTATTATTTTGGTTATATTATCTATACCGTGTATTCTTGGATTTAATATATGGTCGGGGTTTAAGCCTTTTGGTCTTGGATCAAATGTTCTTGATTTAGAAGATTTTCTTGTAAGCTCAACAATTCTTCCTTTGGGAAGTGTGGTTTACGTCTTCTTTTGTACAAGTAGATATGGTTGGGGCTGGAATGGTTTTATTAAAGAGGCAGACAGTGGAATAGGAACTAAGTTTCCAAAGAAATTAAAGTTTTATTTCAAGTATGTTTTACCTATTTTAATCCTTGCAGTGTTTATCAATGGATATTTGGATAAATTTTAGACTTGTATTAAATATAATTGGCAAAAGTTTAAATAATTGTTAAACTTAAGACGAATTTTATTAAGGAGATTTTTAAGTTATGCTGGAACAAGCAAAAGTAGACGCTTTGACAAAAAAAGCAGAAGAATTAAGAGAGCTTACAATTCGAGAAATTGGGCATCTTGGAGCTGGACATATTGGTGGAAGTATGTCGATTATAGAAATTCTTACATATTTATATTTTAACGAAATGAATGTAGATCCTAAGAATCCAAAAAAAGAAGATAGAGATAGACTTGTTTGTTCAAAAGGACATGCGGGTCCAGCAGTTTATGCAGTCTTGGCAAATAAAGGATATTTTCCTGAAGAATGGTTAAGCACTTTAAATCAAGGTGGAACAAACCTTCCAAGTCACTGTGATATGAACAGAACTCCTGGTATTGATTTTACAACAGGTTCTCTTGGTCAAGGTTCAAGTGCTGCTGTTGGAATTGCTTTAGGGCAAAGATTGAAAAAACAGGATGCTTATACCTATTTGATTATTGGTGATGGCGAAAGTCAAGAAGGTCAAATTTGGGAAGCTGCAGAAGTTGGAGCTCAAAATAAGTTGGGAAATCTAATTGCTTTTACAGATTTAAATAAGCAACAGTTGGATGGTTATACTTTTGATATTGGAAATATGGAAAATATTTCAACTCGTTGGCTTGGTTTTAACTGGCATGTTCAGCGAATTGATGGTCATAATTTTAAGGCTATTGATAGAGCTGTTCAAGAAGCTAAGAAAGCTGTTGATAGACCAAGTATGATTATTCTAGATACTCAGAAATCCCGAGGATTTGCACCTGGTGAAGGAATTTCAGCTAATCATAGCATGAAATTTAATGAGAAAACAGCTGAGGAAGCAATAAAAGTCCTTCGTGAAAGAATGGGAGGTTTAAAATAATGAGAAATACATCAGATTTAGAAAATATGAGAGATGCCATGATGGCAGCAATAAACGATCTTGGAAAAGACCATGAAGAAGTTTTACTACTAGATGCAGACCTTTCAAGTTGTCTTGGAAGTGAGTCTTTTCAGAAATTGTTTCCGGAAAGATTTTTTAACTGTGGTATTGCCGAGGCAAATATGGTTGGAATGGCAGCCGGTTTAAGCTCAATGAAGTTTGTACCTTTTGTTCATAGTTTTGCATGTTTCTCAAGTAGAAGAGCCTATGACCAATTCTTTCTTTCTTGTGGGTATGCACACCAGACAGTTCATCTTCTTGGAACTGACCCTGGAATAACTGCACAACTAAATGGTGGAACTCACATGCCTTTTGAAGATATTGCCCTTATGAGACAGGTTCCTGGAATTACAGTTTATGAACCAAGTGATGCTCAGTCTTGCTATGAACTTACTCTCCAAGTATATGAAACAGGTAAAAGTTCCTATGCTCGTTTTGGAAGAAAGGGAATAACACATCGTTATCCAGTTGGAACAAAAATTGAACTGGGAAAAGGAATTGAATTAGCTGACGGTAAAGATGTTGCTATCATCGCTACTGGGGAATTGATGGTTGGAGAATCAGAAAAAGCCTTAGAAGCTTTAAAAGCTAAGGGAATAAATGCTACTTTAATTGATCTTCATACAATCAAACCTTTAGATACAGCCTTAATTGAAAAAGTTGCAGACAGATGTGGAAAAGTTTTTGTTTGTGAAAATGGTCGATATGCTGGTGGAGTTGGAGAAGCAATTGCCGCTCATCTTTCAACAGTCAAACCTACAAAGATGGCTTATTTAAATTGTGGTGAAAGATATGGTGAAGTTGGAAAGCTTGATTATTTGAAAGAAGCTTTTGGCTTTACTGCCGAAAATATTGAAAAGAAAGTTTTAGAACTTTTGGGAAAATAATTCTTATAAGTTTGTTTTTTTAAGGTACATCGTTTGATGTACCTTATTTATTAATAGAGGTATTGTTTTGAGAGAAGAATTCAACAGAAGATATATTCTGAATATGATGAGTGAAGGTTATAGTTTATATTTTGCCTATGGTGAAGAAATAAACATTGAAAAGATGACTAGCCTTTGTCCCAAGTCGGTTGCGGTTGGGCATTATGTCTTAAAAGATTATAGGTTCTCCTTAGATGAAAATGGCTATCCAAATGCTTTAAAGTCAAAAGTTTCATCACTTGAAGGAATCCTGTGGTTGATTGAAAAGGAAAGTTTAGAAGAATTGAAATCCTATAAAAAAGGTTTTGAAAAAGAATTTGTGAATATTTATCTTGGGGATAAACCTTATAAATCCTTTATTTATATATCTCTAAACCCGGGAAAATATAAGATAAATCGAGTCGAAATGATTAAACAGATGATAGTAAGTGCTAAATTCTGGAGATTTTCACCTTTATATGTTAGTTACTTAGATAGTTTTGTTGCAAGATTAGAGAATAATTAATTGTATTGTATAATAATTGAATTTTTATTCATAGGTTTGCATAATACTGTTTACAAAATAGTTTTTTTTATATATTCTGTTTTAGTTAAAGTTCTTTAGGGAGAAAATGTATGAAAAAACTTGCTCTTATCGGTGTCGTTTGTGTTTTAATCCTTTTGGTATTTTCTAGTTGTAATAAAAAAGAAGAGACTGGATATAATGTATGTGTTTCGAAAATAATTCCACATGCTGCTTTGGATGCAGTTGAAGAAGGAATGCAAGATTATCTTGCAACTACTGATTTAGAAGTTAGTTATAATTTCCAGACAGCTAATGGTGATGTTGCCACGGCAGTATCTATTGCGCAACAATTTAAAGATTCTGATTGTGATATTTCAGTTGGTATCGGTACACCTTCAGCACAATCTTTGGCAAATGTTTTTACGGATAAAAATGTTGTTTACTCTGCAATCACCGACCCAGTTGGAGCTGGTCTAACTGCTGATAATGTTTGTGGTGTAAGTGATGCAAATCCTGTTGCAGCACAGATTCAACTTTTTGCTGAAACTACAGGAGCTAAAACAATTGGAAATATTTTTGCTTCAGGAGAAGCAAACGGAGTTACTTTGAAAGAGCAAGCAAAAGCAGCTTGTGAGGAACTAGGACTCGGGTTTGTGGAAGTTGCAATTTCTAATTCAAGTGAAGTTAAAATGGCAACTCAATCAATAATTGATAAAGTAGATGGAATTTACATAGCAACTGATAATGCAGTAATAAGTGCTATAGCAAGTGTTGCGGATGTTTGTACGAAAGAAAACAAACCTCTTTTTGTAGCTGATCCTTCTAATGTTGAGAAGCTTGATTTCTTGATGGCTTGGGGTTTCAATTACTATAATATTGGAGTTGAAACAGGAAAAATTGTTGAAAAATGTCTTAAAGGAGCTAACCCAAAGGATATTGGAATTGTAAAACTTACAGATCCTACTCAATTTGAACTCTGGTTAAATGAAGACAATGCTGAAAAACTTGGTATTACTTTTAGTAAGGACTTACTAGATTCAGCTACCGTAATTATTAAAGACGGGAATAAGATTAGTAAATAATAAATGAAATAAAGCTTATGCCGGCAATTGCCGGCATTTTGTATGTTAGAGGGTATTATGATTGAAGGTATATTTGTTGACGGTATGATTTTTTCCATAATGGTAATTGGAATATTAATTTCTTTTAGAATTTTGGATTTTGCCGATTTAACTTGTGATGGTTCTTTTGCAACAGGAGCTGCTGTTGCTGTAATGTGTATTGTAAATGGTGGAAGTATTTTTCTTTCTCTAATATTGGCCTTCCTAGCAGGCGTCGCTGCTGGAGCGGTTACAGCTGTGATTCATAACAGATTTAAAATTCCAGGGCTTTTAGCCGGTATACTTACTATGACAATGCTTTATTCAATTAATCTTAGAATCCTTGGAAATAAAGCAAATGTTAATCTTTTAGGAGTTAAAAACTTTTATAGTGAAGCTTCTGTTTCTTTTGGTTCCTTAAATGGCCCTTGGCCTGCTTTCTTTTCAACTTTGATTATTTTATTGATAGTAAAAATTCTTATTGATGTGTTTTTTAGAACAGATTTAGGTTTAGCTATTGGAGCTTTAGGAAGTAACGAACAGATGATAATTAGCTATGGAATGAATCCTAGTACTTTAAAAATCATAGGAATTGGACTTTCAAATGGCTTAATTGCTCTTTCAGGTGGTTTATTTTCCCAATACCAAGGGTTTGCTGATGCAAATCTTGGTACTGGAATGGTAGTCCAAGGGTTAGCAGCAATTATGATTGGAGAATTTTTATTTTCGAGTAATAGAATAAGTCTTATTACTCTCAGAGTAATTCTTGGAGGAATTATTTATAAGGCCTTAATGTTCTACGGAAGAAAATATGGAAGTAATATTGGACTTACTGCGAATGATTTTAAGCTTTTGACTGGGATTTTAGTTATTGTTAGTCTTGCGATTGCTAAAAGTCGTGATGCTGTTTCAAGCAATGGGGCGAAAAGAAAGGCTATGGCCCGTTCTAAGGTCAGAAAAGAACAGGAGGTCTCAGAATGTTAAAACTAAAAGAAATTTCAAAAGTGTTCTATCCAGGAACTGTGAATGAAAAAATGGCAATTGATGATTTAAATTTTTCAATTAAAAAAGGTGAAGTTGTCAGCGTTGTTGGTTCAAACGGCAGTGGTAAAACTACTTTATTCAACTTAATCAGTGGAACTTTTCCATTAACAAGTGGTCAAATTATTCTTGATGGAAAACAGGTAACAAATATTCCGGAATATAAAAGAGCTTTTACCATTGGAAGGATTTTCCAAGATCCAACTCTGGGGACTGCTGCAAATATGAGTATTGAAGATAACTTAATTACTGCTTCCAAAAAAGGAATGAAAGGTTTAAGAATAAGTTTAAATAATGAAAGAAGAGAAGAATTTAAGACTCTTCTTCTTCCAATAGGACTTCAAGACCGGTTGAAAGATAATGTAGGCCTTTTAAGCGGTGGTCAACGACAGGCTTTAACATTGTTGATGACAGTTATGAGTAAGCCAAAAATGATACTCTTAGATGAACATACAGCAGCTCTTGATCCAAGAAATGCTCAGATAGTTATGGAGCTTACTAGAAAGTATATAACTGAAAATAAGCTTACTGCCATGATGGTAACTCATAATATGAAAGCTGCTATTGAATTTGGAAATAGATTGATAATGATGGATGAAGGTCAAATAATTCTTGATTTATCCGGAAAAGAAAAGAAATCTCTTACCGTTGAAAAGCTAGTAGCTCTCTTTAAAGATATAAAGAAAAAAGAATTTGCAAGTGATGAGGGGTTACTTAATGCCTAGGTGATTTTTCCCTTTCCAATAAATTTGTAAATGAGTCTTTTGTGAGAGTCGGCAGAATTTTCCCAAGGTTTATCCAGGTTTTCTGCTTTATATTTTTGAGTCATCCAAATAACTTCTTCATTAATTCGGCTAAGGTTCTTTCGCTCTAGTGAAATCATACTTTTTGCAAATTCTTTCTGTTCTTCAGAATTTAAACTTTCTTTTGAGAGTGCTAAAATTGATTTTAAATGAACAAGACAAAAGCCCTTAGAGGCTTCAAGGGCTTTTCTAAATTCTATGTCTTTTTCCCAAAGAGCTGAAACCGTATAAGCATATCGATTAAGCCTATCCTGCATTTTATTGCAAATTAAGCAACCTTTAAGTCGGTTATCAATTGTTTTATTCAATTCTAAGATTTCTTTATTTGTATTTTTGCCTTTTTTTGCTTGCTCCACCTTAAAAAAATTCTTTTCAAGAATTTCAAGGCTTCTTTCCATGTAGGATCTTTCAATAACTGCTAAACTTTGACTTTTATTGGTTTTGGCTAAGAGATCAAGGTGATGGGAGCAAAAACCAATTGAGTTTACTTGTACTCTTGTTTCAGGGTTCATGACAGAACTTCCAAGATAGTATTTAAGACTGTCTTTTTCTGCTTTTTCCATCAAAGAACACATTAAACATTCACTATCTTCATTTAGACTATCCCAAATAGGAATTGTTTCAAGTTCAAATTTCATTTTTTTCCTTTTATTCGTGTTTTTTTGAAAAACTCAAAGAGGGAGTAAGATCTTTAGTTACTAGATTCTTATTTTTGAGCTTTACAAGTATCTTTTCATCTCTCAGAAAATGGTAATACTCCATTTTTTCAGAAGTAGTTCGATATATAAGAAAATAACTTTTTTTTGGATTAACAGTTAATCCTATAATTAATTGTTTTTTATTCTTCTTTGTCATATCAATTAGTTTGCTTTGTTCTTTTTTATTGAAATATTGTTTCTTATAAAAAATAGCAAGTACCTTATTAGAATTTCCATCAGTTAAAAGGATATCACAATAGGCTTTATTCTCAACAATTGGACAAAGCATACACTTGCCTTCTGGATAAAGCTTTTCAATATTACAGGCTAATCTATGACAAAAAGGGACTTTGTTTTTAGTCCATTTTAGGATTTCAGCATCTTTTTCTTCAATTTTTATCAAAGATTTAACTAAAATGTTCAACAGTAATATTGTATTTGCCATAAGCTGATTTTAACAGTGTTTCAACTTAAAAACAATATTTAGTTATAATTTAAGAACTTTCTTTGTAAAACTTTTAACATTTTCAATATCTTCATTGTTTGGGTGTCCATAATTTAAGGCAGTAAATTGTCCTTTACAATGGAATTCTTCATCTGCCATTTTAAGGCCTTTTGCGTCGGCTACTTTTTTTACAGATTTGTATGTACTTTCTAATAAACCGGCGGTAGAAAAATTAACGATTTTTCCAATCTTTTTATCTATGTTATTAATAAAGTCTTTAACTGGGCCAGCTATTCCTGCTGCATAAATGGAACTACCAAAAAATAGAATGTCAACATCTTCTTCAAGAGGCTCTTCAATTGATTTGGCTTCTACTCCTGCTACACTAGCAATTGCTTCTGCTAATTTTTTTATATGACCTAGTTTTGAATAATACCTTATTGCTATTTTCATATTATAACTCCTTGTTTTTAAAATAAGAAATAAATTATCGCTATATATACGATTACTATAAATCCTCCTAACAAACAAAGCAATGAATTAATATAAATAATGGTAAAATTATAAAAAAGGAACTGCCTAAAACAGTTCCTTTTGGTAAATCTTTATTTATCCTTATCTTTTATAATTAGATGGATTTCATCAAGTTGTTCTTGATCAAGATAAGATGGAGAGTCATCCATTGGAGACACTGCTACAGTGTTCTTTGGGAAAGCAATTACTTCTTTTATGGAAGTTTGCTCTGACATAATCATTACCATTCGATCAATTCCAGGAGCAATTCCTCCATGAGGTGGAGCTCCATATCTAAAGGCATTTAGCAAAAAACCAAATCTTTGTTCGGCTGTTTCATCGTCAAAATTACAGATTCTAAAGATTCTCTTTTGAAGTTCAACATCATGAATTCTTATAGAACCTGAAGCAACTTCATAACCATTAAGTACTAAGTCGTACAAATCTCCAAGGACTTCCCCTGGATTTTCTTCCAAAGTTGGAATGTATTTGGCTTGAGGCATACTAAACATGTGATGTGCTGCTTCCCAGTGATTTGCTTCTTCATTAAATTCAAAAAGAGGAAAATCAACAATCCAGCAGAATTCAAAACCTTTTTTGATTAAATTGAGATCTTTGCCAAGTTTGCTTCTAATAGCTCCCATTGAAGTACAAGCTTTTTTCCAATTGTCATGGGAAATCATAAGAATTAAATCCCCATTTTTTGCGTTAAATTGATTTATTACTTCTTCTTTGTTTTCAAAGAATTTGGAAACGCCTCCGGTTAAAGTATTTTCATCTCCAACTTTCATCCAGGCTAAAGTTTCAGCTCCATATATTTTTGCGGATTCTTCAAGTTCTGTGATAAATTTTCTTGAAAAATTAACCCCTTCGGTTGCAGGTACTACTAAAGCTTTAATAGTTCCTTTATTAGAAATACAATCGTTAAAAACTTTAAATGATGATTTTTCAGCAATAGCATTTCCATCTTGAATTTCTAAATCAAAACGCAAGTCAGGTTTATCACAACCATAAGTATTCATAGCATCATAATAGGAAATACGTCTAAAATGAGCAGGCAATTGATAATTCATTACTTCTTTAAAAACATAATTAAAAAGGTTTTCCATTAATAATAAAATATCATCACGTTTCACAAAACTCATTTCAACATCAAGTTGAGTAAACTCAAGTTGTCTGTCTCCACGAGCATCTTCATCTCTATAACATCTTGCAATTTGAAAATATTTATCAAAGCCACCAACCATTAATATTTGTTTAAAGAGTTGTGGACTTTGAGGTAGAGCGTAAAATTTTCCAGGGTAAATTCTGCTTGGAACAACAAAATCTCTGGCTCCTTCAGGTGTTGATTTTATAAGGGTTGGAGTTTCAATTTCATAAAAATCTTTATTACTCAAGTAGTCTCTGATAGCCTTTATAAAGTAATGACGGAGTCTAATTCTATCTTGCATTCCTTTGCTTCTTAAATCAAGAAATCTATATTTTAACCTAAGGTCTTCTCTTGCATTAGTCTCATCTTCAATCATGAAAGGAAGAGGTTCACATTTTGAAAGGATTTCTATGCTTTCAGCTTTAACTTCAATTTCACCTGTGGACATATCTCTATTAATCATGTTGTCAGGTCTTTGACGAACCGTACCCTTAACAGCAATACAGAATTCCATTTTTAATTGGCTTGCCTGTTTTTGAAGTTCTGCATCAGAATCTTCATCGACTACGACCTGAGTAATACCATAACGGTCTCTTAGATTAATAAAATGTAAAGCTCCATGATTTCTGTCACGGTGTACCCAACCATTAAGCGTAACTTGTTTTCCAGTGTCTTTTTTTGTAAGACCACCACAAGTAACAGTTCTTTGACTATATTCCATAAAACACCTCGGTTATTTAATATATATTTTTTAAATAAAAATGAAAAGTGATTGTAGTTAAAGATGGACAAATACAATAAATTTGATGGGTGCTATTGTTCAAAAGAAGAAAACCATTCATATAAGAAAATTCCTGTTGCATTTGATACATTTAACGAACCCTTTGTTCCAGCAAGACTTATGCTGACTCTAGAAGAGGCCAATTTTAAGAGGTTTGAACTTATTCCAAATTCTTCATTCCCAATGATAGCATAACCCGAAGAAGGAAAAGAGAAAGTTTTTAAAGGCTCTCCTCCCAATTCAAGGGCTAAAATTGAAGATTTCTTTTCTTTTTCTTTTTTTAGAAGCTTCATTATTTCTTCATCAGTTATAAAACGCCAAGAGACTGTATCAGTTGTTCCTCGACTAGTTTTAATACTCCTTGGGTGAAGAGGAGAAGCCGAGCCTTCAATAAGAAGTATTTCTTGAATTCCAAAAGAGTCAGCTATACGAAAGACAGAACCAATATTAAAAGGCGATCTAATTCTATCAACAACAAGAGTAATTGGTAAAAGTTTTCTTTCATTTTTATCAAGTTTTAAAAAGGAATCAGTAAAATCCCAATCAGAAGGTTCTTCATCTAAAACTTTAAGAATTAAGGAACTTATTTCCTCAAAGTTTTGATTTTCTTTAATCTTATTATAAAAATTTTGATTATAATCTAAAATATTCAATTCTTTAAAAGTTTGTTCAACAATTAAAGAACAATCTTTTAAATAAGACAATTTTTGAGAAGAGATTTCTTTGTTTGCGTGTAATTCAACTGCTGCTTGATGGAAAATAATTGATATTTTTCTTAATCTAGTTGAAGGCTTCAAAGTTAAGAGCTTCTTAAGTGTTATCATCACTATCTCTTTTAGTTTTTGGAGCATTGCTAACTAAAACGCAGAATTCTCCTTTAAATACTTTAAGTTGCTCTATACACTGTGTAGGGGTTCCTGTAATAAACTGTTCAAAAGCTTTTGTCATTTCGCGGCCAATGGTTAGCATTTTATCAGGACAAAGTTCTTCAAGTTCATGAAGAAGCTTTTCAATTCTATAGGGGCTTTCATAAAGTATAAAGGCATTTTCCTGGTCTAAAAGGTCCGTTATTTTAGATTTTCTTTTCCCTGCTTTAGGACTTAAAAAGCCTTCAAAAGTAAAAGCTTTGTCAGCAGTTCCAGAAACACTTACTAATGTTGCCATTGCAGAAACTCCTGGAATGGGGATTACTGTGAAACCTGCCTTTCTAACTTCTCTGACAAGTCGATTTCCTGGATCACTTATTCCAGGAGTTCCAGCATCACTAACATAAGCTACGCTTTGACCTTCTTCAAGTAATTTTATAATACCTTGACTGGAAGCCATTTCGTTTTTTGCATGACAAGCAATTAATCTTTTATTATGGATATCAAATTTTGTAAGGATTATTTGGGTATGCCTAGTATCTTCACAAGCTATGACATCTACTTCTTTCAAAGTTTCTAAGGCTCTAAGAGTAATATCTTGAAGGTTTCCTATAGGAGTAGCTACAATATATAAATTATTCATTATTTTATATTAGCTTATTTATTTTTCATATTCAATAATCTTTCAAGTACCTTTCCTACACAATCTTCGTCATTTGAAGGTCCAATGATATTAGAGGAAGCTTTTACGATATCTAAAGAATTAGATGGGGCTACACTACATCCTGCCTTTTTCATCATTTTTAGGTCGTTAAGATAATCACCAAAGGCAATTATTTCTTTGGAAGAAATATTGTAATACTTACAAAGAACATCAATTGATGAACCTTTGTCCACATTTTTTGGCATTATTTCGATATTGTTAGAATTTGATTGGTATATATCAACAAAATTAGAAAATTTCTTTTCCAAAAGATCTTTAGTTTTGGTAATTTTTACCTTATCATTTTCAAGACAGAGAAGTTTAAAAATTTTGATGTTGTTTCTTTTTAAGTAATTTAGAACTAATTCAAAGCGCTTAGCTATTCCAGGAACCAGTGAAAAAGATATTTCATAATCATACCAACTGTTCATTTTATTTAAATACCATCCATCCTGGGCAAAAATAAAGGTTTCGATATCCTCTTTTTTTAAAAAATCAATAATAGCTGAAATTGTTTCAATCTCAATGCCATGGGAATATAAATCTTTTTCACCATCTTTGATATAAGTTCCTCCGAAGGCTACTATTGGTCCTTTTATATTCAATCTTTTTTGAAAAATCTCTATGGACTGAATTGATCTTCCACTGGCAATTACAAAAGGAATATTAAAGTCTTGGTAAATTTTACCAATTATTCTTTTATTGAATGGGCTAATTGTGTTTTTGGAATTTAATAAAGTCCCATCAAGGTCGCTCATTATTAATTTATAACTAATCATTTGCTTATTTTATCAGTAAATGTCCTTATGGTAAATGTTGAAGTGATTGATAAAAATTAATTTAAAAGTTGGCATGTTTATTGCAACATGATTTACAGAAAATAAAAAGCCGTGGGGCAAAGGAGATTATATGAAAATTATCGGTAGATTAACAGACATTATCAATTCAAATGTAAATAGTGCATTGGACAAAATTGAAGATCCTGAGAAAATGATTAGCTTAATGATTAGCCAAATGGAAGATACTCTTAGAGAGGCAAAAAGTTCTAGAGAGGAAACTCTTGCTAATTTGAAAAGAAACGAGAATATGGTTAAAGAACTTTTAGAAGCTGAAAATCGTTGGAATAAAAGAGCTGATTTGGCAGTGAATAAAAATCTTGATGACCTCGCAAGAGAAGCTCTCATTGAAAAGAAAAAAGCAACTTCTAAGATTAAAGCAATGGAAAGTGAACATGAAAGAATTCTTAAAATAAGTCAAGATCAAGATGTTCAAGTGGAAAAATTAGCTGACAAGCTTCAAGAAATGAAGGACAGAAAAAATGAACTTGTTATTAGAGCTAGAAGTGCTAAAGAAAAATCAAAAGTTGAAAAAATAGTCCATGAGGTTGATAGCAGTGATTTTATTCAAAAGTTCCATGAATTTGAGAACAAAATTGAAAAAATGGAAGCAAGTGCTGAAATGGTAAATTATGGTAAAAATACCAGCGTTGGACAAAAATTTTCTGATTTAGAAAGAGATGAAGAAATAGAAGCTGAGCTTAATGCTATGAAGGAAAAGAAGGCTTCAACAAAAAAGAAAACTAATTAGTTTTCTTATACTTTCTATATAGGCCCCTGAATTGATCATAAGTAATGTTCATCAATTCGGCGGCCTTTTTTTGGTTGTTTTTTGATTGTTTTAGAGCTGAGTTAAGATACATTGAATCTAATGATTGTTTGATTTCTTCTAAACCAGTTAAATCATTTTCCCTATAATTCTTTTCAATCTTTCCTGAAATAGGATTTATTTCAATTTTCACATTTTCTTCTAAGGTCTTGGTTTCTTCTTTGTAAGGGCTTAAAAATGGATCAAGATTAATACTGTCAATGTATCCATTTTTGCAGTTATAAACTGCCCTTTCAATTACATTTTTGAGTTCCCTAACATTTCCTGGCCATCTATAGGAATGCAAAGTTTCAATAATTTCTGGTGAAAATTCAATCTCTTCTTTCATGTTGCATTCCATCGCCATTTTTGAGGCAAAGAAATTAGCTAAAAGCATGATGTCTTCTCCTCGGTTTCTTAAGGGTGGAACAAAAATTACCTCAAATGAAAGTCGATCAAGAAGATCTTTTTTGAATTTTCCTTCTTTACATAGTTTTGGTAGGTTGGAGTTCGTTGCTCCAACAATTCTTACATCTACTTCTTGGGTAGTTGAACTACCAATTCTTTCAAAAGTCCCATATTCAACGACTCTTAATATTTTAGTTTGAACTGATAAAGGAATTAGCCCTATTTCGTCAAGAAAAATAGTTCCTCCATCAGCTTCTTCAAATCGTCCTTTTCTTAATTTTTGAGCCCCAGTGAAAGCCCCTTTTTCATAACCAAATAATTCTGATTCAATCAAAGATGGAGTCAAAGCTGCACAGTTGACGGTTATAAGAGGTTTTTCCCACCTAGGTGACAAATAATGAAGACGACTGGCGGCAATTTCTTTTCCGCTTCCTCTTTCTCCAATAACTAGAATGCTTCTGTTTACTAAAGCTGCTTTAGAAAGTTTATTCTGAAAATCCAAAAAAGCCTCAGATTGACCAATATAATTATTTGAATTCATAGGTGAATCATACCATATTAAGGGAGAAAAGACCAATCAAAAAAATATAAATTAACTATGAATAAATAAATTGAATTAATAAGGGTATCAAGTACTTAAAAAAACGGTAAAAATATTATAATCTGTAGTTGTTCTTGGGGTTTTTATACTTGGCACAAGAATTGCAACTATTCTGTTATATAAAATATAAGGAGAAAGAAATGGGAGTTTTTTCTAGATTTAAAGATATTCTAAATTCAAATATTAATACCCTTCTTGATAAAGCTGAAGATCCTGAAAAGATGATTAAAATGATGCTTCAGGAAATGGAGGATACTTTAATTGAATTAAAAAGTTCTTGTGCTGGTAAAATGGCAGAAGAAGCAAAACTTCGAAGAGGTAGAGCAGAAGCGGATAAAATGGCTCAGCGTTGGCAGAAAAGAGCAGAGTTGGCCATAAGTCGAAATCTTGACGACCTTGCAAGAGAAGCATTAATTGAAAAACGGAAAGTAGTAGCAGAAAGTGAAAAATTTAAAGGACTTTTGGAAACTTCCCGAAAAAATGTTGAAAGTGCAAAAAGTGATATTTCCAAACTTGAATCAAAACTTAATGAAGTTCGGATTAAGTTGAAAACTGTTCAAGAAAAGAGTAGAAGGCTTCAAGAAGAACGAAAGGCAACTAATTTTTATGATTGTAAAAAAGAAGAAGAAACCTATAATCGTTTTTCTCAAATGGAAGAGAAAATTGATAGGATGGCAAGTGAAAACGAGCTAAACAATTTCAAAAATTCAACTGAGACCAAATTCCAAAATCTTGAAGAACAACAAGAAATTGAAAAAGAGTTTGAAGAACTAAAGAAAAATAGGAGTAAATAGCTTTATGGAGGCCGTAGGAATTTTAAGTATAATTTTTGTTTTCATAATTGTGATTAGTGCAATGGGGCAATCTTATTCTCTAAAAAAAGCTAAAATAAAATATGGAGACAAAGAAAAAAATACCAAACAAGATGAAGCAGATGTAAGTCGACAGGAATTGATTAGGGAATTGGATAAACTCGAAAAAAGAATTGATAATATGGATATTATCATGAAGGATAGGAAGCAAAATGGCAACTAAAAAATTGTATAGATCAAAAAATGGGATGTTTTTAGGCGTTTGCAAGGGAATTGCTGAATGGAAAGATTTTCCAGTTGGGACAGTAAGGCTTGTATTTTTAGTACTTTTGTTTTTTGCAAAAGGATTTCCAATAGTAGCCGTTTATTTGATATTGGCTTTGATTTTACCCGTTAATTCTGGACAAACCGAAGAAGATAAACCTTTTGAAGAGCGAATAAAAGAATTCTTTAATAAAGACAACTATAAACCTGGACATTTTTACTATGATGAAAATGAAAAAAGAGAAGGTTCTTATTCAACTGGAATGTCAGATGAAGATTTAAAACAAAGATTCGATAAACTAAAAAATCGCGTTAACAATATGGAAGAAGATCTTTTTGATAAAGAAAATGATTGGGAATCGAGGTTTAATAGCGCAAAATGAAGATAAGAAATAATAAAATATTCATAACCTTATTACTTGTTGTTGTTCTTTTGGCTTGGTATTTCTCTCAAGCTTCTAAAAATCCTTTTGAAGTTTTCAAAGGCGAAGAAAAGGGGACCATATACTATAGTGATAACTTAGATGTTAAACTTTACATAGTGGAAGGAGATGTTAACTTTTATATTAAAGACGGAATAAGCGAAGTTGAATATTCTTTAAGTGGATCTAAAAGAGAAAAACTTGTTGTCGATGAAAATGATGGAAGCCTTGAAATTTCAGTGAAAAGTCCTAACTTTAATTGGTTTGGTTTTGATTCTGGTTCTCTTTCAATTACAATTCCATCATCGTTTATTTTTGATAGACTTAAAGTGAATTCGGTTTCCGGAGATATTATCTTGGATGAATTAAAAGCTAAAGATTATTTAAGTTTTAGTAGTATATCCGGCAATGTGTTCTTTAATGACCTAAGTGCAAATGAGATTGAGTTATCTACAATTAGTAGTAATATTGATGGATCAACAGCTTCTTGTAATATTTTAAATTTAAGAAGTACAAGTGGTGATATTGATTTAGCAAAGGTAAAATCTCTACAAGAGAATGTTTTAGAGTTGAATGCAAAATCTATTAGTGGGAATTTAGATATCCTTGATATAGGAAGTTTTAAGAGTTGCAATTTATCAACTACCAGTGGAAATATTACTTGCTATTTTTCTGTTCCTGTTGGTTTAATTACTCAAAGTACAAGCGGTAATCTATATATTAATGGAAAGATACAAAATATAGAGATTAACAAAATAAACACAGAAGCGCCTTATTTGGTTAGTGCTTCAACTACAAGTGGGAATATTTCAATTAACTATTAAGAATTAGTTTTAATTTGAATGGTTCAGGAGATCGGTGATTTCCTGGGCTTTTTCTTTTATTAGAGTAGAATAATTTGAAATAGTTTTATCATCAAGTCGAACTGTAGGTCCAGAAAGACTGATAGCCGCTAAAACATGATGGCTTTTTGAAAAAATCGGTGCTGCAATACAGAAAATACCTTTTTCGTTTTCTTCTCGATCCAAAGATACTCCTTTTGTTTTGATAGTTTCTAACTCCTTAAGTAATTGATCTCCGTCAATAATAGTATTAGGGGTAAAACGCTTAAAGGAAATTGTTTCAATATAATTTATTTGCTCTTCTTTCGGAAGCCAAGCTAACATTGCTTTTCCAAGTCCAGTACAATACAAAGGTGCATATTTTCCTATTGCAGATATCATGGTACACACTCTTAATGTGTGAGTGGATTCAATCTTATGTAGATAGATTAATTGCATGTCTTCTAGCTTTGCAAGATGAATTGTTTCTCCCGTAAGGTTAGAAATTTCTTTCATAGCTATAACACCATAATGTTTAAGAAGTTCCTGTCTGTCGCTATATCGGTGAAAAGCATTCATTTTTGTTGAAAGGCTGTAGGTGTCTTTTTCTTCATTTCTTATTAAATAGCCCAAGTCTGAAAGGGTTTGAACGAATCTAAAAACTGTACTTTTATGAATTGAAGTTATTCTTGCAATTTCAGAAACTCCAATATCTTCAAATTTAACCAAAGCCTCAAAAATTGACATGGTTCTTTCAGCAGCAAGGACATTTTTCTGACTTTTCTCTTCCATTTTTACTTCCTACTCATAATTTAAAGTTTTGATTTGGAAATGTAAAGTGTTAAAAATGAAACAGAACAAAAAAAAATGAGACAGTAATGGTTAATTTTATTGACTTGTAAAAAAAAGTGTAATAAAATTGAAACATATAAATAAAAATGAAACAGGGAAATTATTATGAATGAAGTATTTCAAGAATTAGAAAAACGTGGAGTTGTGGCGGTTTTGGTCATAGATGATGTAGAAACTGCAGTACCTACTGCAAAAGCATTGGTAGAAGGTGGCATAACGGCAATTGAATTAGCATTAAGAACTGATGCGGCTTTAGAATCTATTAAAAGAATTCATAAAGAAGTTAGTAGTATGATGATAATGGCAGGAACCGTTATTCGACCTGATCAGTTAAAACTTGTTCAAGAAGCTGGTGCTGACGCTGCTGTTGCTCCAGGGATGAATTTGAAAGTAATGAAAGAAGCCAAGAGAATAGGATTGCCTTTTGCACCTGGTATTTGTACTGCAAGTGAAATTGAAGCAGGAATAGAGAATGGTGTAAAATATTTTAAGTATTTTCCAGCTGAAGCAGTTGGTGGTTTAAAATACTTAAAGAGTATGGCAGGTCCTTATAATTACCTTGGCCTAAAGTATTTTCCACTTGGAGGAGTTAAGCAATCTTCTTTGGCTGAGTATGCTCAAAGTGATTTGATTTTTGCAATAGGTGGAAGTTGGATTGCAAAAACTTCAGATATTAATGCTCATGACTATGATGGAATTAGAGAAAGAGCAAAATTAGCTGTTGAAGAATGGAACAGGGAGCGTAAATAATATGAAGGTTATAACTTTTGGTGAAATAATGATGAGATTAAATCCTAAGGGATATCTTCGATTTAAGCAGGCTACTGAGCTTGAGATTAGTTATGCTGGTGGAGAAGCCAATGTAGCAGTATCTCTAGCAAATTATGGTGTTAATGTTGGTTTTGTTACAAAGCTTCCTAATAATGAACTTGGAGATAGTGCAGAAAATGCAGTAAGAATGTTTGGTGTTGATACTTCAAATATTGTCCGAGGTGGAAATAGACTTGGAAAATACTTTATTGAGAAAGGTGCAAGTCAACGTCCAAGTAAAGTAATATATGATAGAGCTGGATCTTCAATTGCTGAAGCTGAAGTTTCAGATTTTGATTGGGATAGCATTTTTGAAGGTGTTGATTGGTTTCATTTTACAGGAATTACCCCTGCTCTTGGTGGAAATAATCCTGAAATATGTCTTCAAGCCTGTAAAATTGCAAAGCAAAAAGGTATTACAATAAGTTGTGATCTTAATTTCAGAAAAAAACTATGGACTAGAGAAGAAGCTAGAAAAGTAATGAGCAAGCTTATTAGTTATGTCGATGTCTGCATCTCAAATGAAGAAGATGCTTATGATGTCTTTGGAATTAAGGCTGATAATACCGATATTGAAAGTGGTAAAATCGACAATGAAGGTTATATTAGCGTAGCAAAGCAAATAAATGAAAAATTTGGTTGTAGTAAGGTTGCTATTACCTTAAGAGGTAGTCTTTCGGCTAGTGTAAACGAATGGGCTGGAATGCTATATGTTGATGGGAAAGCTTATTTCTCTCCAAAATATACAATTCAAATTGTTGATAGAGTTGGAGGTGGAGATAGTTTTGGTGGTGGAATAATTTATTCTTTACTTAATAATTATTCAAATCAAGACACAATAAATTTTGCAGTAGCTGCTTCTGCATTGAAACATACTATAGAACATGATTTTAATATGGTAAGTGTCAGTGAAGTAAAATCTTTGGCTGGGGGAAATTCATCCGGAAGAGTTCAAAGATAATATTTTTAATTATTATTTCTGGACATGGTAAATAGTTTTTTTAATCTGTCCTCAATATCTCTATTGAAAGTATTTGGTGGGAATGTACCCTTAACGGTGCGTTCCCCACTTTCTCTATGACTTAAGATTTCCATTCCTTTATCAATTGTTGATATTGGATAGATGTGAAATTTACCTTCACTTATGGATTGAATTATTTCTTGGGATAAAAGAAGGTTGTTAACATTTTGTTTTGGAATTATTACCCCTTGATGGCCAGTAAGTCCCATTATGTTACATATTTTATAAAATCCGGTTATTTTTTCATTTATTCCACCAACAGGTTGGATAAAACCAAGTTGATTTACTGATCCAGTTATAGCAATATCCTGCCTAACTGGAATGCTTCCAATAGCTGATAATAATGCAAATAATTCAGAAGAGGATGCGCTATCCCCATCAACTTCAGCATAGGACTGTTCAAAACATATTCCAGCATAGATTGAAAGAGGGAAAGATTTCGCATAACGTTCCCTTAAATAGCCTTCTAGTATTAAAAGTCCTTTATCATGTATTTCTCCAGATAAACCTGCTTCATGTTCAATATTTACAATACCCTCTGTTCCTGGAGCTACAGTGGCTGAAATTACAGTTGGGGTTCCAAAGGAAGTGCTACCTCTATCCATTATAGCTAGACCATTTATGACTCCTGTTTTATAACCTTTAAGACTTATTATCATTTCGCCATTTATAATTTCTTCATTTATTCTGCTTTCGGTAAGACTATTAATATATTCTCTCTCGTTCATTGCTTTTGAAATACTTTTACTACTAATAACTTCTTCATTTAGACTCTTAGCCCAATAATCAGCTTCCATGAGTAAGTCTGTGATGAAAGATAATTTTGTGGTTAATTCATTTCTTTGCTCAGCATACCAAGAGCTATAAAAAAGCAATTTAGCAATTCCATTTTCATCTATCGGAAGAAGTCCTTTTTGTTTTACAGTTCTATCAATGAAACCAGTCATTAGGATGATATTTCTTTCTGTAGCCTTCATTGAAAAATCAAATTCGGCTGAAATTGTAAAAAGAGAAAGAAATGAATCGTCAATTTCACAAAGTTTATCGTAGACAGAATCTGATCCAATTAAAATTACTTTTATTGGAAGATCTCCTCTATTAATCTTTATAAAAACGTTTTCATTTTTTCCATTGATCATAAAAGATCCGAAATCAAGAAACTTTTTAAGACCATCCCAAAGACCTTTTTGTGATAACATTTCATCGGCATCAATCACAAGATAACCTTCTTCAGCTTCAAAGATTGATCCTCCTCTTATGCTTAAATGAGGGAAAGCAGAAGATCCTGTCTCTAATTTTCCAAAAAGATTTTCTGGAGAAGGATGAGTTTCAACAATTAAAGGTCTTTGTGATAAATTTGATTTGTCACAAATAAGGTTTATCTTAAATTTCTCAATATAATTGGTTCTTGTTGGATTTTCTTTTTGTTTTACTAAGTCATTTTTAACTTGTAAAAGAAAACTTGTTACTTGTGATGAAGAAAAAGTAGAAGAGGAAAGAGTTTCTTGAATAAGGTTAATTGCTGCGATAAAGTTTTTATCCTTATAAAGAATCACAACTTTTTTCATTATTTCCTGTAATATCTTGCCTTTTCCTTGTTCCAAAATAAGGAGATCTGGGTTAGAGGGAGAAAAGAAATTGTAAGAAAGAATCAAATCATGCAACTGAGGAGAAGAATTTTGATTTTCAATTTCCTTAGCGATATGAAAAACAGCTCTATGCCGTCCGCTACCATCTTCTCCGCTAATAAAAATATTATAATTTTTACCTACTAGACTCATACCTAGTCTTAAGGCTTTAAGAGCCCTTGGTTGCCCAATGAACTGATCTTGAATTTCTATGTCATTTCTATGGTTCTTTATGAAGGTACTGTCGTATTCAAAAGAAGCTTCTTCTTTAGATAAAAATAATCTTTCCATAGCTTGATATTATTTGGTGGAAAATAAGTTGTCAACTCATTATAATGTTATTCATGAAATTAAAAGAATTAACTGATTTATTAAACGTTGAATTGGGGGTTGAAGAATTTGAGGGGATAGACATATCTCTTAATGGACTACAAGTGGGAGATAAAACGCTTGAGGTAAAAAAAATTGCTTTTGCTGTGGATGCTTGTCAATCTACAATTGAAAAAGCAGTAAGCAATTCTTGTGATCTTCTTATTGTTCATCACGGATTATTTTGGGGAAAGCCTCTTTCTATAACAGGAACACATTATAAAAGGATTAAAACTCTTTTAGATAATAATGTTGGACTTTATGCTTGCCATCTTCCACTTGATGCAAGTAGTACCTATGGAAACAATATTTCAATAGCAAAGGCTTTAGAGCTTAAAGATGTTAAGAAGTTTGGATGGTATCACTCAAAGCAAATTGGATTTTCTGGTAGACTTAAAGAAGTTCTTTCAGCTAAGGAAATAGTTGATAAACTTGGTATTAAGAATGAAAATATTAGGATTCTTCCTTTTGGAAAAGATCGAATCGAAACGGTTGGTATAATTTCAGGAGGGGCTCCTTACGAAGTAAATGATGCCCTAAAAGAGGGACTTGATGCTTATGTTACTGGGGAATGTGCTCATGAAGTATATCATACTTGTGAAGAAGGAAAAATCAATATGATTTGTTTAGGCCATTATTCCAGTGAAACCTTTGGTGTTAAGACCGTAAAGGTGTTTTTAGAAGATAGAGGATTCACTACGGTTTTTGTTGATGTACCTACAAATTTATAGTATATTTTGCGTATTGTGAAGGAATTCAATTGATGAAAAATAAAAATTTTTTAAAATATAGGCCTTTTGTTTTAAGCTTTTCATTACTATTGTTTGATCAGCTTGTAAAGGCATGGGTTGTAAAAGTTATTCCCGAAGGTACTATATTTAGAAGTTTTTTTAAAGATTTTTTATGGATTGTTCATGTAAGAAATAAAGGTGTAGCTTTTTCTTTAGGGGTGGGAGCCTCCTCTTTAGTAAGAGTTTTGTTGTTTATTATTATTCCTATTGGTTTGATGATTTTTTTGGGATGGAGTATCTTGTCAGAAAAGAAGATTTTCACTCAAAGACAAAAGTGGTTTGTTGCTGGAATAATTGGTGGTGGACTCGGTACTATAATGGATCGAATATTTCGCTTTTCTTCAGGAGTTGTAGATTTTATAAGTGTTAATATTTATGGATTTTTAAATATGCAACGTTGGCCAACTTTTAATATAAGTGACTCATGTGTTGTTGTGTTTTCTATATTGTTGGCTTTATCTATGATTTTTACTAAAGCCCCCTCGTCTGAAGAAGAAAAAATAAAAGAAATAAGGAAAGAAGAAAAATGAGCAAAACAAGTAATACAGTATGGTTTTTATTAGGAGCAATAATTTTGAATTTGCTTCTTATGGTTATTTTTATGGTAGGAGGATATGTTCTTCTTGCTTTTATTTACAAAGGTGTTGAAACTCCTGGAAATGGAATTGCAGTTTTAATGTTCTTATTTTTCTTTGGTGCAATAGCTTTAAGTTGGTTTGTTTATTCAAAGATAGTCAAATGGTTAGTTGAAAAACATCATCTTGAAGATAAAATTTCTCCAATCTTCTCTTCAAAAAGAGGAAAATCTCAAAGACAAAAAAAAGAGAGAATTGATAATATGTCAATGAAGAATTAAAAAGATGGAGTTGAAAGTAAATTATTTAAAAAATCTTTCTTGGTTTCCTTTTAGTGATGAACCTGTGGTTAAAGGTGGCTTTTATTTACCACAGCTATCAAATCCTCAAATTTTATTACCAGAAGAGAGTTGTGACTCAAAATGGCATTTATTTGTGCATTCATGGTTAGGACTTCATCATTTTATTAGTGATTCTGGAATTGCCTGGGAACCAAAAAACCTTATTGAAGTAAGGGCTCATTCTCCTTTTATTTACAGAGAGAATGAAAATTATTATTTGCTTTATGAAAAACATGATAAAAAGATACCTTTCATAGGTATGAAACATAGCTACAGAGAAAATGAAAAAGATACTTCAACAAGTTCTATTGATATGTGTAGTTCTACTGATTTGATTACTTGGAGTAAACCAAGAACTTTGATAACTAGTAAAGATGTATCCTTTGCTGATGATTATCTTTTAAGTCCAAGAATTTCAAGGCCACAACTTTGTAAAATAGGAAGAAAATATAGATTATATTTTGGGGCAAGTCATCTTGTTCTTCCAGATTCTAAACAAAAGGTTTCTCGTTATTTATCCTATGCAGAATGTGATATTATTGATGGCTTGTATGAATGCAATGAAAAAACTCCTTTACTTAGACCTACAGGGGATGATGAGTTTTGTAATCTAGGAGTTGGGAGTTTTCGTTTGTTACCGTTACAAGATGGATTTGCAGCTTTTACCTGTCCTGCAACCTGGAATTCTGAAAAAAATAGAAGTGAAACAAATCTTTTTTTAATGTTTTCTGAAGATGGCCTAAAATGGGAAAGACAAGAAAAGCCTATTCTTGTTCCTGCGGAAAGAGGATGGGCCTCTCGTTATATAATGGGTTGTGATGTTCACTATAAAGAAAAAGAGGATTGTTGGTATTGTTATTTTTGTGCTAATGGTAATAAAAGATTTAAAATTAAACAAGAATCAATTGGATTGTTAATTGGAAACACTCCTGAGCTTAGGGGCGCACCTAAAAAACTTTCTTATCAAAATTAATGTTTTAGTTCCTGTTTTTTTTGTTTTTCAAAATCTTTTTTTGAAATCATTTCAATTTGATTAAGTCTTCTTCCACCGACAAACTGGGAAATGGCATAAATTAGTTCTTTGCTTTTTTCTGCTTTTGGAAATTGATAAAAACCATGAATCGTTTTATTACAATTTAATAGCTTTACAGGTGTATCTGCAGAAGAAAGAGCTTGTGCATAGAGTTTTCCATCATCATGGAGAGGGTCATATTCAGCAATTGCTATTAAAGTTTCAGGTAAACGTGAATGGTCTTTAGCTAGCAAAGGTGAAAAATTAACATTAAGAATGTCTTTGGGTTCCCTTTGATAATTATGGATAAAGTTAATCATGTCTTTAACTTTTAAAGTTGGACAATCTGTGTAGGTTTCATAACTTTTTGTTCTCATTCTTCCGTCTGTAACAGGACAAAGAAGAATTTGTCCGGCAATTTTTGGACCTTTTTTATCTCTTGCAAATCTGCTGACTTCTGCAGCAAGGTTTCCTCCAGCTCCATCTCCCATCACATATATTTTATCAGGATCAGTTTTCCAGTATCTAGCACCTTTTGCAGCCCAAAGTAAAGTGCTGTAGCAGTCTTTAAGAGGAATAGGAAATTTGTTTTGTGGTGATAGTCTGTAGTCAGCCATAATTACTGAAGCTCCAGTTACATCACAAATATGATTACAGAAACTTGAGTATTTTTCCAAACTAGATAAAGTCCAACCTCCACCGTGATAAAAGATGATAAGTGGATTTAAACCACTTAAAGATTTGTTTGATATTTTTTCAAAATAATAACCTATTATTTGAGCATCTAAGACTGGAATAATAAAAGTTTTGGTATAAACATTTTTTGAAAGTTTGTAATAGAGTTTTTTTAATATTCTACTTTCTAAGTTAGCTTGAGTATACTTTCTAATTCCTTCGGTTGAAGTTTTATCTTTCTCTTGAATTGATAATTTTTCAAGTAGCTTTAAAATTCTTTCTGTATTCTTATCCAGTTTATAAAAACTCATGCTTTGATGATATACTTCTTTCTAATGCTTTGCAATAAAAATTTTTTTAGAAGCTTATAATAGTTATTATTAAATAAAATTGATTATAATTTGTAAAATAAGGCTATTATTTAAAATATTAATTGAAATACTTCTTACAAATTAAAGAATCCTAATCTGAAGGCCTTTCATGATATCGAGGGCTTTCTTGTTCATTCCATCGTCAAAACTTGAAGTAGCTTTTGAGTCTACTGTTATTAACGCCTCGGGGAGAGCAGTTTTTGCTATTATAGCATTTGAAATTACGCATATATTGGATACTAGACCGGCGAGTTCAACTTCGTCGAATTTTCCGTCTTTTAATATTTTAGCTAATTCAAGAGAACCAAATGTTGGTTTTTCAATAGTGCAGGAATCCTTGATTTCTTTTTCTAAGAAGAATAACTTCCCATAAAGTTGCCATCCTTTTGTATTTTTTATACAGTGTAAAACAGGTAAATTTTTGCCTTCTTGGATTTCAAGATAGTTTTCAGGATGGGTATCTTTAGTGAAGATTACAGTACTATTTTCTTTTACTGCTTGATTAATTTTTTCAATTAATAAATCTTCTAGTAATTCCGCTCCTTTAAAACCAAGGCTTCCATCAACAAAATCATTTTGGTAATCAACAATTACTAACGCTTTTTTCATAATTTGATAATAGCAAACTAGTATATTTTCTTCCATAGCATATGGTAAATTGTTGACATGTTTTCTACTGAAAAGTAAGCTTGAAAGCGATAAAGAAGGAGTGATTTATGGAACGCAAACAATATATCTGTCCAAAATGTGGAAACACTCATTTTACAGAGGATAAAATGCAAGCTACTGGTGGTAATTTTGCCAAAATATTTGATGTACAGAATAAAAAGTTTATTACTATTACTTGTACACAATGTGGATATACAGAATTCTTTAAGGCTGAGAATTCAAGTGGTATGGATATTTTAGATTTTATTTTAAACTAAGAACCTAGGAGAAACTAATGGCAATATTATTAACAGGTGGTGCAGGATTTATTGGAACACATACTATTGTTGAATTATTAAAGGACAATAAAGAGGTTGTAGTCGTAGATAATCTAGTAAATAGCCATGAAGAAGCTATCAAACGAGTTAAAACAATCACAGGAAAAGATTTTGTTTTCTATAAAGCAGATGTTAGAGATGAAAAAGCAATGGATAAAATTTTTAATGAGAATGAAATTGAATGTGTTATTCATTTTGCTGGGTTGAAAGCAGTAGGAGAAAGTGTTTCTCTTCCACTCGAGTATTATTCAAATAATATTGGCTCTACTTTATCTTTGTGTAAAGTAATGAAAAAACATAAGGTAAAGAATATTGTTTTTTCTAGCAGTGCAACTGTTTATTCTGGGGACAATGAAATGCCTTTGACTGAAACTTCAAAAGTAGGTAATTGCACCAATCCTTATGGATGGTCAAAATATATGCAAGAAATAATTCTAAAAGATTTAGCTTTTAGTGATGATAATTGGTCTGTCGTTCTTCTTCGTTATTTTAATCCAGTTGGAGCTCACGAGAGTGGTAGAATTGGAGAGGACCCTCAAGGTATCCCTAATAATCTTTTACCCTATATTTCACAAGTGGCAGTTGGAAAATTGAAAAGTCTTAAAGTTTTTGGAAATGACTATCCAACAAAAGATGGCACCGGAGTTAGAGATTACATTCATGTTGTAGATCTTGCAAGAAGTCATGTTTATGCAGTTAATTATGCTCTTAAAAACAAAGGCAGTGAAATTTTTAATATAGGAACTGGAAAAGGTAGCAGTGTTCTTGATATGGTTAATGCTTTTGAAAAAGCAAGCGGGAACAAAATCCCGTATGTTTTTGCTAAAAGAAGGCCAGGAGATTTGGCTACTGTTTATAGCCAGACCTCTAAAGCTGAAAAAATCTTAGGATTTAAGACTGAAAAAGATATTGACGATATGTGTCGGGATAGTTGGAAATGGCAAAGTAATAATCCTAATGGATATATTAAATAAACTCATTTTTTAATTCTTTTCTATTTAGTAGATGGATTTATGAAGCAGAATTTTGAGTCGGTGGAACCTCTATCATTCAAAAACAAATCTGTACAAAATCGCTTATCACTGAGAGTAAAAGTGCAAATAATTAACAAATTTATAAATTCTTGCATTTTTAACAAAAAGACTTTAATATGACTATATGAGAAAGTTTTTATTAATATTTTTGGTTGTTTTTATTACTCTTCCTCTTTTTGCATTTACTACTTACAGTGATTCTTTATTTCTTCAAGGAGTCGTTAGTGAGATTTCTTCGGGTAAGATTTTTTATGGAAAAACCAATAGTTTTTTTGATTCAACTGAAGTTTTAGAATCAGTTTCTCTAACAGAGGGGAGCCCTCAATTTTTTTCTTTAGTTTTTTTTACGAATCAAGAATTTTTAAATGTTATTTTTAGTATTGATGCTCAACCTCTTGTTAATCAGGAGGATTTTGTTTCAACTCTTGATTATACAGTAACTTCGGAAACTGCTTCTTCCCCATGGTCAATTTCAAGTACAGATGGGATGTTGAGTAATTTAAATTTTGATGTGATTCTTGTTGATTCAGAAAGTTCAACTAACACTTTTTCAAGTCAATTTAAAGTAACTCTTTTGCCAATTCCGCAGGATGCCACCATAGGTAATTATTCTGGATCAATTTCAATTGAAATAATAGCTAATTAGGATTTATTACATTTACAAAAATAGTGGAAGTATAATTACCTGCTTCTAGGATTTGATTACTTTGTATAATTGAGTCTTTTCCT
>JBAYZQ010000001.1:0-47021 GCA_041672385.1 Sphaerochaetaceae bacterium | reverse complement strand
GCCACCCCACTACCACTATATTTCCTGTATGGTGACTATCAGGACAAAGTCTCATATGTTTTACTATTCTATCTAAAGGACCATCTGCCCTTCCACCAAAAGCTAAAACTGCACCATCAAAACCTTCTTTTTCAGTAAAAGAATCTAGTTTTTTATCATACTCCAAATCAGAGTCCAACACTACTTGATCTATTCCCCATTTTTTAGCTAACTCAACTCTTGTAGAATGGTTATCAATTCCTAGAACCTTACAGCCATTGAGTTGCAACAATTTAGCAGTTAATAGTCCTACAATTCCTAAACCACATACTAAATAATATTCTCCAATTTCAGGCTTTGTCCTTCTTAAAACTTGAAGGGCAGTTGCTATAAGCATTGCATAAGAAGCATCTGAACTTTTAACTTTTTTAGGAACTTCAATACAAAGATTTTGCGGAACAACAACATAATCTGAATGTTGAGCATAACCTGCTCCAATGGCAACCACTCTTAAGCCAACTTCAAGTCGACTGCTTACATTGTCTCCAATAGCATCAATAATTCCAGTTATTGAATACCCAAATTTCTTTTGTGACACCACTGTTTCTGGATTAATTCTTTGTTTTGCTAAAGCATCCCATCCTTTAAGTTCTGACCCTGGACTTACCAAAGAACATATAGTTTTTATCCTAACCATTCCCTTAGTCAAAGGTGGTACTGTATCTTCAACCAGCTTAATTTTTCCATTTGAAAAAAGCGCTGCTACATGACGTTTCATTTAAGCCTCCTTTCTACTTTTATTAGATTATAAAATAGAGTTATTCATTATCAAATGGTAAAAAAAATACAGTATTTATAAAAATGGAAACTACTTTGTCGTTTTTCCATCATAAAATAGATATAATATAAATGTAAACTATGGTATTTCTACTTAATTAAAAGGAATCTTTTTATCTTTAAATACTAAAAAAACTTAGTTTCTTATATTTTTTTATTATTTTTTTAAAAAAAACAATATTATAGATATTTTGGAATCTATTTAATGTTAAACCCATTAAAATTTTTAATTTATTTAATAATTAGTAAAAATTAATTATTGTAAAGGAAAGTAAATAGAATTAAATTATTCGATATTGGCAAGTGCTTATTAATTTTATATATAAATATTGTAATATCTATTCCCCTAATCATAACACCCTTCAAAGAGGTGGTTTTCACTAAAAATATAAGCCTAAAATTACCTGCTTGTGACTCAAAGCGCTTGCTTTCACACTCATTTTATTTTGTATAATATTCTGTGTTTCTTGTTTCTGAAAATACTTTTTATAGTTGATTCATTTAGCGCCACGATACTTACATAATACTTCTTTAACAAGAAATGCTTATTGCCAAATTTTTATGAAATATCTCATAAAAATTGATACTCTTATCTTCAATTATTTCGACTCTTTTGTATGCACAAAGGTATCTCAAAATCTCGCCCATGCTGGTTTTATGACGTTTCACATCCTTAACAGACTAAAGTCAAAAAAAATACCACAGAAAATTTAATTTCCGTGGTATAAAATTATTAAAAGTAATATTTCTAGAATAATCCAATCAAATTAAACTCAGAGTAGATTGAAACCATAATTACTGAGATAACACTCATTATCTTGATAAGAATATCAAGTGAAGGTCCTACAGTATCTTTAAGTGGATCACCTACGGTATCTCCAACAATTGATGCTTTATGAGCAGAACTTCCACTTCCACCGAAGTGTCCAATTTCAACATACTTTTTAGCATTGTCCCATGCTCCACCTGAATTGGCTGTAAAGATAGCTAACATAACAGCGGAAAGAGTTGTTCCAATTAAAAGTCCACCTACGAATCTTGGTCCAAAAATAAATCCTGCCAATAATGGGGTTACAATTGAAATCAAAGCAGGTTTCTTCATTTCTGAAAGAGCACCTTTACTAGAAATTGCAATACATTGAGTATATTTAGGGGTACTTGTTCCTTCTAAAATACCTGGATCCATTTTAAACTGTCTTCTTACTTCATCTACCATCTTTTGTGCAGTTTTAGATACTGCTTCAATAAGAACACCAGAGAACAAATAAGGTAGCGCAGCACCAACTAAAGCACCAGCTAAGGTCAATGTATCAATCATGTTAACAACGAGGGAGAGGTTACCACTATTTTCACCTGCAACGGCATAAAGGAAAGATGCAAACAAGGAAAGAGCTGCCAAGGCAGCTGAACCAATTGCAAAACCTTTTCCAATTGCAGCTGTTGTATTTCCAATAGCATCAAGTTCATCGGTTATTTCTCTTACTTCTTCATCAAGTCCACACATTTCAGCTATTCCACCTGCATTGTCTGCAATTGGTCCATAAGTATCAACACTTACTGTTGCTGAAACGAAACTTAACATTCCCATAGCTGCCATTCCAACACCGTAAAGACCAGCAAAGGCATTGCTTAAAATAATACATGCTGCAAGTATAAAAACAGGAAGAATAGTTGAATTCATTCCAAGTCCTAAACCATTAGTTATTACAATTGCTGAACCCTGTTCACTAGCTTTTGCAAGTTTAAGTGTTGGCTGATGACTGTAACTGGTATAATATTCTGCAAACATTCCGATTACTATTCCTGCGATAATTCCAAACATGGCACAAATCCATGGTGATAATACTCCGAAGTTAAAAGAAGAAACTGGAGTTTTGAAAACAATAGGTGTAATAATCAAATTCAAAACTATAGTCAATCCTGCAGCAACATAGGTAGTTCCATTAAGTTCTTTATGTAAATCGCCAACTTTCTTTTTTACCAAGAAAAATACGATTGCTAAACAACAGCTTATAAGTCCAATTCCACAAAAAATAAGTGGATAAGATACCAATGAAACTAGGGATTCATAAGATATTGCCATAGAAGTTGATTTCAATGAAAAAGATGTGTATATAGCAAGGATGATAGCAGATGTAATTGCTCCAACATAACTTTCAAGTAAGTCAGAACCTAAACCAGCAACATCACCAACGTTATCACCAACGTTATCAGCAATAGTGGCAGGGTTTCTTGCATCATCTTCAGGTATTCCTTCTTCAGCTTTTCCAACAAGATCAGCTCCCATATCAGCAGCTTTTGTATAAATTCCACCACCAACACGATTGAACATTGCAATGATTGAACAACCAAGAGCATAACAACTTACACTCATTGTAAATGGTATGTCACTTATGCCTAAGAAATTACTATGGAATACTAAAGAATCAACTCTAAGTTGTCCCAGGAGTTTTCCAAATACAAAATAAACAATAAGTAAACCAAGAAGTGCAAATCCACCAACACATAAGCCCATTACTGAACCACCAGTGAAAGCAACTTTAAGAGTCTTGCCTCTATCTTTTGTTTCTCTTGCTGTATTTGTTACTCTTACATTGGCTATTGTTGCAATCTTCATTCCAATCCAACCTGCCAAAGCACTCATTGTTGCTCCTAACACAAAACAAATTGCAGCAGTGTAAGAAACAGCTACAAAAATAACAACAAACAATATTCCTCCCACCAAATAGAGTAACTTGTACTCTTGATGGAGAAATTCCTTCGCCCCTTCTTGAATATACCCAGCTATCGTTTGCATACGCTCTGTCCCAGCTGACAGTTTGCTAACATGAGTATAATTAATCTTTGCCAGTATCAGTGAAAATGCAACTGCTACTAGTAATAAAATATATAACATTTAATAACCTCCTAAGTTATTATTATACAATATTTATTCTGGCCAATCCAACCCCACTTATGTTATTTCCACATAAATAACCCTAATTAAAGGATTAAACTCTAAAATTAATATTAAAACTTGTAATAAATTTTTTTTGCCAGTTTGCACAGTATAGCCAAAAATATAAGGGATTGACAAGTTGTTTAAAAAAAAGAAATTAAGAAACCACATCAAACCCTCAATATTTACCAATTTATTAAATAATGTTTAACATTTTCGTAATAACAACATTCTAAAATTACAACAAGATAATAATATAATAGATCAGATTTTCCCAATTCAAAGAAAACTAACATATTCATTAAAAAACACATTAGGATTAAGGAATAAATTATTGTCAAATTCTTAAATTATAAAATACAAAACTGTTACTATAAAAAATTCTTAAGCTTCTCAAAAAGATTCTTCTTGTTTTCTTCATCCAAATTATTTATTAAAGAAATAATATATTCTAATTCCTTCTTATTCAAATATTTTTTAGTTTCTTTAAAAATTTCGTCAACTCTTTGTTTATTGAATTCTGATAAAAAAACTGGTTTATTATTGATCATTGAAATAATATAATTCCAATCATCAGTACTCTTCGAATTATTAAAAAGGGTGTTAATTTTTTCAGTCCATTCATCGCCTTTTATTAACCAATAATTTCTTTTATTATTGTACTCTTTTTCAATAAAAGAAATATCATCAATAATAGGGTTCTTCAAAACATTCATGTGTTCTTCACAAATTTCATTAAATTTTAAAGCAAAATCACTATAAGAAAAAAATCCCATATTAAGCTTACTTATTGAAGCATTAATCAGTCTTATTTCCTTAATAAAACTATCAATTTTAGAGGCCTTTTCATCATTGACATAAAAAGCCTTTAATGAATTAGCTTTATCAAGTAATTCATTTAAATCAGAATCTTTGTTAATTTTAGAATCAAAAATGTCATTAAAATATTTGTCATTTTGATTAATAATATTTTTTACATAATCTAATCTTTTTTCAACTTTAGAAGTTAATTCAGTTTTATCCTTTTTTAACACAACGAAAACAGAATTATTCAAAGACTTAATCATTATCATACAATTTTCCAAATCCAAAACATTCTGTTTAGCCTGAACCCAATTAAAAATGCCCAATTTTTGTATTTGCAAATCAAATTTCCTAAAAACTTGGTTTACTTCAAATAAAACTTTATTGTAAATTTCTAAAGATTTAGATTTTTCTTCATAAATTGTTAACATTTTTTCTAGATAAGTTTGACTTTTTTTATATTTTAGAATATCAAGTTTCTTACATAAAACCCTGCATTTTAAAACCATATTTTGTTCTGAATTAGTATTGCAATTAAGCAAATTACAAGCAACCCAATCTTTTAAATTTTCTTCAAAATAGGCTTGTAAAGAACTAAAAGTTTCAGATACCTTATCTTTTTCTTCGGGCAACCAATTGCTTTGATCCTGAAATATTTCTTCTAATTTATTCTTAAAATCAAAAATCTTATTAGCCAATTGATAAAGAGCCTTAGTTTTCATTAAACTAATAAAATCATTTGAATATTCTTTTTTGCAATTTTCTAATTTACTAACCATTTCACTAGCTTTACCAGCTTCTTCGCTTAAACGACCATAAACGCTAGTTAAATCTGAAGGTAACACTAAATGTTGGACTTGAAAGAGCTCTTTGGCTTTTATATTAAATTCAATTTTTTCTTTATAGGTTTGAGCATTTCTCCAATTTTCAATTAATTCCAAACATTTCAAATCATTCCTAACTTTTTTTATAAACTCACAATCCTTAAAGAACTCTTTATTAAGACCTTTAGTACTACTATCAAACCATTTTATCTTTTTTAAATTAAAATATATTGATAAATCTTTGGATTCTCCTCCTTTTATAAACTCAAGCTCATTATTTCGGCCTGCATAATAGAGAAACACTAAAACAGATGAACCGCTGCTATTTAGTCCGAAAGGAGGTTGTTGCAAAAGGGAAAATATTTTACTTACCTCTAAGTTTTTCTGAGAGTCTAATTCATTATCAAGATTTTCAAAAAGCATTTTAATTGTCGAATTTCCAGGATATTTTTTTATCTGTTTATCAAAATCAAAAAAACACCAACTACCAATTAATCTTACACAATGGGTTTTCTGAGTAACTGTTAAATCATTGAGAAAATTCATATTAGAGGAACCTTTTTTCACTAGACTTAGTATTAAATTCTTGCATTCAAGATATCCCTTTCCAGAATCAGTTCCAAATCCAGCCATTTCAAAAGAGATAACTTTAGGAAAAGCTATTTCAAATAATTGGTTTGCATAGTCACTGTATCTTTTATATTCAGTATTTACATCTGCAATTATTATCCTCTTTTTTAATAGTATATCTATAGTTTCTCTAGTTGCATTAATAATTTTTCTTTTATCTTTATTATAAAAAACTTTAAATTTTTCTTCTTCCTCTAGAGAAAAGTTTCTTAGGACATAATATTTCATAGCATTCTCAAATAATTTGTTTTCTGAATCTGGAATTATAACAATTATCAATGGTAAGCTAAAACCAGTCTTATTCTTTTTAGAAATTAACATATCTTTAATTTTTTGCTTGCTCATAACAATATCAACCAATTTATTTGTTATCAGATATAAAATAATTCCTTTGGGTTGATTAAATTGGTTTTTAACAAATAAATTATCATTTCTAAGATAATTAGACATATATCCAACTGGATCATCCGAAACATCTAATTCAGGAAGAAATTTCCATTCTATTGAATCTATGTTGTGATTAACTGCAAATTTTGTATCCACAAATTTAAATAAATTATTATATTCTTGTTCAAAATCCTTATTATTTATTAAAGATTTTACCATTGATTTAAATCTTCCCATATCATTTATTCTAGCTCCACTATTTATCTTCCCTTGAAATAATCTAGAATACTCTGAAAAAGAAGGAGCGTTAGTAATTAAATCAAAAAGATTATTAGAACTTTCTTCAATAATATTATAATTTTCAGTAAGGTTTTTTACTACTGAATTAATAGTTACCTTGGATAACAATGAGAGCTTAGATAAAAGCAATTCTGAGTCATCAAAATTTAAACATCTAGCTTTAATTTTGTTAGATATAATTATTGCCCTTAAAACAATAATTTCTTTATCTGTTAGTTGTTGACCATATTTTTCCATTAATGCTTGATATTTTAGAGCTATTGGATTTATTGAAGGATTAGAATGTTCGGAATTTTCAAACTCCTGTCCTAAACCTACTTCAAAAAAACTTGTTGCAGAAATTAATTTTGTAAGATCAAATTTAGTTGTTGATAAGGTTTCAAAACATTGCTTTAATAAATTTAGAGAAGATCTTTCTTGTAAAATATTATTTACTGAACTTAAGTAAACTAATAGCCATAAAGAAAAAGAATCTAATGGCCAACAACCTATTGCTATTACCTTTATAAATTCTGAAACATCGGTCCAAACGACAGAATTATTTGAAACTGGAAACCACCGGTGAATAAGAGACAAGTCTTTTTCTACCCTTTTCTCAAAGATTTTATCATATTTATTAGGTAAAAATTCAGTTTTTTTTACTTTTATCAGATTTGAAATTAAACTTTCCAAACTTACACTTAAATAATATCTTCTAGCGTGGTCAAATCTAGTAACAAATCTATTTTTATTATTTTCAGCATTTAAACTATTTGAAACAGTTGTAACTTGGTATTGTTTTAAATCTAATTGAGATAAACCTAATAAAGAAATAGATGAATCCTTTAATGAATTTACACCTTCATATAATTGTTGCATTATTCCACTACCTGCCCTAGTTTCATTCTCAGCAGCAAACATCATATACTTACCAAACTCATCGAAAACAATTATCATCGAACGATAATGTTTGCCATTACCACAATTTTCTTTATAAATTAATGGTATTAAGTCTTTTAATTCACCGGAAGCTGAAGAGCTTATATCAATATATTCTCCCTTTAATTTTAAATTTTTTAAAATCAATTCAAATAAATCTACATCAGAATTATCCATTCTTTCAATAAATTCCTCAATATTTTTACAACCAACATCCTTCAAAATTGAATTAATAAGAAGAACATTCTTATGATTTACAAATGTATATTTTAAATTAGAAAAACGAGTATCAAAAGCATTTAAAAATTCAATTGATTGATTATCGTTTAATAAAATTTTTTTTGTTGTTTTAAAAAAAGCTTCTTGAAGATTAAAGGACCTTAATCCATTAATGGGGACCACTAAAACAGGTCTTGGATCCAAATTTAAAGAATCTTTAATTTTATCAGCCTCTTTTTCATCGACGAAACGAATATTATTAAGAATCTTATCTCTGATTTTTATATTACTTCCAAGTAAATTACATAACATAATTGCAAAATGAGATTTTCCTGCCCCATAACCAGCAATACCCAAAATCATTTTGTTTTCTTGTAAAAAAAGGCTTTCTAAAACTTTTGAAGCAAAAGTAATAGCATCTGTTAACTGTTGTCCTGTAATATTTTTATTATCCCGATCATCTCCTAAATGACATTTAGAACCATGAAATATATAAGAACAAGCAATTTCTTCTGATAATTCTGGGTCTCTTACAAAGCAGTCTAAATCAATTGCACCATTAAATAAACTTTTATCTCGAAATTCTAAAATATCACAATAATTCATTTTTCCACCTACATAATTTCTGAGTACATTTGTAACCATGCTTCTTTTTCTGAAATCAGTGATTGTATACATCTAGGTACCACTAAGGAAGATATTTTTATATACCCCATATTTGCAAGCTTTTCGTAAAGCGTAGATCTTTCCTCTGAGTCCCAACCAAATCGATTTGAAAACCCTGTTTTGCTTTCAAACTCAGGAATACTTACCTGAGAAATTTTGTCACAATAATTTGCTAACAAGTGAATTAAAACTGCGCCAAAGCCAGGAATATTTTCTAGAATTAAGGGAGCGCTATTTCTTTTAAAAACTTTTCTTCCTTTAATATCTTCAATTACTTTAGGATATTCAAAAGAACCATTATTTATATACATTCCTAGCAAGGGAGTGTATTTTTTTAAAGAAATTTTTGATATTTTTGAAATTGAAACTATATCTCTTGTTTCATTTGTTTTCCAATCATTAAACATACTAATCCAAACATCACTTCCACTTTTTAAATCACAAAGGTTTGCATGACAAACCCATTGAGTTATGTGCATACTAAGATTAGGATCTTCCTTGAAAACAATTTTACCAAATTCAGTTAATTTAAAATTATAAAGACCATTTGTAAATTCATAAAAGATTAATCCCATCCCGTAAAGATAATTAATAAAAGGTTTTATTTTACCAGTAGTTGTGCCATTGGAAATTCCAGTTTCTCTCTTAATTTCTGCAAGACTTGACTTTTCGTTATTTTGAATAAAATTCAATAAATTAGAAAGCGAATTTCGTTCAGGTAGAAAAGTGTCGTTAAAATTATTACTTAATTTTTTCATTATAAATTCCTTTCTTCCATTGATGGTATTTTAATCTTTATGGCTTGTTGGGAAGCGTTATTGCCGTTTCCTGTTAATAAAAAGCACTCTCCTTTAGACAAACCAGATAATTCAAAAATCCAATCATTTATGGATTTTGAAGAATCATTTTGGTTTAATAATGTTGCAACTTTTTTTATCTCATTGTCAGCAGGCTTAAAAAACAATTTGGTAGCAGCTCCCATTAAAGCACTAACCGTAGGAGATTGCGTTCCATTTATACTAGAAAAATCTTGCGTAGCGGCAATCAAACATAATCCAAATTTCCGTCCTTCCTTAAGAAATTTTAAGAATGGTGAACCTTCTCCTAAATCTAAATTTTGAATCTCATCTAAAAATACAACTTTTGGATCTTTTTCCGATAGTGATTTGTTATTTACAAAAAACCACAAATCCCATAAACAAAATTCAATTATTAATTTTTGAACAGATGGATCCATCATGGCCAACTGAAAAACATTTATAAACTTTTGGTCTTTTCCCATAAAAATATTGTTCCAATTTTCCCCTTTTTCGCTATATTTGAAAGGATCTACCTTTGTTAAAGCTCTAATTTTATTTCTTAATTTTCCAACTTCTTTATCTTTAAATTCCCGAATTTTTAAATCTTCTCCTAATTGTGTCAATGAATATTGATCTCCAAAATTTTCAACGCCTTCTTCAATAATATCTACTAAATATCCAATTTGATTTTCACCTATCGTTGAATAATGGGATTTGATAATATTGGCTACTCTAGTAGCAATATCAAAAGGTTTTTGTTCTACCAAAGAAGTTGGATCATTTTCATCATATTGTTGGACAAATTTCAAAAAAGGATTAACCTCCAATTTCGTTTTTTTTACAAAAACCTGTTTCTTAAAATATTTTTTTATTGCTTCCTCTATCTGTTGTGGAGTAAAACCATTATTGTAATCAAAAACAATTGACCCCTGATTATTTTTTGCTAATTCTGCTAAAATTCCACTTATAGCATAGGTTTTTCCTGAACCAGATGCCCCCAAAACAAAAATATGCCTATTATTAAGTTTCTTATTAATTCCAAAATTCCAGTATTCTTTTTCTCCATAAGCGTTTGTACCTAAATATATTTTCAAATCAGGATTTACTAGATTTTCTGCAACAAAAGGTATATTTCCCTCAGAAAATTCTTCAACAGTGTTGAAATATTCCTTATTCTTTACGGTTTCATTAACAAAAGAGTTAATGATTTCTGGTAATTTATTATTTTCCTCCAAGTCAATCTTTTCTGGTGGATTTTTTTTTGAAAAATCTACCCACTCGGGGAAAAATTTTATCTTAAATTCGTTCCAAGTAAGACTACTTTGTTCATCCTTCATACCAATTTCCTTTGTTAATTCTTCAGAAAAAATGTAAAAAGGAATAGTTCCTAGGGCTGATTTACTTATCAATTTGTATAATTTTGCGTCTTCTTCCATTGGTTTCAATTCAAATCCAAATACTGATGAGTCCCAACTTGTTTCAAACAAACCTTCAGATAAGTTTTCTAATTCAATAGGATAATAATCCTCTTCCATATTTGAAACAATTATTTTATACAACTGCATCCACCAAAATTTTGAATCTGTAACTTCTGATTTATAATTTCTAAAATGGGGTTCTAACTTTCTATAAGTTTCTGAAATTTGTTTGCAAGCCTCCTCTGCATATAAAAATTTGAGGTTTGAACCCATCTTGCATTCAATTAGGTGAAAATTAATTTTAAACTGTTTTTTACAACCCTTAAAACCATTTCTTTCAACTGTAATCCATAATAAATCAGTACGAATTTTACTAACATCAAAATCAAACCAATGCATGTATGAATCTAGGGATACAACTACATCACAACAATATTTTGAAGGGTCTATCTTTAATATTTTTCTGGTAAGCATATATGAAAAGAAATCATACTTATTTGTATCGACACTTCCAAGGGCTCTAAAAATAGATAAGTCAGAAATACGTTTTTGTTGATAAAACAAATTCCTCACTATTGCTTCTTTAACTTCATCTGAAAAAGGATATATTTGACTTAATGATGAACATAATTTAGAACTAACCCAATTATAATTACTGACTTGAGTAGAAACGGTATAATTTAAGTCAGCTCTTGCTCCTATTCCAGAACCAAATCCAATTAGCAGAGTATTATCCCTATCTGTTTGAATAATATCCGTATCGATATTTTGTCCTAGACAAAGTACCATTTCAGAATGTTTATGACAAATTTTTAATATTTCAAGCCAATTCTCATAATCGAACACTTCATTAAGATAAACTTGCTTTCCTTTTAAGCTTTCTCCCACATTCTTTTGCTTTGAGGAAATTAATTTCAAATATTCAGTAGAAGTTTCAAACTGCCTATTAATAAACACTTTATTCCTTTGCATAGCCTTGCTTTTTTGTTTTGGACTAAACTTTTGAAGGATTGGAAACTTCAAAGATACTACTTCCATTTGGGAGTCATCTATTATTTTAATATTTTTATTAATTAAAGTAGAAAATCCATACAGGATGGTAATATCAGCATCTAATCTAGATTCAAGTATAAATTTACTATAAGAATTATTTTTTCCGATAATACTGTGAAAAATATTTAGTTTTGAACAATCAAAAGGACCATGATTATTGATATAAGTTTGGGCCTTTTCATTCCAATACTGCGCCAATCTACTTAGCCAATTATTCACACTAAATTCATTATTTTCTGTTGAAAAAATATTTAAATCAATAACATAAGGATTTTGAACATAATCTTGAAGGTTTTCATTATTTTTAAATTTATTTTTTACAAAAGATATTATTCCGGCTAATACAGGTTGAATAGATTTTTCTAATATTACTGAAATAGAAATTCCCTCTTCAGCATAATCATGAAAATCAACAAAATTCTCTAATTGTTTTGCTATTAATTTAGATTCCTGCGTCTCATTACTTAGTTTTGAATCAGAGATTTCTTCTTCATTATTCTTTCTCACCTTGGTGGTAATTATGGATTCTAAATCAGGTTTATTCTGCTCACCTATTCTAAAAAGAACTTCCTCACCCCATACTCCGGTAGTAATCTGATCAGTTTCATTGTTTATAAAACAAGGAATAGGAGTTTGCATAATAGATAGTTCCTTACATTTAGCCCATCTATTTATTTGCTTTTTGTTTTTATCTTTATTAAACAAATAATTATTGACTTTTTCTTCAAAGTAAGAACGTTGAAAATTGTTTTTTGCTTGAAACTCCTCTATCATCGTTGGATGTAAAAGAGACAATATACCTTTATCTACATTTTTTTTTCTAGAATAATTGCTTTCACTCAAAATCCAAAAAGCAGATAAATATTTTTCACAAATATCAGAAACATTGTTTTTATCATCAGAATTAACAATCCTAAGGTTTTCAATATATGTTTTTAGAAATTTATTCGCAGAAGAACTTTCAATTGCTGAATATAAACCATTTTCATAATAATCAATAATGTAATTTATATATGCCTTACTCAAAATTTTTAAATTCGGTAACTTTTGAATATCAAATTCATTAGGTATTAAATCATTTATAAAAGTTGAGTTGCTGTTTTTTAAATCAGAGGAAAATTCTTCTTTAAAATCTTCTTCATTTTGCATAAAAAAGCAACTATCGAAATTTTTTAAAGTAAATACAGGTAATAAAGGTTCATCTTTTTCCTTCAGTTCTTTGAAAATTTGTCTAATAATTTTTCCTGTTATTACTAGTACATCTGTATCTCTCAAAACCCATTTATACGTTTTCTTAAAATCATCTAAAGAAATAGAAAAAATCAAAGTAGGATTCTTTATAGATGAATAAAAACATTTATGATAACTCTCCGGATTAGATAAGTTAACAATAAATTCAATATCTTCATTAAAATTATTTCCTTCTTTTATTAAGGAAAATACTTTTTCTTTTAAATAATCATCTAAACCACCAAAACAATCTCGTAATTTCTCATCATAAACGAATCTGTAGTTTTTATCCTTTTTTACTTTTTCTTTAATTTCTTTTGTTGGAATGTTATGGAAAAAGGAAACCGGATTAATTTCTATTTTTTTGATTTTTGATAAATCAATTTCTTCTTTTTCTTTTGCAGAAAAGAAAGAATCCCACAAAGCACCTAAAACCATTTCAAAAGGATTACCTTCCACTAATTTTACTAAATTTGAATTTTGCTTAATCGATGCAGTTCTAATACCAAATATTTTATTCAAAATAACTTCAAAATTACATTTTCTTAATCGATTAGCCTCGTCTTCCTTGATATCACAATTCACAAGATTGCTACAGGCTTCAATAAACGATGAGAAATTATCAAAAGTCGGATAATTACTATCTTTATTTTCCTCTATTTTTTTTATTATTTCCAATACTTTTTCATCTGAAGTATTAATAAACTTATTTATATTTGTTTGATATTTATTTTGCTTAACACCCTCAAGTTTTATTCTTTTACTAAATAATTCGTACGAAATATTTATAATTTTGTTTAAGGTTTCTGGAAATTTTTTGTCTACCTTTATAGAACATGAAACTGAAGATAATAAATATAAATGTTTTAGTAATAGTTGATCTAAAGATATTTGTTCTGAAATGGATTTAGTTTCAGTAATTTTGTTCAAATAATTAGAAATATAGTCCAAATCAAAATATTTTAATAATTCTTTTAATACAGTATTTGCTTTTTCTTTTTCTTTTTTTAAGATTAAACTTGATGAATAGCCTAATTCTTTAATAAAAAGTTCAATCCAATCATAGAAAGAGTTTTTCATATAGTTAGAATAAAGTTCAGAATAATCACAAGTTATTAGATGTTCCAAGCTAGCAGTATCATCAACTAAATCACATCCAATTAATAATAAAACATTCTGCCTTTTATCTGTTTTGGTAGCCAATTCATTTCTATAAAAGGTAAGATTTCCTTTTTTATCCTTCCAGTTTTCATTCAAGTTTTGTATATTAAAATTACATTCTTCCCAAAAATCAATTAACTGCTTTGAAACTTTAATATTTAAATTAACATTGCTGTTTGAATAATAGAATTGATTAAGATCCGTTAATAACATACTCATTTCATCAAAATTTAATACTTTAGAAGATATTTTCATTTGTAAGGCTGAATCAGCTTTTCTACTATTAAAATCAATATGAAATTTTATATAATCAACAATAGTGTCCTTAAGTAAATTCATAAATTAACACCTCCCTTCACTAGAATTATCAAAATTTTGAACTAAAGATACAAAATCTGATAATTGTATCAAATAACCACTTTCTTCTAACATATTTTTAAACCAATCCATTGTATCAAAGCCTTGTATTCTTTGCCTTTTTCCAAATTCTTGATTAGCTCTGTTAAAACTCTCAGTATCAAAAATCATACCATATCTTAATTTTAATTGAGTTAAAAAAGTATCCAATGTAGTTTTCTCCCCAGGTACAATTGTAGTGGCAATTAAACAAGCTAATATGTTATTTGTTAAAACAAATTTTTCAGTGCTTCCGGTTTTTGGAACAACAAAATCAATAGCCTTTGCCCATCTCACCATGGTTCCTTGCCCATATTTTTTGCTTATTTTTTGCAATTCTTCTTTGTTTTTTACCTTTAATTCAAGTGCATTTTTAATCACCAATTGGCACTCTTTATAAGATGTTCTAGAAATCTCTTTCATAATTCTGCTTTTGCAATTTGAATTAATTACAGCGATTACAGATTTTGGACGATTCAAAAATTCACTTGAAACAAATGTAAACCGTCTTATATTATGCAAAACTACCGCTATTTGCAAAATTGAAATCTCTTCTATAATATCATAATAATTGTTAAAGATTCGGGAAACTTCTACAGCAAATAAATATCCAAATTTCCAGTTATTCTTCGGAATCCATCCTAAAGATAATTTTTTGGGAAAATCCTTAATATCATTTTCAGAATCTATATTATTGATAAAATTAGCAATCCTACCAAGAATTTCAGGACTTTTATCATTTTGGAATAATTTTGAAAATCCTCTTTCTAATTTTTTCCTTAATTCTTCAGGTTTAAGTTCTTCTGAAGTGAAATGAATCCCTTTGAAATATCCATCAGCTAATCTTTTCACATCTTCTTCACTTTGAGATAATGCAAGTAAAACTTCAAGATATAGCACTTCTCCTGCTTTTGCATAAATGTTATGGCCTGTATGTGCAAAGTATTTTTCAGTTTTATTTATAGAAGTTTCTTTCGGTGCCTCTTTTTTAGCTTCAGTTGCCTTCCATATTGTTTCCCCAGCTAGAAATTCTTTTCTCAAAGGAATGAAACTTTGTGCACACCAATCACGATTAGCTCCTACTCCTTGAAAACCTTTAAACAGGTTCTCCAAAACTGCAAGAATTTTCTCATTATCAATATTCATTGAAGGATTCACAATCGAAATAGAGTCACTTAATTCTTTTTTTATCTTATTGTAATAATTCTCATGAGAGGGAGGAGACACACTATTTGAAGATGAAGAATATAAAGAAAAAAGTTTGAGCGTTAATTTGAAATTATTTGAGTATTGAATAATTTCATTAAAATCTTTGTCAAGTTTCGGGAAAAAATTATCTTCATTTTCAATTTTTCCTATTGTTTTTTCAGAAAAAACTATCAATAAAAACTCATTCAAAATTTCTAAAACAGATTGATCTGCAAAAATACGGTTTCCAAACAATTCCATGGCCCCCAAAGATTCTGTATCTTTTAGAGTTTTTTCATAAGCTTTTTCTGGAAAGAAATTTTCCTTACTCATTATTCAACCTCCATTTTTTTATCTTCATTTATTAATCTAATTTTGATGTTACCTAATTCTCTATTTGGTTTAACCCTAACTAGAGATAAAGTATTTTTAGATAAAGAATTATTCTCTTCGGAGTTCTTAATTATTTCATTTTTCAATTTATCTAAACGTTTTTGAAAATATTGGAACTGATTTTCATTTATATTTCCAGAATTAGCTCTTATTAAAAAATCCAAAAAAGGTAAAGGAAGAAAAAGGAAATTGCTTTTATTTTTGGTATTTAGAAATTCTAATTCTAATTGATTTTTCCCCCTTTTATCTTTTTTTGTAATTAATTTCACAGTGTCATCTTTTCTCCAAATAAATCGCGATATTACCACTTGTGCAGACTGTATTACCTCTTTTTTATTTCTATTCATGGTTATATAGACTTCTTGGTCTTTACATCCATTCATAGGTAACTTTATTCCGGAAAAATTTTCTTTAATGACATGTTTAAGCTTATCCATTAATTCATTTTTTTCAATAGTTTTTAATCCATCCGTATCTATTTGAATTTTCCTCCACAATTCTAAACCAGGAGAATTTAAGAAAGTTGAAATGAACTTATAATCAATTGTTTTATCTTCCAATAAAAAATAAATTAATCTATAAAGCTTTAACCGTGAATTCCTATCATCTTTTCTATACCCTTTATCTAAATAATTTTGATAAATTTTAGAATAAAATTTATCAAATAAAAAAATTAATTCATTTTCTGAATCTAAATTACTCCAAATTTTTCTTTTCCATCTTGGAGATATATTAAGCCCAAATTGTTGCTTTTTAATTAAAGAAATTATAGATATTTCATTACATATAGAAATTCTTTTATTAATAATATTTTCTTGAGTTTCAAATGACCCAAAAACATTGTTAAAAAATAAATAATCACAAGGATTCGGAACTGTTTCTAACAAATCTAAATTCCCAGTGATAATATATGAAAAGTGTTCAATAAAGTTCCTAATGGTAAACCTATGTCCATATTCATAGAGAAGTTCGTATAATAAAAACAGTCTATTACGAACATATTCGTTTTTTAATGTTTCTATATTTTTCAATATTGGATGCGTGTTGGGTACCTCTTCTGGAGTTTTATCCCAAGCTTTATTGAAAATTATTTTATTTAATATATTCTTTGCTGTTGGAATATTGTCATAGCTTACCAAATTTAAAACATTCAAATTAATTTTTTTTAATTTTATTTCTCCAAAGCCATTAGTTTTATTATTGCTGATACCGTATAAAACTTTTTCTTCCATTTCAATCTCATCATTTAAGTCAAATAATTTGTAAGCCAACTTCAACCTATTCAAAATTGCTCCAGTATTTGAAACAATTAACAAAGCAATTCCTTCATTTAAAAAATACCGGTTTATAATTTCATTATTTTCATCTAAACTATTTTCACTGAGATCCTTTATCACAACTAATTTTTTCTGATATTTCTCTATATAGAATTCTTGAATTGGCTCTGTTAATTTTGCATCCGGTTTTAAGTCTGATAGTATTATTTGTGCCAAAGTAGTTTTTCCATCTCCTGCAAATCCGGTAAGAAGTACTTTACAATCCCCTGAAAACAAGCTTTTAGCAATCTTATTAATTAGTTCTTGATCTTTATAAAGAATAGATTCAAAAAATTGAGAATTAAAATTAGCCTCGGCAGTCGTATTTTTATTATTTCCATTACACCTATGAATAGTATTTAAGTATTTAACAAAATTTACCGCATTAATTTCCATCACAATATCTCCTTTAGAATTTCTAACGAATTAATTTCTTCTATATTATTAAAAAAGCTAAAACTAAATCTAATAGTTCCACTCGGAAAAGTCCCAAAAAATTTATGTGCTAAAGGTGAACATTGTAAACCGGTTCGAACACAAATATTATGGCCTCCCAGTATTTTCCCAATTTCATCAGGTGAATAATTTTCATGTATTACAGAAATGACACCTACATATTCTCCTTGATAGTTTTTCCCAATTATTTCAAATTCATCAAAGTCATTAATTAAATTAATAAAATGATTTCTAAGATCTATTTCTTTCTTATGAATATTTTTAATGCCTATCTCATTTATATAATCAATTGCTGAACCTAATCCTACAATTGCGATTAGATTTAAACTCCCAGCCTCATTTACAAAAGGTAACTCTTGTGGCATAAAAGGATTTTGGGAATCAAATCCTGTTCCACCAGATAATATTGGTTTTAAATGCATATTTTCATTCATTATAAATCCTGCAACTCCAAAAGGCCCTAACAAAGCTTTGTGCCCTGCAAAAATCAAGTAATCAATATTCCAAGAGGAATAAAAAATCTCAATTAGGCCTGCACTTTGAGCAGAATCTAAAACTGTTATTGCATTATATTTCTTTGCAATTGTAAATATATCTTTGGCTGGCAAAACCGAACCACAAACATTACTAGCATGGCTTAAAACTACTAAATCTGGCTCATTTTCAATAAATTGATCTTCAATTTTATTTAAATTAAAAGAAAAAGGTAAAAAGTCTACTTGCAATTGACGGATACAAAAATTATATTTTTGATTTAAATAATTTAAAGTTCTAATTACTGCATTATGTTCAAAAGGAGATATATAAACATTTCTAATTGATGAATAATCAATCCCTCTTAAAATCTGATTTATTGCTATAGTTGCTGAGGAAGTAAAAATAACAAAACTATTATCCTTGGCATTAAAAAATTGTTTTACTTTTTCTCTAGTTTTATTAACTAAAATTGAAGCATTCTCAGCTAAAGGATATTGTCCTCTTCCAACATTTACAGCCCCGTTTCTAGCACAAAAGTCCATCGCTTTATAAACCCTTTCGGGTTTTGGAAAAGTTGTAGCTGCATTGTCAAAATATAACATTATCCCCCCTATGAATTAAAAACAATCCTTAATAAAATATTATTAAATTCTTCTCTTGATAAAGACTGCCCCATTTCTTCAACTATTGATGTAATTTCATCACTTACCATTCTTCCTAATTCAGAGGTCTCAACCATTGCAAATTCCTTTTCAATTAGTTTTCCTTCGGAATCTATCATTTTTACCAATGCTTTTTCGGAATCATTGGCTTTAGTTGTTAAATGAATACTTTTTTCCAAATCTAAGATTAAAACACTTAAGGTTTGATTTAAAAGCTCTATACTTCCTTCTGACCAATCATTAAACCTTAAACCTACTAAGAAAGTAGTTAATTGAAAAAATAGCTCTTCCTCGTCCTTTGCTTTTGAAACAAGGTTAAATATTTTTTGGGTTTTTTTGGAAGCATTCTGAATATTTTTAATATTATATTTATCAACCCATTGGTGCATAGAAATAAGCCAATTATCTCCAGTAGAAAATTCTAACTTTAATTTACAACAAATGTAATTCTTTATTCCTTCAATAGATTTTGTAATTCCCATATTTATATTGTTAATAGTTCCGAGAATATTTCTGGATAATTCTAAATCTGGTTGTTCTCTTTTGGAAAACCTTTTTGGAATTTTACTCATAAATAATTGATATGGATTATTATTATTATTATTACTATTAAATAATTTTATTAATAAAATTTCTTTTTTTCCAAAGAAAGTCACTTTTCCATTACTAGAAAAATATCCATTAATTGCTTTTGTTTGAATAGGAAGAGATTGCCACCATTTTCTTATGGCAATACTTAAATTAAAAAGCACCTCTGTGCTGTCAGGGTTGACTTTAAACCTCTTGCATAATAAATCTAAATACTGCTGATAGTCCTCATTCCATCCTTTCATTTCAACAACACAATCAGAAGAATCTTTTAATATGGATTCAAGAAAAGCCCCTGATATAATGCACTCTTGTTGTTTTCTGTGAAAAATTAATTTATTTGGAAATTGAGCAATAGCTAAGGAGAATAAAATTGGAATTAGCCCCTTCTTTACTCCAATATTTCCCTCCACACTCCTTAATTTTTCCATCATTTGCGATATTGGATATGGTTTCTTCGATGATTCAATGAAACAATCCTTAAGATACTTAATTGGTTTCTCAAAATTATTTTTTGCATTTTCTAAATCCAATTTTATTACCCCATTTTCTTTAAATTTAAAAATATTAGAGTAAAAACATAAACTACTAAACATAGAATAAACTTGACTAGATTCTTTATATTTTGAAAGATTATTAATATTATTATTTAGTATATTATTAACAATTATATCTCTAGATTTAATAGAAACTGGAGCTGGAAAATCTAAATTAATATCTTCCCGGTTAAAAATTAAAGTACTTCCTAAATTCTCTTCATACAAGAAAGAACACAATAATGAAATAGCATTTTTATTCTTAAGAAAATAAGAATCCCCTTTTACAAAACAATCAACACCGCCATCAAAAGGATCTGATAAAATACTAAGTAATTCTTTCAATGAATAATAATCGTCATCTAATAAATAATTTAGAATAGTCATTTCCGAAAGAGAACTTTGCTTATTTTTTTCAATCATCTTTTTTAAAGCTTTATACTCAGCCAAAATATAAATTAACTGGTTTACATCAATTGGCCTTTTGGGAGCTATAACAAAACTTAAATCAAAATTCTTTGATTCCAAAATTACTTTTTCCTTAAAATTTTTAGAATCGCTTAATAAAACAAAAACAGTACCATACCCATCCTTAGAATGGTTTTTATAAAGGTTTTTCATGGAAGAAAAATTATTATCAGTTATTATTTCCATTTCAAAGAAACGTGTTATTGAATTTTCATCATTATACCTTCTAGGATAAAAAACATTAAGTAATCCATATTTTTTTAAATCAAAACTTAAATCTATATCCTTTTTTTCAATATTAGTCAGATACTTGACTCTAGTTTGAATTTTAGGGTCAATTATCAAAGGAAGATATTCTTTTTTCCCTTCCGACTCACGTATTACACCATCAAGTAACAATTGGCTATTTGCCTTTTCCAATTCAATTGAAGATATTCCAGTTAACATATAAACCATTCTAATTGATTCAAAATTTGGTTTAAGTTTATCATCATTTAACAAAATAAGGATGGCAATCGATTTTGCAATGTCCTTTGCCAATGTACTTACTAATCGATTTGATATAGTTTCTACCATTAAATATAATCTAGCCAACAGGCTTGAGCTAGGAGCAGTCCTTAACGTAGGAACAAAATAGTCATATAAATTAGAAACTAATAATCTCCTACTTGTAGTACTTTTATTGATAAAAGACTGCAAAGAAAATGGACCTTGGGCAATCATAAAAGTAAAAATAGATCTTTCATTTTGAGCAATTTTTTCTGATAATTTTGGTAAGGCATATAGTGTTATAGGATGAATAGGATAACAATTTCTTGCAACCCTTTCAAAAAGGCAATCAGAAAACATATCATTACGGACACAGGATTTTTTTAGATTATCATAGTCTTTTATTTTCCTTTCTTCCAAAAGAATTCTACCAATATAATCATCATCAATCCTTAGCATGCCTTCAATAATTTCATATTCTTGCTCGTAGTTTCCATATATATCTTTTATATTAAACCTTCCAGAAATTGCCTCCCATTCATTAATTGAATGAGAATCATTAAAATAACTTACAGGAATTTTGTGAGAAATCAATAACAAATGAATTTGTGTTTTCATACCACTAGAATTAGCTAATTCAGCTAAATCCTGAAGGAGTTTTATATCTCCTTCACTCATTTCATTTTTTATGCTTTCCAAGAATTTAGAAAATTCATCATACACAATAAACAAACCAGAATAACCATGACTTACTATAGCTTTACTAACTTTTTTATAATCTTCTAAAACTTGAAATTCAGATATTTCAATAAACTTGCTACCATTAGTAATCTGTGGATATATTTTCATAAATAATTTTAGAACTTTTTCGTCATGTTTTATTAAATTTGTAAGAAAATCGTTAAAAGAAAGAGTTGTTTCCTCCTTAATTATATTTTTAAAAGTCTCAAAGGCACTCTTATATTTCCTTTTCCATAATTTAATTGCCTCTAATGCACTTGAAAAGCTACTATATAAAACAATATTATCAATTTCATTCTCTTCCAAAGCATTAACCAAAGCACTAGACAAAGCCAAAGATAAAGAAGAAAACCCTCCCTTTACTAATACTGGTAACAATTTTGAAGAACCTGGTTCCCCTATTTTTGATAATTTATTTGCTAACAATAAATCTTTTTTGCTTATTGCCTCTATTAAGTTTTCTTTTATATCTTTTGAAATTGTATTTTGCAATAACGCCAAAGCAATTAAGACAGAGTAAGACTTTCCTTTACCATAAGCTCCAGTTAATAAATGAGCTCTAACTGTTCCAGAACCTGAATAAAGCACCGGTTGTAGCAAAAAATCCAATAAATCTAAAGTTTCCGAAGTTGGGATATAGCCTTCAACCAAACCGCAATTACCTTTGTCAAAAAATAAATTTGTTGAAGGCCTATAATTTGAACGAATTTTTATATTATCTTTCATTTTTAACCCTCTTATAATATTTAATTAACATTTCTTCACTACTTTTTATTTTTTCATTTATTATTATTTGTTCCAAACCTGCTGTTTTTATAAATCTTAAAAAACCCTCTTTTTCAAGTTTTGTTATTAATCTAATTAATTCTTCAACTTGAAGATTCAATACTTTAGAAAGAGAATTGGGTTTTATTATTAACCATTCAAAATTTAAAATGCTTTTATTCTCAAAATTAGAAGCCTCTAATTGTTTCAAAATGATAAACATTGCTACCTCGGAAGGAATATTATCAATATTAGGAGAACTTTTAAAAAATTGGTTTTTATTAATTGATTTCTTTATTAATTCTAAATTTACAAAAGGGGAAACTTTATTATCTTCATAATTATTTATTGATTCAATAGTACTACAATAAAGCTTAACCAAACAGTCTATATCACTTTCCACGGAATTTACAGGTGGGTTTTGTGTAAAACCTTTTAACCAATTCTCTTCTTCTAGACAAATATCTTCTTTGGTAAATTCTTTTGGAGAATATTCATTAAAAAAATAGTACCAACTTGTTGCATTTTCAATACTATTAATAAGATTATAATGACATAGTATAAGAGTCCCTATTTTTTCAAAATGTTTATCATTTTCATAAACTAAATTCCCAAATTCAGTTGAAATTTGTCCTTTATTTGTTCCACTTATATTTTCACTTGTTAACCCGGTGGCTACCATCCAATATCTTAAAGATTTAACCATATTTGATCCTATCCCTAATCGGACCATTCCAGTTTTATCAATAAATATTGTAGAAGGCTTCCCAGTATTTTCTGTATCTTCAATAATATTATTAAGTCCTTTATATAACCAGCCCATTCTAATTGAAAAGGTTTGATGGGCTTTTAATCTAATTTTCATTTTTATCCTCTTTTGACCTTAAATACTTTCCCATCAGACAACCATTAGGAAGATATTTTTGATTTACACAAATCAAACAATGTCTACATTTTTTACTATCAATCCTATAGCCATTTTGAGTTGTTATTGATATCGCACCATATTTGCAAATCGATTCACACTTTAAACACTTCTTACAACTATTAAATTTCCGAATTTGATAACCTATCATTCTAAATAAATCTTCTTTATCTTTAACATTTAAAACTTTTATTTTTACTGAATACAAATACTCATTTTGTGAGAAAGGAATAATAGAAATAATTTGCATATTAGAAACTGTATGATAAACCACAACTTCATTTAAGGAAACTCTACCTTTCTTTACAAATCCAAAAGGTACCATTAATGAATAAAACTCTTCATTTAAAGGACGTTGTAATTTGAAAACTCTTGCATCTTCCTCTGAAGTACAGTTACTGTATTGTATTTTTATTTGTTTGGAAATTGCAAGACCATTGCCACCTTGACGTGCTTTCCATTTTCCGGAATCCACATAAACCTCAGGATCAGGTTTGCCCACTTTAATAGCAAATTTGATAAGTGTATTTCTCCATTTTTGGGACTCTTCAGGCATATAAATTCTTGAAAGAAATTGAGAACGTTGGTTATTATTAGGACAACACCAACATCCAACTCTATCATATCCCAAACGATAAGCATCATTAAATATCACTTTATTAGCTAATAAATATAACCAAACATCTACATCCTTCCAAAAAAATATTGGAGATCCAACTACTTGTTTACGAATTTTAATACTTTCATTAGTACCTGCAATTCTATCATATTTGCTTCTTGATACAGATTCGTTCTTTCTGATACCATAATAGGTAAATATTCGATCATGACTTTTGTTTTCATCATCTTCGTGAACTTTGCACATTTGATTTAACTTTCTAGTAATGGGACCAGTTTTAAACATAGAACAACACCATCTCATAAGTCTTGCTGGTGGACCTATTTCATCAACTAAATCTTGAAATTTTTGGTCTTTATTTACAACAGTTCGAACTGGTGTAAAAGAATGAGTTGCTTTGTATTTTTCAATATATTCGTAGGTAAGAGGAAATTCTAAAGTAGTATCTCCGAAAAGGTGCATAATTCTTGGGCTCCCAATAGCTTTCATAACTATATCAGAAACAGCTGTAGAATCTTTTCCACCAGAAAAAGAAACCATAAAATTCATATCTCTATATTTTGGGTTTTCTCTTGTGCTCCTAACCCAATTAACAGATTCTTGGGTGAATTGATTTAACCAACTTTCATTTAAATCTACAAATTTTGCAATATAATTATTAAAAATAGGATAAGCATCTTTATTATTTTTCTGTTGATTTTTTTTTAATTTTTCCCTAAAAGTTGTTAAATCAAGTTGTTCATAAACTCCAGGAGTGGTTCTGTATGAAATACCATCAACTATGTATCTATCTTTAGCTTTCCAAACAGAAGAGTTAAGCCAAGAATAAATCGGTACATTACAAAGCATCTCTCCTAGTATTCTTTCTTCCGGAAATACAGGTCTAATATCTTCATATCTGATATTGGATTCTTCTCCACAAGAGGGACACTTACCACTTTTTACAGAATTATTCTCCATTATTGTCACAAAAGGAACATTACATTTCTTACACCAAAAAGTAGCGTGATAAATCTCAACACTCGTCTCATTTCCACAAGTACTACAGATATTCTCATTTGTTTCCATGTTACAGTATTTACACCACATATATTAACTTAAAGAACCTCATTTTATTTTCTTCTCTGGTATTTTTTTACATAACCCAATATGTTTTACCAAAAACAATACTTAGTTTACTTGAAATAAAACAAGGCTTAAAAAATTGTATTTGTAAACATAAAAATTTTAACTAAATAATGATTTCAAAATCACATTATAGAAAATATTATATTTCCAAAATATTTAAATCGCAATAGAAAAAAACAAGAAAAGAAATAAAATAATCAATTATTGTCAAGATTATAATTTTTCTTACTTTAATTTTGGACAAATCAAGCAATATTTGGTTGGTTTGTAATTATCATAATTCTTTTTTTATCTTTTGTAATCCAAATCCTTTACAATAGAGTTAGGGTTTAAAAAATTGAATCTTTAGGCTTTTTTAAGATTTCACCATCTGCAAGAGCTTTGCTAACATTATAGACAAGACAAGTTGTAATATTATAATTTTCAGTTTTTAATGGCATGTTTTGAGATTCTATATTCCCACAATTACAATACATCTAGTTCTAAAATTTTGAAGTTTTATAATAGCTGATCTTTCTTTTATTGATAAATGCTTAAGCAAATAGTTTTCTCACTTTGAATAGGGCTTACATGTATTTGGTAATATAAAGAATTTAAAAAAAACCTTAGTTGTATAATGAAAAAGGAGAAAACTTACTATAAGATTTTAAAATCATCTATATTTTTTTTAAAAGATTTTTCAATAAAAACGATTTATAAATTCTCATCTCAAGTTGGTATATAAAGATATTTCACAATTTACTTTTTTATTATTAAGGTTTAATAAACAAATTGGATTTAATATCTGTAAAAATAAGCAATTATCTTTAAAATTTAGAATATTATTTAACATTTATACGTTATAAAATTCAATTACAAAATGAAAGGAGAAAAATATGAAAAAATTATTTGTATTTTTAATTATTTTAGTTGTTTCGTGTAGTTTTATCTTCGCACAAGGTAAAACTGAAGTTACTGAAGAAGCCTCAACTTCTTCAACAATAAAATTTATCACCTACGGAGGATATCATGATGCTTTAACTGCAGTAGTAGAAGCTTTTGAAAAATCACATCCTGGAGTAACCGTTGAAATGGAAGAATTCCCTTTTAATCAGCTATTTGATGCTATTGAAATTAAAATGGGAAGTAAAGATGATAATTATGATGTAATTCTAACGGATGCACCAATGCTTACTGGATATGCCTACAATGGATTTATCGCACCAATGGAAGAGTATATGACTGAGGAAGAAATGAATTCTTTTACAGATGCTCTAAAAGATTCAAGTATGTATGATGGTAAATTCTATGCACCTCCTCTAAAGAATTCTTGTGCTATTGTTTGGTACAACAAAGATATCTTAGACAAGACTGGAATACCTTATCCATCTTCAGAATACGAAGACAGAATGACATGGTCTGAATTTTCAGATATTTGTATAAAAGTAAGAAATGCTAATGACCCTTCTGTTTACGGATTTACTTTTGAGCAAATAAGTCGACCTTATCAAGTATTAGTACTTCCAAATTCTTTAAGAGCAGAAGGTATTGGCCCTGATGGAATTACCGTTGATGGTTTTGTAAATAGCCCAGAATTTATTGAATCAATGCAATGGTACCAAGATATTCATAACAAATTGGATATTTCACCTAAAGGTGTTGCACCTGCCGAAACACAAGCTTTATTTACAGCTGGAAAACTTTGTTTCTTAGCTGGTAATATGTTTGACTATAAAACCTTCGAAAACACTCCTGACCTAAATTATGGGTATATGCCTTTACCTTACTTTGAAAACGGGACCCCTGTTACACCAACAGATTCATGGCATGTTGGATTAAGTAACTATTCTAAAAATAAGGAATTAGCTGCAGAATTTATCAAATATTTAACACTTTATGAAGGAAATGATATCTATCTAGACGTACAAGGCGACTTTGGAGCTAGAAAAGATGTACTTAATAATTATTTAGTAGATGATAATTTTAGTGAATTTCCTAAAACTTCATTTAGATTGGCAGCTAAAGAAGCTATGAATACCGCCAAACCTAGACCTTTAATTCTTGGTTATAGAGAATGGGAATCAATAATGACTAGTACAATGGAAGATATCAGAAATAATGCTCCAGTAAAAGAAGCTTTAGATAATGCTGTAAATTCTATTGCTGCACAACTTGCTATTTATAAGTAATATATTGAATTAATAAATTTTTACAAGGATGGTTTTTACCATCCTTGTTATTCTAATTAGGAAATAATAAATGTTAAGTAAAAAAATAAATAAAAAAATGATAGAGCCATATCTTCTTGTTCTTCCCGCTTTAATTTTAATAATGGTGTTCAAAATTTATCCAATACTTTATTCAGTAATAGGAAGTTTTTTTGTAAAAGCAAAGGGAGGAATTATAAAATTCGCCTGGTTCACGAATTATAAATTTTTATTCAATGATCCTACTTTCACTAATTCATTATGGGTCACTTTTAAACTCAATATCTTTATTACTCCAATTCAGATAATTCTAGGAATTGCAATGGCAATTTATCTGAATAGAAATTTTAAATCAGTTAGGATAGCAAGAACTTTAATATACATTCCAGTAGCTATTAATATGGTAGTCGCTTCAACAATCTGGAATATGCTTTTAAGTCCAAATCAAGGCCCAATAAACTCTATCTTTGCAAAATTTGGGATTGCTCCACAACCTTTCTTAACTAGTCCTAATCAAGCCTTGACTTTAATAATAATAATTTGTTGTTGGAAAGGTGTTGCTTATTGGATGATATTCCTTTTAGCTGGTCTTCAAAATGTAAGCCCAAGTCTTTACGAAGCTGGAAAAATTGATGGAACTAATTATTTTCAAGAACTTTTTTTCATTACTATTCCAATGATGAAAAACTCTTTAAAATTCGTAATTATTTCCGATACAATGATTAATCTATTCCTTTTCGTTCCGGTTTATATGTTAACTGGAGGCGGTCCTCAAGGAAGTACTGATACATTAATGTATGAAGCTTATAGAGCAGCTTTCAAATTTGCAAATTATGGTAGGTCTTATTCCATTGTTACAATTCTATTGCTTATAACTTTTATAATTATTGGAATACAAATGCATTTTTTAAAAAACGAAGACTAGGAGAAAAAAATGGTAAAGCAAAAAACAAGACTTACAGTAATTCTTAATATAATTTATTTTATAATATTAGTTTTATTAGTTCTTTATACCCTCTTTCCTATTATATGGAGTTTAGGAAATTCATTTAGAACTGATGATTCTAAAATTTTCAGATATGTTTCTCCCTTAAGTATTTATACTTTTATACCTAAAAACTTTTCATTAAATAGTTATAAAAGCCTATTTACTAGATGGCAATTCTTAAGGCCTTTAATTAATTCACTAATTGTATCTTTGTCTACAATAATATTGGGATTCGTGGTAAATGGATTAGCAGGTTTTGCTTTTGCAAAATATAACTTTAAAGGAAAGAATATATTATTTAGTTTCTTCTTATTTTCATTCATGATTCCTTTTGAAATGATAGCTATTCCACTATATAAGACTGTTGGACATATGGGTTTGTTAAATACTAGGATGGCCTTAATATTACCTATGATTTCAAATGGAATGATAGTTTTCCTTTATTCCCAATTCTTCAGAGATATTCCTTCAGCGCTTATTGATTCTGCAGTTATAGATGGAGCTGGAACACTTAAAATATTTTTTGAATTAATCACCCCACTATCAAAACCTGTAATTATCTCAGCGAGTTTAATGACATTTATTCAACAATGGGATGCCTTTTTATGGCCTTTAGTTGCAGCATCGGAAAAGAAATATAAAGTTGTTCAGGTTGCTATTTCAGAATTCACTGGAGAAGAAAAAGTAGAATGGGGAATAATTCTTGCAGCAACAATAATTGCAATTGCAATTCCTATTTGCTTTTTAGTTCCACTTCAAAAGTATTATATTCAAGGAATTTCTTCCACTGGTTTAAAGGAGTAATAAAATGAAAAAGAAATTAATTTATGACACAGATTTAATTGGAGATGATTTGTTAACTTTATTTGCTATAGCAAATTCTAAGGAATATGAATTAAAAGCTATTACACCATATGGTCGGCGTATTAGCTCTTTAGAGAGAGGAAAGATTGCTAAGAAACTAATAGATGAAATTGGTTTAAAAAATGTTAAAATCTATCCTGGTGTTTCAGAACCTTTAGTTCAAAAGAAAATAATTGGATGTAGAAAGTGTGATGATTCAATTGAGGAATTTTATAATAAAACTACCTCAAAAGTAACCACTAATACAATTGTCACTGATAAAATAGCTCCACTATATTTAATGGAAATTGTTAAAAAACATCCCAAAGAGTATACAGTTCTTGGAACTGGGCCTCTTACTAATATTGCTTTAGCTATTAAGTTAGATCCAAATTTTGGTAAGAATCTGAAAGAGTTGGTAATTATGGGTGGAGCATATAGGTGTCAAGGTAACGTTAGTCCTTTTGCTGAATCAAATATGTTCAATGACCCAGAAGCAGCAAGAATAGTTTTTTCAAATATCTCTAATATAAGAATTGTACCTCTTGATGTTACAAAACAAGTAAATATTGATGTGGATTATACTAAGAAATTAGCAAATGATGATGTTGGAAATTTGATTTCCTCAATTATCAAATCTTGTTGTAAGGCTCACATTACTATGGATGGCAAGCCACTTATGCCCTTACATGATATCTTGGCTTACTACGTTTTAGAGGAACCAAATATTGTTAATTTTGAAAAAGTTCATTTATCTGTTGAAACTCAAAATTTTGAACAAAGAGGCAAATTAATAGAAGACGAAAGTTATAATATTCAAAATATTGGAACAAAAGTAAACATTGATTTAATGTTGTCTAAATTTACAGAGTTAATTCAAAGTTCTTTCTGGATTAACAATCAACGGTGAAAAATTTAAACGTTTGGATTGAACTACTCTTATAAGAAACAAAGGAAACAATAATTTCTTTTCATTTCTTAATCTATTTTGACTATATCCTAAAAATGATTGGAACCAAAAGGTTAAAAAACACTATAATTACTATTAACAATGATTAAAATAATAATTTGTTCTAAATTCTAAAGGAGTAATTCCGGTAGTTTTTTTAAAAACTTGACTGAAATATTTTTGATCTGCAAATCCAACCTTTTCAGAAACCCACCAGATTTTTGCTAAGGGGTCTTCTAATACTTCTTTAGCTTTTTCTATACGATAGGTATTTAAAAATTCTACAAAAGTATGATTGGTTTCTTTCTTAAACAAATTTGATAAATAGGTTGGATGGATTTCTAAGTCATCAGCAATTTGGGAAAGCGATAATGGTTTGCTATAGGATTTATAAATCTTTTCAATTGCTTGGTTTATTATGGAGGAATATTTTTTTTCCTTAGTATTGTTGTTTAGTTTATTATTATTATCAAAATCACTCTGATTATATTTTGTTGATAATTCACATAATCCTTTAGCAAATAATTGATGTATTTCTTTAATATTTTTTGATACATATTCAGAACTTCTATTAGAATTTGGAAATTTAATTTTAATGTCAGTATTAAAATTATCTAGTACAGAATTGTAATCAGGATTTTTAGTTACTAGTAAAATTGAATAGATATTTGTACCCACTAGAAAATTGAAGATTTGGGTATTATCATCATAAGATTTTATTTGAAAATTAAGTTCTTCTTTTAGATATAACAATTCAATTACAAAAAAACTTCCTTTAAGTTGTAAATTTTCTAAAAGTTTATCCATTTGCTCATAAGAATAGTTAACTGTATCGAATAAAAACTCAGCAAATTTGCTATATTCAATGTAATTTTTATTATTTGTTAGGAATTGATCAATTTCTTTTTTTTTGAGTAATGTTTCAGCTTCATCTAGAGCTTGATATAATTTTTCTGGAATTATTGGCTTTAATATAAAATCAACAGCACTATTTTTTAGTGCTTTCCTAGCAAATTCAAATTCAGCATGCCCGCTTATTACTAAAAACAGAGGGTTATATCCTAAATCTCTAACTTCTTGAAGTAATTGAAATCCATTTAATCCCGGCATGTTTATATCCATAAAAATTAAATCTATTATGCTCCAATTGCATAACTCCTTAGCTTCTTCTGAATCAGAATATATTCCAACAATTTCTATTTCTTTGGAATAATTTTTTACTAATTTAGCTAAGCCTTTGCAAATTACTATTTCATCATCAATTATTACTATTCTCATTTTTCTTTAATCTCCGATTTTATTATAATTTTATCCTTGGGAATGTAAATTTTCACCTCTGTTCCTAATCCAAATTTACTAGTTATTTTAACTGAGGTATTCTCACCAAACATTATCTTTAACCTTTTCATAATGTTGTTAAACCCCAAATGATTGGATTTATTTTCTTTATCAGGCAAAGTGTTTTTTAATAAAAACTCAGTTTTTTCATCTTCCATTCCTATTCCATTATCTTCAATCTTAATAATGATATATTGTATTTTTAATGAAATGGATAATGTCAGTTTATTCCCCTTTTTTCTTCTTTCAAAACCATGTATAAAGGAATTCTCTACAATTGGTTGTAATGTTAACTTTGGTAATACCATGTCCAAATTAATTCTTTCATCAATTTGTTTTATATAATCTATTTCTTTGCTTTCTTTACATAATGTAACAAAACAATCTACATTTTTTATTTCATTTCTAAGTGTTTCTTTTGAGTTTGAGGACAATGAATATTGCAATAATTGTCCTAAGGCTTGGATTGAATTACTTAATTCTATTTGGTTGCTTTCTATCAACCGCCAATTTAACATATCCAAAGTATTGTATAAAAAGTGTGGGCTAATTTGAGCTTGTAAAGTTTTAAACTGTGCATCTTTTGTTAAAATTTCTTGTTCATAAGTTGTTCGTATTAATTGATTAATTCTTTCAACCATGTCATTAAAACCATTAGCTAAATAACCTATTTCGTCATTTCGTTTTGTATCAACCTTTACATCAAAATTACCACCCTCTACTTCCTCCATTTTATTAACCATTTCATTAATTCCTCTAGTAATATTTTGTGTACTTTTCCATGAAATATATACACTTATTACAATAGAAATCATAATTACTATAATCATAATTTTGAGCATGAAAGAAAAACTTTTACGAATATTAGTAATTGATGAGACAGCTACAAAGGTCCAACCTGTAGCTTCATTTATTTTGTATGAAATCCACTTCTTATTAGTCCCTTCTAATATAAATATGCTTGATTTTGTTTCTGTATTGATTTTTTCTAGTATTTCCTGATCTAAAGATCCTTCTGTTTCGGAAATATTAATTATTTTACTTTTATTCGGTGATATTAAGTAAAGCTGAATGTTATTTAGTTTTGAACTTGAATACTTTAAATCCTTGAAAAAACCTTTCTTTATTAAAATAAAAAGAATGCCTAAATCCTGCTTCTGTGCATAACTCTTTATGAGCGAAGCACCAGATATGTCATAATCACAAAAAGGGGTTCTCGAGTATCTATTTTCAGCGAAATCCCTTAATATATTATTATTATCTAACCAAACCACACCACCATTTCTTTTTTCAACTTCTGAAAAGTCTTCAAAGTCTGAAAATTCAAATCCTTTTGGAAGTTTTAGAAGTAAATTAGAAGTATATATATTCCCTGCTTTATCAATTATGCAAATATCTGAAATTTCAGAAGTTGTTATTACTTTATTAGAAAATAAATTTTCTATATATTCTTTAGCTCTACTTATTTCCAATGGATTTGTTTGATTAAGATTATCTTTTAAGCTTTGATTAATTGCCAAATCAAAAGCTATATCATTGATGGCATCTATCTTGCTGTCGATGTCTTTGTTTACTATTCCAGTTAACTCCTCAATATTTTCTTTTTCCATTTCTATTAGAGTTTTTGAATTAATTAGGTATGTTGTTATTCCAATTGTAATAGCTTGAAAGATGCATAAAAAAACCATCCATTTCAGAATTTTAGTTCTTATATGATTTTGGTAAACTTCTTTTTTTCCTTTTTTTTTTAAGCTTTTAATTTTCACATTCCTTTCCTATGAAACTACAAGAATGATTGTAGGATAATATATTGGCTTTTACAAGAATATTATTTTTATAATTTTAAACTCATTAAATAGACATTTATCCTTTATAGAAAGCACATTTTCTACAGATTAAAACTATCTTCTGTTTTCAAGGAACTTTTTTAAACCATTGAAGTTCAAAACCTAAATTATATGGATACTAATTACATAGAAATGATTTTGAGCAAAAAAAAACTTCCTACCCTAAGGTAAGAAGCATTTCGAGAGCGACGGGGATCGAACCCGCGATCTACGGCGTGACAGGCCGTCGCGATAACCAGCTTCGCTACGCCCTCAAAATATCTACGAAAAACAATTCTCGAAAGAATGCCCCGTTGACAGAGGTGATATTATTTGAAATCAAAAGAAATGTCAAGGTTTTATTTTATTAAAAAAAAATATTACAGTAAAAAAATTGGCTTTATAACAGAGTTCAAAAAACTTAACCTCAACAAGAAATTTTGTACTTGATACTACATTTTCTTCTTTTTCTTTCTTAACTTTATTAGGATGTTCCTCCCGATAGGAATTATTGTAAAGATTCTTTTTAACTAGTTTTCAGCTAACAATTACAAATAATGATTTTAGAAATAAAAGAGCCTTTATATCTTTTATATTTTTATTCTTATTTGATAAAAAAATATCTATAAATTTTATATATTCTGTTTTTTTTATATTGAACATATGCCCAAAAAAATGTTAACGTAACTCGTTAAGTATTTAGCGCTAAAATAATTTTTAAAAGAGGTGTAAATAATGCAAGAAAATCCAAGAGAAATGTTAAACGATTTTGTAAATGGTTTGGACGAATTCAGCAAAATGGATGCGACTAAAGATTCAATTGAAGGTTTTATGGGACTATTAGGTTCTACCTATACCGATGGTGCTTTGGATGTAAAGACAAAGGAATTAATTAGTATTGGTATCGCATGTTACAATCGCTGTCTCTACTGTATCGTATATCATACCTACAAGGCTCTTGAGGCCGGTGCCAAAAGAGATGAAATTCTCCAGGCTGCCATGGTTTCTGTAGCTTTTGGCGGTGGTCCTTCTATGGCTTATAGTGTAACTATGCTTAAGAAATCCCTTGATGAATTTGAAAAGGATTTTGCTTAAGATTTTCCTAGAAACTCATCTTTTTGATGGGATGGTATCTGGTAGCAATACATGTATTTTTGTTTGCCTGGAAAACTAAATTCCAGGCAAAGTGTGAAATGAATCAAAAGATAACTAAATCTTCTGCAACAAAAGGTAAAAAATATGACAAAAAAAATAATTTTAGAGTCCTTGACTAAAAATGCAAAGCAAGGAAAAGTTGGAAAAATTTCCGTTAAAGTCAATGACGAAATTAAAATCGGAGATAAAATCCTCCAGGTTGAATCGGTAAAGGGAAACACCATCATCAAATCTAAGATGAACGGTACAGTAACTAACGTTTTTGTAACTGAAGGAACTCAGATAAAAATCGGACAGGAACTCATAGAAATTGAAAAGGCAGAATAGTTCGATAGTTCTGTCAGAAAGCAACGATCCTTGGTTCAACCTTGCACTTGAAGAATATCTTTTCTCTAATATACATGAAGATACAATTCTCATGTATCTCTGGCAAAACAACGATACTATTGTTATCGGAAGTAACCAGAATCCCTGGAAAGAATGTGATTTGGATAAAGTTGAAACCGATGGAGTTAAACTTGTAAGGCGATTGTCAGGTGGAGGTGCAGTGTTCCACGATAAAGGTAACTTAAATTTTACCTTTATCGCGAATAATGCACTATATGACCAAAAAAGACAGATGAAAGTGATTCTCGAAGCAGTAAACTCCTTTGGTTTCTCTGCGGCATTTTCTGGAAGAAATGATTTGCTTATAGACGGTAAAAAATTTTCTGGCAATGCCTATTTTTATGGAGAAAACTCATCCTTTCATCACGGAACTTTGCTTGTAAGTGCTGATTTGACACATCTATCAAAATATCTTACACCTTCAAACCATAAAATCATTTCAAAAGGAATCAAATCTGTTTCCTCGAGAGTTATGAATTTGGCTTCAATTGAGAAAAACATAACCATTGAAGAAATGCAGCAAAGACTTATTATGTCGTTTCAGAAAGAATATGGAGAATGTTTGGATATTAAAAGTTATTCATCCGAGAATTTTTCCAACCCGAAATTAGCTAATCTCTATGAAAAATATTCTTCCTGGCAATGGACCTTTGGTGAAAGCCCCTCTTTTGAAGTACATTTTGAGAAAGGCTATCCTTGGGGAGAGTTTTGGTTGGGGCTGAACTTAGTCGACGGTCATATTGATGAAGTGAAAGTCATTACCGATACGCTTGTTCTCTCTTTTGTCCAGAAATTAAAAAATGCTTTGAAAGGAATATCTTACGATTACCCAGCCATCGAGTCTTCGTTGCTTTCCATTGCAGTCACGAAGGAAGAAGAGCCTTTGTTTACTGATATTCTGATTCTTTTAAAGAAACAGATGTGATTAAATTATAAGGGACAGGTAATATAACCTCTCTCTTTTTTAAAATTTTAACGATTACGTTATTGAATATTTTAGGAGGTAGAAAATATGAATGCTGACAGTCTGGAAAATTTTTCGACTACTCAGATAGAAGAACTTGATGCACTTATACAGAAATGTGGAAACAATCAGAGCAATTTAATTCCTTTATTGGAAAAAGTACAGTTGCTTTTGGGCTATATTCCCGTATGTGTGCAAGCAAGAATCGCAGAAAAGACAGGAATTCCTGCCAACCAAATATATGGTGTGGTAACTTTCTATTCATTCTTTTCAATGAAAGCAAAAGCCCGACATAGAATACAAATTTGCCTCGGAACCGCTTGTTACGTAAAGGGCGGAAAAGAGATAGCAGAAAAGATTTCCCATGATTTGGGTATAAACATTGGTGAAAGTACAAAAGACGAACGTTTCACTCTTGAAAAAGCCCGATGTTTCGGTTCCTGTGGCCTTGCTCCCGTATTAGTTGTCGATGGCAAAATATATGGAAAGGTTACCCTTGAAAGTGTAGATGGAATTTTGGCCCAATACAAATAAAGAATTTTGTCGTAGGAGAAAAAATAATGAAAATTAAAATGCCAACAGATATAATCGAAATTCGGGACAAGATGAAAAAAGCCGAATCTGAGAATTGTACTGTAACAAATATTTATGTACACATGGGAACCTGTGGAATAGCCTCAGGAGCAACCGATGTGCTCAATGCCATAAAAGGAAAACTGAAACAAGATGGTGTAAAAAATACCAAAATCATCACTACAGGATGTGCAGGTATTTGTTCAAGAGAGCCACTCATTACAGTAGAAGTTCCTGGTCAAGAACCAATAATCTATCAAAATGTTGATAGAAAAAAAGCGGAAAGAATCATACAAGAACATGTTGAAGGACTTCGTGTAGTAGCTGAATATGCTTATGCTCGAGGCAAGGAAGCTGATATCAAAGAACGAAAGAAAAATAAGGGAGTAATGCCAGGACAAGCTGTTATGGATTCTTCTATTCCCGCCATCGAGGATATTCCATTTTTCAAGCTTCAAGAACAACGTGTTATGAGAAACAGAGGTCTTATCGATCCCAATAAGATAGACGATTATATTGCAAGAGATGGATATCAAGGTGCAATAAAGGCTTTTACGGCCATGACAGCTGAGGATATCATTGAAGAAGTGTTGCAATCTGGAATTCGTGGACGTGGCGGCGCAGGATTTCCTACCGGACTAAAGTGGAAATTTGCCTCCAAAAATGACAATGCTACCAAATATGTCCTATGTAATGCAGATGAAGGCGACCCTGGTGCTTACATGGACAGAAGTGTTCTTGAGAGTGACCCTCATAGTATTATCGAGGGAATGCTTATTGCTGGAAAAGCCATCAATGCCCACAAAGGTTTTGTCTATTGTAGAGCAGAATATCCCTTGGCAGTAGAAATTTTGAACAAGGCAATCAGAGCTGCAAGGCTCTACGGCTTACTTGGTGATGATGTTCTGGGTTCTGGTTTTGCTTTCGATATAGAAGTTTATGAAGGTGCAGGAGCTTTTGTTTGCGGCGAGGAAACTGCCCTGATGCGTTCGATAGAAGGACGTAGGGGAAATCCACGACCACGACCACCATTCCCTGCCCTAGCGGGACTAAACGAAAAGCCTACTATTCTAAATAATGTAGAAACCTTGGCTAATATTTCCCAGATTATAACTAAAGGATCTTCTTGGTTCTCTAGTCTTGGTACAAAAAAGAGTCCAGGTACAAAAGTTTTCTCCGTAACCGGAGATATCAACAATGTTGGTTGTGTGGAAGTTCCTATTGGAACTACTCTTCGTACTATTGTTGAAGAAATCGCTGGAGGTGTGATAGAAGGAAAGCATTATAAAGCTGCACAGCTTGGCGGTCCTTCAGGTGGATGTATTCCCTTGGAATATATCGATGTTCCCGTGGATTATGAAACACTTCAAGAATATGGCGCAATTATGGGTAGTGGTGGATTGATTGTTATTTGTGATGATAAATCTGCAGTCGATATCGCTCGGTTCTTTATGGAATTTTGCAAAGAAGAAGCCTGTGGAAAATGTATTCCTGGACGAGAAGGAACAAAGCAGATGCTACAGATTCTAGATAGGATTTGTGCAAAGAAAGGAAAACCTGATGATATTGAAAAACTTGAACAATTGGCTCGAGTCATTCAGAAAACAGCATTGTGTGCTTTGTGTAAAACCGCAGCTAATCCAGTCTTAAGTACCTTGCGATACTTTAGAAATGAGTATGAAGAAGCTCTGGCAAAATCATAAAAAAAGGAGAATGGACATGATATTTACGAAAGCAATTAGCTATGAAGATATCCAGAAAGAATTAGATAAAGATAATGATATTATTTCCTTGGTAGGTTGTGAAACCTGTGTTAGGGTTGCCGGAAGTGGCGGCCAAGTAAGAATGAAAAAACTTGCTATTAAGCTACGTGAGGATGGATTCAATGTGAAAGACGGGTTTTTGGTTCCAACTGCATGTACTCCAAAATTGGGGTTTGCAAAAGTCTCAAGCGATATAAATACAATTTTATCGATGGGATGCAGTGCAGGAACATCAAATATTAAAAGATTTTTCCCAGGCTATAAGGTTGTTGAGACAACCGTAGATGTAGGGCTTATGATTGAAGATGCAAAAAAGGAAACCCTAGAGATTACCATACCGTACGATACCTACAAACAAGAAGTTGGGCAATCCTTCGAGACCTTCACTGGAGTTCGTAAGGATTCTGCTAGTGAATTGCCAACCAAGGAGGCTAAATAATGATTATTTCTTTTCGCTCGAGGAGCTATAATGATTTAAAAAATCAATTGAATAAAGATGATAAAATCGCCATTATCAGTTGTAACACCTGTGTTGTTTCGTGTGGAGTCGGAGGTAGTCAGGCAATGGAAACTTTGGCACAAATGCTAAAGGCCGATGGATATAATGTCATCGGAAAAGACCTTATAAGCATTGCTTGTACATTGACCCTTGTAGAAAACCATCGAGCTGACCCAAAGAAAAAGGAGATGTATGATAGGGCAACAGTCATTATCCCTTTAATTTGTGAAAACGGGTTACAGTGCGTTAAAAAAGTTTTTAATGACAAAAATATAGTAACAGTCCTCTCTACAGTTGGAACTGGTAATTTCACCATGGATAATGGGGTTGTTTTGACTCATCCATTTGAAAGCACCTCTCTACCCCAGTCTGATGAGGGTTATCCTTTGGCCGATATTGCCGAAAAACTTGGATTTTTCCCATCATTCTTTGATGAAGATGAGGCTGCTTCACCTGATAAAACCTATGTAACTCTTACCATTGATGGTCAAGAGGTAGTAGCAGAGAAAGGCCAGAACCTTTTGCAGGTTTGCCTAGAGAACGGAATTGAAGTTCCCCATCTTTGCTATCATGAAGAATTATCTGAAGCAGGTGTCTGCAGATTATGTCTTGTAAAAATTCAAGGTAGACGAGACCTCACCCCTTCCTGTTGTACCCATGTTGAAGATAAAATGGTTATCATTACCGAAGACCAAGAGTTAATTGAATGTAGACGGGTAATTCTAGAACTCGTTTTGGCTTCCCATAATCATTCATGCCTTACCTGTTCAAAGGGTGTTGCAAACATATTCACTAGCTGTGAATTACAAGCTATGGTAAGAAAATATGGTGTCGATGCCACTAGGTATGATGAGAATCCAGAAACTATGCCTATCGATGATTCAAGTCCGGTCATAGCATACGATCCTAATAAGTGTATTCTTTGTGGTCGCTGTGTACGTGCCTGTGAAGAAGTTGCAGGAATGAAAAACATCGGATTTGCTAATAGAGGTTCACAAACGGTTGTTGTTGCCGGTTTGAACCAGCTTATGGACCAAAGTGCCTGTGTTTCCTGTATGGCTTGTGTCAATGTTTGTCCTACTGGCGCTCTTTCAGAGAAGTACCTCCATTTCGAGGGAAAAGATTGGAAGAAAACCAAGATATATTGCGATTCTTTTTAAATAAACTACCCTACTGTCTTTTTACGAAAAGATGAGGTATACCCCCCTATGTTGGACAAATAAATTCAGCATAAGGGGTTTTTTTTGAAATTATTAAAAGAAGGTTAATTAAAAAACAACTTTGATTATTGTTGTTTGCCATCAAATTATTTGTTATTATGAGTTGCAATATTATTTTTGGGAGAATTGAATGAAAGTATTACTTGGAATGAGCGGAGGAATTGACTCATGTGTCAGTGCTTGGCTTTTAAAAAAGCAAGGCTTTGAAGTAGAAGGAGCTACCATGCTTCTTTGGAAAGGGGGAACTGAAAAAGAAGGAACAGAAGGTCGCAACGCCTGCTTTAAAGCTGATCCCAATAAGCTTAAAAACGAAGTAGAAGAATTATCCAAAAAACTCAGTATTAGCGCCCATATGATTGATTTATCAGACGATTTTGAAAAAATTGTCCTAAAAAACTTTAAAAGTGAATACCTCTCAGGAAGAACACCAAACCCTTGTGTACTCTGTAACAAACGAATAAAATTCAGTCTTTTACTTGAAAAAGCAAAAGAAATGAACCTTGAATTTGACAAAATCGCCACCGGCCATTATGCCAGAATTGAAAAGAAAAATGAAAGATATTGCCTTAGAAAAGCAGTTGATAAAAAGAAAGATCAAAGCTACTTCTTATATCAACTTACTCAAGAACAACTTTCTAAAACTATTTTCCCTTTAGGTGAAATGACAAAACAAGAAGTAAGAGAAATTGATAAAACTTTAAATTTACATAAAGAAGACCAAAGTGAAAGTCAAGACTTTTACTCAGGGCCTTATGTTGAACTCCTTGATGTAAAGCCAAAAGAAGGCAATATAATAACCATGGATTCTAAAATTCTTGGCCATCATGATGGCTTTTGGAATTACACCATAGGACAAAGGCGTGGCCTTAAAATAGCTTATACTGAGCCTCTCTACGTTCTAGAACTTCGAGTAGCAACAAACGAAGTAGTAGTAGGAACAAAAGAGGAAGTAGATCATAAAACAGTATTTGCAAATCAAATCAACTGGGTAAGCATTGATAAAATTGATAGCCCAATAAAAGCCTTTGCAAAAATAAGATCAACTGGAAGTGAAAAACCGGGGATTTTAAGTTTTGATGGAGAAAGACTATCTTTTGAATTTGAAATCAAACAAAAAGCTCCAACCACAGGACAATCACTGGTAGTTTATGACGAAGAAGGCTATATTCTTTGTGGTGGAATAATAAATGAAATTAATTAATTTACAATCACCGGAGGTATTATTATGAGAGTTATTATTCAAAAAGATTACGAAAAAATGTCAAAATGGACAGCAAATTACATTGCTGAAACCATTAATAATTTTAAACCTACAAAAGCTAAACCCTTTGTACTTGGACTTCCTACAGGCTCTTCTCCAATTGGAACCTATAAGAATTTAATCAAATTAAATAAAACTGGAAAAGTTTCCTTTGAAAATGTTGTTACGTTTAACATGGATGAATATGTTGGACTTGAAAAAACTCACAAACAAAGCTACTGGACCTTCATGTGGGAAAACTTCTTTAACTTCATTGATATAAAACAAGAAAATGTTCACATTCTTAACGGAATGGCAGAAAACCTTGAAAGAGAATGCCAAGATTATGAAAAAGCAATAGCCTCTTTTGGAGGAATAGACCTATTCTTAGGAGGAATTGGCCAAGATGGCCATATTGCATTTAATGAACCTTTCAGTTCACTCTCAAGTCTTACAAGAGTAAAGAGCCTTACCCTCGATACTAAAATAGTTAACTCAAGATTTTTTGACTTTGATGTAAGTCAAGTGCCATCAAAAGCCTTAACAGTCGGAGTTAAAACAGTAATGAACTCAAAACAAGTAATAGTTTTAATTAATGGACATGCAAAAGCTCCTGCCCTTCAAGCAGTAGTTGAGGGAGCAGTAAGTCAAATGTGGACATGCAGTGCCTTGCAACTTCATCCAAAAGCAATAATTGCCTGTGACCAAGATGCCTGTGGACAATTAAAACTTGATACCTACAACTATTTCATGGACATTGAAAGTAAAGAAATCCTATAGATACAAATTTTATTCTTCTTTTAATTTCTTGCGTTAGATGATATAATTTGAAAGTAAGATAAAAAAAAGATTATTATAAAATAAAGGAGTGGTTATGCAATTATTATCATATATTTGGCTAGTACTTGCTATTGTATTCTTTTTTATAGAATTGATTACTCCAGCTTTTTTCTTCCTTTCGCTTTCAGCCGGTGCTTTTGTATCCTTTTTATTGTCCCTTTTGTGGAACAACTTAACTATTCAATTGCTTTTGTTTGTAGCTGTATTCATAATATTCTTCATCTATCTTAAACCTGTTATTTATAAAAAAGATGGAAAAGAAAAATTCAATGCCATTGCAATGATTGGAACTGTGGCTGTAGCTGCCGAAGATATTGATCACCTAAAAGGAACCGTAAAATTAAACGGATCTATTTGGCAAGCTAGATGCATGCAGGAAGAACTAAAAAAAGGGAATGAAGTTGTTATCCAAAGAATTGATGGAAACAAACTTATTGTTATAAAGAAATAAGAATCTAGAACAAAACTTAGGGAGGATTTTATGGAATATTTAATAGCCATAATTATTTTAGTAGTTATTACAGTTTTGATGGGAATAAAGATTATACCTGAATCAAAATCAATGGTTATTGAACGGTTAGGAAAATATCACAAAACTCTTTATAGTGGAGTTAATTATCTTATTCCGTTCTTAGATAAAGCAAAATCTGTTCCAGAATTGAAAGTAGTTAATAAAGATGGAAACCTAGCTCTTGGAAAATCCAGATTTGTAGATTTAAGAGAACAAGTTCTTGATTACCCAAAACAAAACGTAATTACCAAAGATAACGTAACCTTAGCAATTGATGCAGTAATTTATTTTCAAGTTATTGAACCAAATAAATCAATATACGAAATTGTGAATTATCCAATTGCAATTGAAAAACTTACTCAAACAACTCTTAGAAACGTAATCGGTGAACTTGAACTTGATGAATCTCTAACTAGTCGAGATACCATTAATAACAAACTTCAAATAATTCTTGATGAAGCAACCGATAAATGGGGAATTAAAGTAAACAGAGTTGAACTTCAGGATATTATTCCACCAGAAGAAACAAGAAGACAGATGGAAAAACAAATGAGCGCTGAAAGGGAAAAACGTGCTGCAATTCTTATATCTGAAGGAAACAAACAATCAGCCATTTTAGAAGCTGAAGGTGTAAGACAATCAAAGATAAATGAAGCTGAAGGCTCAAAAAAATCAACAATTTTAAAAGCCGAAGGAGAAGCAAAAGCTATTGATTTAGTTAAAACTGCCCTAGGAACTCAAGAAAATTACCTTCAATATTTGATAGCTATCAAATATATTGAAACTTTTGGAAAAATGGCTGAGGGAAAAGACACTAAGATGGTATTCATGCCATATGAATCAAGTGCTGTTTTAAGCTCTCTTGGCGGAATCAAAGAATTATTTGAAAATCCTGGAATCCCCATGCCACCAAAGAAAACTAAATAGTTTCAAATGAAAAAAAATCTTTTCTCATTTTTTCTATGTTTATTAATGACCTCATGTTTGTATGCAATTTCTATTGGAACTGGGGTTTCTTTTTATGAAGAAGAATTAAGCAACAACAAACTCTCCATTGAAACAAGTATAAATGGAGAGAATTATGATATTATAACGCAATTCAATTCTCCTTTCTTTGACATAACATCTAACTATCAACTTCCATTCCTTCAATTTACCACCCATTATAGAAATTCTAAAGATTTGTTTAACCAATATGATTTAGTTATGTCAGCAGCCTACTCCCAAAATAAAAATTTCTTTTCATTAGACATTAAGGCAGGCTTACAGTTTTCACTACTTTCAATTGATGAAGTACCCAAGAAACTTTTTAATATTTTGCCTTCTTATAACGTAACACTTGGTTTTAATTGGAACCCAATTAGCATTAATCTTTTTGCAGCTACTAACACCAATTTTTGGTATTCCGGACAAGCTCATGGGTTAATTATTGGTGAAAATGTGAAAATAAAACTTACAGAAGATTTAGATTTAAAATTAATATCCCAATTACTATTTTCTGATTTTTTGACAGAAAACATTTTCACCTGCGCCTATCAATACGGAATTTTTATGTTTTGGAGAATTGGATGAAAAAATTTCTATCTATATTAGTAATAATATTTATCTTAATTACCTCTTGTACTTTAGATGGAGGACTTGCTTGGATAGACAGCAATTTTGAAGATACAACTCAAATAAAAGAAGATGGTCAAGATTCTACTTTTCTTTTATTTTCTGATCTCCATACAGGAAGAGATGATGATTCAAGAGTTTATAATATGGACATGGATGTTTTCAAAAATTGGATTAATGATAATGATATTAATTTTGACTTTGCTCTAAACCTTGGAGACACTTCTGATAATGGTGAGAAAAATGAATATTCTGCATATAAAGAATTTTGCAATGAATTGAATCCTTTAACTGAAGATAAAATCTTTGAAATAGTTGGAAATCATGATATTAAAGGAAATAATCGATGGCGCAAACCTTGGATGGAAACAACTAATAAAACACCTTATTATACTATTAGTGCTTCCGGTGTTGAATTTTATTGCCTAGACAATGCACAAAGAAGTTTTGGACAAACTCAGCTTAAAAAACTAAAAGAAGCAGTTACAACAAGCGATTATCCAAAAATATTTTTAGCCCATTATCCTTTATATGGGAATCTAAACGTTTATACCTATTTTGCACTTGCTAGCCAAGAAGAAAAGGCTTATATCCTTCACCTTATGAAAGAAAACGATGTTAGCATCTATTTTTGTGGACACCAACATAATGGGGATGCTGATTATTATTTTGAAAACGGAACCTACCAAATAAATATTGAATCTTTCAGTGGTAGCACAAGTAAATTTGAAAGCGTTCCAACCTTTTGTATTGGGGAAATTGATGGAATAACAAAAGAACTCACGCTTTCTCGATATGAATATCGTGAAAACAATATTACACTAATTGAAAGCAAGAACTACAATTTGAATTAAGTAAGTTTATCTTTATCTTCAATGGATTATTAAATTATTTTTTATGAAGTCTTGATACCAATATCCACTATCTTTAATCGTTCTTTTTTGATTTTCATAATCTACATGAACTATACCAAATCTTTTTGAATACCCACTATTCCATTCAAAATTATCTAATAAGGACCATAAAAAATAACCTCTAATATCAACATTGTCTTTTTTTGCTCTTAAAAGCTCACCAATGTAACGGTTTAAAAATTCTATTCTATTAGAATCATGTATTTTTCCATCTTGAGATACAATATCAGCGTTAGCCATCCCATTTTCAGTAATAATAATTGGTTTTTTATATCTCTCGTAGAGAAATTTAGGCCCCCAATAAAGACTTGAAGGAGTTATGGGCCAACCCATATCAGTATGGTCATAACCCTGTTTTCTTTGACCATATTTATAACCACCTTTTCCATCGCTTGAAACTGGATAACCGTTATAAATATTCTGACCCAAAAAATCAATTGGTGTAGAAATTAAATTTAAAGCTTCTTTTGTTATTTTGGGTAAATAATTCTTATAGTTAATGTAGTATTTTTCTGGATAGTCTCCCAAAAAAATTGGATCACTAAAAATTGAAACATTCCATAGAAATTTTGGATTTGAAACTTCCTGACAATCAAAATAGCATTTTCGTGCACTTTCAATATCTTCCTTACTATCAGTTTCTGGAATAGCAACCTCAGCTGTAGGAGCATATCCTATACAAAGCCCTTGCTTAGCATTTTCTCTTAAAGCTCTTACTCCACTTCCATGGCTTAATAAAATATTATGAATAATTTGAAATTGTTCAGAAAGGGAAACTTTTAACCCTGGAGCAAAATCACCCGTTTGATAACCTAAAACGGCAAAACACTGAGGTTCATTCATGGTAATGAAATATTTAACTTTGTCTGAATACTCTTTGGAAACAAACGCACAATAATCAGAAAACCATTTTACACAATCAGAGTTTAACCATCCCCCTTTAAGATGAAGAGCATAAGGCAAGTCCCAGTGAAAAACAGTAATAAAGGGAGTAATTTTATTTTCTATTAAACAATCAATAAGATTATGGTAAAAAAGAACTCCTTCCTCATTTATTTCTTTTTCACCATTTGGAAAAATCCTAGACCAGCTTATTGAAAAACGATAGGAGGTGATTCCTAATTTTTTCATAAGAGTTATATCTTCTTTATATCTATTTATATGATCACAAGCTATTTTTCCAGAAGAACTATCTATAATTTTATTTTCTTGATTACAAAATTCATCCCAGATATCCTTTCCCTTCTTTCCCGAATTCCCTTCAATTTGATAGGATGAAGTAGCTACTCCCCAATAAAAATTCTTATCCATATTTTTTCCTTTTATGAGTTTATTTTAACACAAAATCTTAAAGAAAAAGAACTGTAATTGCATATTTTTTTACTTAATACTACTTATTATATTAAATACCACTTAATGATATTAATATTTATTCAAAACACAAGTTGTTGATATAGCTATAAATGTTGTTCATTATAGTGAAATTTATGTTATTTTATTAACACAAATTTAGTATATATATACATTTTGTGCATGTTTTCTATTTATACACTTGCAAAACCACAATTTAACATTTAGAATAAAATAAACTTAAAATTCTGGGAGGAATTATTATGAAAAAATTTTCAATATTGCTGTTAATGTTAGTTATTGCAGCAGGTTGTCTTTTTGCTAATGCGGAAGCTGAAAAAGCTGCTGATTCTGCAACTTTTCATATCGGTATTGTAACCGGTACAGTTTCACAGAGCGAAGATGATCTCCGTGGTGCTGAAGCTCTTATGGCAGAATACGGAACAGTTCAAGATGGTGGAATGATACAACATGTTACTTATCCTGATAACTTCATGGATGAACAGGAAACTGTTATTGCAGGTATCGCTGGACTTGCTGATGATCCTAT